>NZ_PSUZ01000015.1:0-94482 GCF_002932095.1 Rathayibacter sp. AY1G1
GCGAAGAACATGGCAGACAGCACGCTCGCCGTCGTGATCCTGGCGGCAGGCCAGGGCACCCGCATGAAGTCCCGCACCCCGAAGGTCCTGCACCGCCTCCCGGCCCGTCCGCCTCCCGGGCCCGTCCGCCTCCCGGCGTCGCCCGAGCCGCGCAGCCGCCACAATGGACGGGTGAGTGCGAATGACGAGGTCGACGGGATCGTCGACGCCTGGGTCCGGGAGCGGCCCGATCTCGATTTCACGCCGCTCCAGGTCTTCTCGCGGATGCGCCGGCTGGCCAAGCAGCTCGAGCGCGCGCGCGGCAGCGCCTTCGGCCGGTCGGAGCTCGAGACGTGGGAGTTCGACGTGCTCTCGGCCCTGCGGCGCGCGGGCGCGCCGTACCGGATGAGCCCCAAGCAGCTCCTCCAGGCGACCATGGTCACCAGCGGCACCATGACCAACCGCATCGACCGGCTGGTCGAGCGCGACCTGGTCGAGCGCCTCGACGACCCGAACGACGGGCGCGGCGTGCTGGTGCAGATGACGCCGTCGGGGCTCGCCCGGGTCGACGCGGCGATCACCCGCCTGGTCGACGCGGAGCAGGAGCTGCTCGGCGCGCTCACCCACGCGCAGCAGGAGCGGCTGGCGCAGCTCCTCAGAAAGCTCTCCCTCGACTTCGGCTGAGCCGGTCGCCCCGGGCCCGCGACGGCGGCCCGCCCACGCGGTACGGGACAGCTGCCGGTGCCGCGGAGGAGAGCGGCGTCAGCCCTCGAGCTGCTCCGAGAGCTCCAGCCAGCGCAGCTCGAGCTCGGCCGCCTCGTCCTCGTAGGCTCGGAGCGAGGCGTTGAGCGCCAGGATGCCGTCGTAGTCGTCCTGGTCGTGCGTCGCCATCTTCTCGTGCACGGTCTTCGTCAGCTGCGTGAGCTTGTGCAGGCGCCGGTCGATCGCCGACACCTCCTTCTCCGCGGTGCGGCGCTCGGCCCCCGCGAGTCCGCTCGACGCCGGCGCGGCGGAGGAGGAGCCCGACGACGCCGCCGCGGGCGCACCCTTCTCGAGCGCGCGGCGCAGGTCGAGGTACTGCTCGACGCCGCCGGGCAGGTGGCGGAACGCGCCGTCCATCACGGCGTACTGCTGGTCGGTGACGCGCTCGAGCAGGTACCGGTCGTGCGAGACGACGAGGAGGGTGCCCGGCCAGGAGTCGAGCAGGTCCTCGATCGCGGCGAGCATATCGGTGTCGAGGTCGTTGGTCGGCTCGTCGAGGATCAGCACGTTGGGCTCGCTGAGCAGGATGAGCAGGAGCTGGAGCCTCCGGCGCTGACCGCCCGAGAGGTCCTTCACCGGCGTCGAGAGCTGCGCGCTCGAGAAGCCGAGGCGCTCGAGCAGCTGGCCCGGAGTCATCTCCTTGCCGCCGATGGAGTAGCTGGTGCGCTGCTCCGCGATGATCTCGCGGACGGGCCGGTGCTGGACCCCGGTCAGCTCGCGCAGCTGCTGGTCGAGGATCGCGACGCGCACGGTGGTGCCGCGCTTCACCCGGCCGCTCGTCGGCTCCACGCTGCCCGCGACCAGGCCGAGGAGGGTCGACTTGCCGGCGCCGTTCACGCCCAGGATGCCGGTGCGCTCGCCGGGCGCGATCCGCCACTCGATGCGGTTGAGGACGGTCCGCTCGCCGTAGCGGACGGTGACGTCGAGCAGGTCGACGACGTCCTTGCCCAGGCGCGAGACGGCGAGCTGCGAGAGCGAGACCGAGTCGCGCACCGGGGGCTCGTCCTCGATCAGCTGGTTCGCGGCGTCGATCCGGAACTTGGGCTTCGCCGTGCGGGCGGGGGCGCCGCGGCGGAGCCAGGCGAGCTCCTTCTTCATCAGGTTCTGGCGCTTGGCCTCCATGGTCGAGGCCATCCGGTCGCGCTCGACGCGCTGCAGGATGTACGCCGCGTACCCGCCCTCGAACGGCTCGACGAGACGGTCGTGCACCTCCCAGGTGGCGGTGCAGATCTCGTCGAGGAACCACCGGTCGTGGGTGACGACCGCGAGCCCGCCCGACGACGCCGCCCAGCGGCGCTTGAGGTGCTCGGCGAGCCAGGCGATGCCCTCGACGTCGAGGTGGTTGGTGGGCTCGTCGAGGAAGACGACGTCCCAGTCGCCGACGAGCAGCTTCGCGAGGGCGACCCGGCGCCGCTGCCCGCCCGAGAGGGAGCCGACCACTCCGTCCCAGGGGACGTCGCGCAGCAGGCCCGCGATCACGTCTCGGGTGCGCGCGTCGCCCGCCCACTCGTGCTCCTGGAGCCCGCCGACGACGGCCTGGGCGACGGTGAGGTCCTCATCGACCGTGTCGGCCTGGTCGAGCATCCCGAGCGTGACGCCGCGGCGGTGCGTGACGCGGCCGCTGTCCGGCTCGATGCGCTGCGCGAGCAGGCGCAGGAGGGTCGACTTGCCGTCGCCGTTGCGTCCGACGATCCCGATGCGGTCGCCCTCCTCGATCCCCAGGGAGACGTCGTCGAAGATCACGCGTGTGGGGTACTCGAGTCGCAGCGCCTCGGCGCCCAGCAGATGTGCCATAGGGATCCAGCCTAGGCGGTGCCGCCTGAGCGGTCCGCCGCGGGTCGATCACAGTGCGGCCGGGTCGCGGCCCCCGGACCTCAGCCCGCGGCTGCCGGCTCCGAGACGGACACCGAGCGGCGGTGCAGTCCCGTGGCACCGTCGGGAGCGGGCGGGCGCTCGACCGTGGTCTGCACCGTGCCGTCCGCGTCGGTGGCGCGCACGGTCACGACGTGGTCGCCGACCGTCGCGTCCCACTCGAGGACCCACTGGATCCACGTGTCCGCGGTGACCTGCTCGGCGAGGCGCGCCTCCTGCCAGGCGCCGCCGTCGATCTGCACCTCCACCTTCGCGATGCCGGTGTGCGGCGCCCAGGCGACTCCCGCCACGGCGACCGTCCCCGCCTCGACGGGCTGGCCCTGGCGCGGCACATCGATCCGCGACTCGATCTTGATCGGACCGCGCTCGGTCCAGCCGCGCGTCGACCAGTACGCCAGGTCCTCCGCGAAGGTCGTGACCTTCAGCTCGACGACCCACTTCGTCGCCGAGACGTAGCCGTACAGGCCGGGGACGACCATCCGGACGGGGAAGCCGTGCTCGACCGGGAGCGGCTCGCCGTTCATCCCGACGGCGAGCAGGCTCGCGCGGTCCTCGTCCTGCAGCACGTCGAGCGGGCTGGAGGCGGTGAAGCCGTCGATGCTCCGCGAGAGCACCATGTCGGCGCCGGCGGTCGGCCGGGCCCGGGCCAGCAGCTCGCGGATCGGGTAGCCCAGCCAGAGGGCGGTGCCGATCAGGTCGCCGCCGACCTCGTTGGACACGCAGGACAGGGTGACCAGGTGCTCCTCGAGCGGCAGTGCGAGCAGCTCGTCCCAGGTGATCTCGATCTCCTCCTCCACCATGCCGGTGATCTTCAGCGACCAGTCGGCGGGCTCGACCGACGGCACCGAGAGCGCGGTGTCGATCCGGTAGAACGAGGCGTTGGGAGTGACGTAGGAGCTGATGCCGTCGATGTCGTCGAGCACGGCGCCGGCCGGGACGGGCGCGGCGGCCGAGGCGGGAGCCGGCAGGGACACGGCCTCGCGCACGGCGGTGACGGCGGCGGAGGCGGACGTGAGGAAGCGGGCGCCGATGCCGGCGGCGACCGCGGCGACTCCGGCGATCCCGACCAGGCGGAGGAACGACCGGCGGTCCGGGGAGTCGCTCTCGCGCTCCTCCTGCCAGCCGCGGAGGCGGACGGAGGCCGAGCGGAGCACCGCGGCACCGGCCACCATGCCCACGATGCTCGGCGCCGCGTCGATCCCGGAGGCGCCCTCGCGGCTGACGGCGGCGAGCGCACCGGCGCCCGCGACGACGGCCAGCAGCAGCACGCCGAACGGCGGGCGGCGGTACTCGAGGACTCCCGCGCCGACGGCCAGCAGCGCGATCGCGAGGCCGATCGAGACCAGCAGCACGAGCTTGTCGCCGGTGCCGAAGAGCGCGATGACCGTGTCCTTCACGCCCGGGGGCACGATGTCGATGACGAAGCCGCCGACCGCGACCAGCGGACTGCCGCCCGCTCCGGTGAAGACCGCGACGACCTCGGCGGCCGCGAGGGCGACGACGGCGGCCACGATCCCGGAGAGGATCGCGAAGAGGGTGGCTCGGCGGGACATGAGCGGCACTCTAAGCCACGAGGTCGGAACTTCTCTGCGGACCGTCTGTGGAGGGCGCCGGGCGCGGGGCTCCCGCGCCCCGCTCCGGAGGCACCGCCCCCGCGACTAGGTCGACAGCAGGCGCGCCCCGTGGACCGGGCCGGAGACCCGCACGGCACTCAGCCGCGCGGAGCTCAGCTCGCGCTGCAGGTCGGCCGCCGCATCGGCGTCCGGAGCGAGGAACGCGACGGTCGGTCCGGACCCCGAGACGAGGCCGCCGAGCGCTCCGCGGCCCTCGCCGAGCTCGAGGATGCGGGCGAGCCCTGGCTGCAGGTGCAGCGCCGGCGCCTGGAGGTCGTTGTGCATCGCGTCGGCGAGCATGGCGGCGTCCCCGGCGCGGAGGGCCTGCAGCACGTTGGGATCGATGGCGGGGGTCGCCGAGATCGGGCGGAAGTCGTGCAGGTGGCGCTCGCGGTGCCGGTCGAGCTCGCTGTAGACCTCGGGGGTCGACAGGCCCTCCTCCGAGAGGACCAGCACCCACTCGAAGCGGCCCTTGGCGAGCGCCGGGCTCAGCTCGTCGCCGCGGCCGACCCCGATCGCGGTGCCGCCGGTGAAGGAGAAGGGGACGTCGGCGCCGAGGCTCGCGGCGATGCCGAGCAGCTGCTCCCTCGTGCAGGCCGTGCCCCAGAGCGCGTCGCAGGCGAGCAGGGTCGCGGCTGCGTCGGCCGAGCCGCCGCCCATGCCGCCGGCGATGGGGACGTTCTTCTCGATCTCGAGGTGCACGCCGCCGCGGTAGCCGGTCGCCCGGGCGAGCGCCCGAGCCGCCTTGATCGCGAGGTTGGAGCCGTCGACGGCCAGGCGGGAGGTGTCGATCGAGCCCGAGAAGGAGACCGAGAAGTCGGCCGCCTCCTCCGCGAACACGTCCTCGTAGAGGGAGAGCGACTGGAACGCGGTGGCCAGCTCGTGGTACCCGTCGTCGCGCACGGCGCCGACCTTGAGGAACACGTTGATCTTGCCGGGCGCCCGCGCGTGGACCCGGTTCGACGTCGCGCGGTGGGCCATGCATCCACGCTACAGGGTGGCGGAGGCGCCCTCGTCCGCACCCGGGGCGGGCTCCCCGTCGCCGTCCGCGTCGTCCCCGTCGGTCTCCGCCAGCGACCCGTCGGGCACCGCCGCGCCGCGCACGGGGACCCGCGCCGGATCGAGCTCGCGGCCCAGGCGGACGAAGGCGGCGACGTCCAGCTCCTCGCCGCGCGCGGTCTGCGGGACGCCGGCCCGCTCGAGCGCGACGATCGCTGCGGCGCTGTCGCCGAAGAGGGTCGCGAGCGACTGGCGGAGCATCTTCCTCCGCTGCGCGAACGCCGCGTCGACGACCGCGAAGACGGCGCGGCGCAGGGTCTCGTCGCCCGGCTCCTCGCCGCGGTCGAACGCGACGAGCACGCTGTCGACGTTCGGCACCGGCCAGAAGATCTGACGCGAGACCGCGCCGCCCGTCGTCCAGGAGCCGAACCACGCCGCCTTGACGCTCGGGCCGCCGTAGACCTTGGAGCCGGGACCGGCGGCGAGCCGGTGCCCGACCTCGGACTGCACCATCACCACTCCGGACCGGATGCTGGCGAAGTGCTCGAGGAAGTGCAGGAGCACCGGCACCGAGATGTTGTACGGGAGGTTGGCGACGAGCCGGACCGGCTCCCCCGGCAGGTCGAGCACCTTCATCGCGTCGGCGTGCACGACCGCGAGATCGGCGCCTGGCGCCATCAGCTCGACGGTGCGCGGCAGCTGCTCGGCGAGGCGCCCGTCGATCTCGACGGCCACGACCTGTGCGCCCGCCTCGAGCAGGCCGAGGGTCAGCGATCCGAGGCCGGGGCCGATCTCGACGACGGTCTCCCCCGGGCGCACCCGAGCGAGCTTGACGATGCGGCGGACCGTGTTGGCGTCGTGCACGAAGTTCTGGCCGAGCTTCTTGGTCGGCGTGACGTCGAGGAGGCCGGCGAGGTCGCGGATCTCGGCCGGGCCCAGCAGGCGCGGGATCGCGGCGGCCGTCGGCTCGGCGGCGTGGCGGCCGCTCATGCGAGGGGTCCGACCGGCTCCGTCGGCTCGGAGCCGACCTCGCCGCCCCACTCGCCGTACACGGCCTCCGTGTTCGAGGCGATCGTCGCGGCCAGGTGGCCGACGTCGGTCTCGAGGGTCGCGGCCATCGAGCGCAGGGTGTGCGGGAGGAGGTAGGGCGCGTTCGGGCGGCCGCGGAAGGGCGACGGAGTGAGGTACGGCGCGTCGGTCTCGACCAGGATGAGGTGCCGCGGGGTCGCGACGAGCGCCTCCCGCAGCGGCTCGGCGTTCTTGAACGTCACGGTGCCGGCGAAGGAGAGGTACCAGCCCTCGTCCGTGCACATCCGCGCCATCTCCGCGTCCCCGGAGAAGCAGTGGAAGACGGTGCGCTCGGGGGCGCCGACGCGGCGCAGGGTCTCGATGACCTCGCGGTGCGCGTCGCGGTCGTGGATCTGCAGCGCGAGGTCGTGCTCCTTCGCGATGCGGATGTGCTCCTCGAAGGAGCGGAACTGCGCGGCGCGGCCGCTCTCGCCGGTGCGGAAGAAGTCGAGCCCGGTCTCGCCGATGGCGCGCACCCGCGGCTGCTCCGCCAGCTCGGCGATCACGGCGAGGGCGGCGTCGAGCTCGCCGCGCTGCTCCAGCTCGGGCGCCTCGTTGGGGTGGATCGCGACGGCGGCCAGCATCCGCGGCTCGCTCGCCGCCTGCTCGGCCGACCAGCGGCTCGTCTCGACGTCGGTGCCGACCTGGACGACGCCGCGGACCCCGACGGTGGAGGCCCGGTCGAGCTGCTCGCGGTGGTCGAGCGGCTCGAGGCCGTCGGCGATCTCGAGGTGCGTGTGGTTGTCGTAGACGGGGACGACGAGCGCCTCGGGCAGCGGCGGGTACGTCAGGTCGCGGCCGGACGAGGCCTCGCGGGAGCGGACGTGCTGGCTGTCGGTCATGCGCTCCAGGCTACCGGGAGGGCTCGCGCGGGCCGGAGTCCCGGGTGGACGAGGGCCGAGAGGCGGCCGCTGAGGCGCCCTGAGCGGATCGGGTCAGCACCCGATCGGATCGGGACAGCCCGCCTCCCGCGCCGCCGGGAGGCTGGAGCCATGACAGACACCGAGCTCCTCGCCCACTCCGCACCCGGCTCCCTCGCCGGGCGCCACGCCCTCGTCACCGGATCCTCGAGCGGGATCGGCGCGGCCATCGCCCGCCGCCTCGCCGGGGCCGGCGCTCACGTCCTCGTGCACGGACGCGACCCCGAGCGGGTCGGGTCCGTCGTCCGCGGCATCCGCGCCGACGGGGGCACCGCCTCCGCGCTCGTCGCCGACCTCGCGGGCACGCCGGAGGAGACCCGCGCCGTCGCCGCCCGGGCGCTGACCCTCCTCGACGGGCGGATCGACGTCCTCGTCAACAACGCCGGAGTGTTCCCGGTGGGGCCGACCGCCGACCTCAGCGACGCCGATGTCGAGTCCCTCCTCACCACGAACATCCGCGTGCCGCACCAGCTCGTCGCGGCGATCGCCCCGGCCATGGCCGAGCGCGGGAGCGGAGTGGTCGTCAACATCACCTCGTGGATGGGACGGGTGGGAACGCCCGGGACCGCGCTCTACCCCGCGACCAAGGCGGCGCTGGAGCACCTCACGCGGGCGTGGGCGGCCGAGTACGGCCCGAGCGGCGTGCGCGTGGTCGCCGTCGCGCCCGGCGCGACTCTCACGCCCGGCAACGAGCACGCCGCGGCGATCCTGGAGCAGATGACCGCGTCCGCCCCCGCCGGCCGGCCCGGACGTCCGGACGAGATCGCCCTGGCCGTGCGCTGGCTCGTCTCGGACGAGGCCTCGTACGTCCACGGCACGACGCTCGACGTCGACGGAGGCATCGTCGGCGCCCGCGTCTGACGCCGCGGTACGCGCCGCTCGGAGTCCCCGCGACAGCGCCCGCCGCTCAGTGGATCTGGACGAGCGGCCCGGGGTGGAGCGCAGCGCAGCACGAGCTCGCGCGTGATCGCGGGGGCGAGCACCGGGATGTCGGCGGGGGCGTCGAGCAGACGGAAGAGTCGGCGCAGCGAGTCGGCCATCTCCTCCGTGACCGTGCCGATCCGCGGGGCGGGAGCCCGCGGGGCCGTCCGGGGGGCGAGCGCCGCGATCTCGGCCACCACGAGCGGGTCGAGATGCCAGTTGGCCGACAGGAAGTCGCCGCGGTCGCCGGTCTCCACGACGGCCGCGACCACAGGCAGATCGACGGGGGTGATCAGGAAGCGGCCGGCGCCCCACCGCTCGTCGGAGTCGCCGACCACCGAGCGCTTCCGGCCGGCCAGCACCAGGCTGAGGGTCGGCGGGAACCGGGTGTAGACGAGCTCGGTCGGAGCGGTCACCCGGTGCAGGCGCAGGGCGAGCGCGGCGGCACGCTCGGGGTGCCCGACGTGGCGCCGGGTGAGCTCGGCCGCCTGCTCGAGAGCGTCGAGGACCTCGCGCGTCATCAGCGCACCAACGGAGCGGAGGGCCGCTCGCACCCGGCCCCTCGCGTTCGGATCGCAGTCATCGGGCACTCTCCTGCGGATCCTCCGCCGGCGACTCCGCGCCGCTCGGCTGCTCGGTCCACGGGTCGAGGCGCGGCCGTCAGGACGCGGGAGCCTCGATGCGCGGGAAGAGCGCGGCGAGCGTGCCGACGGTGGTGCCGACGGGGAGGACTCCCCACCGGCCCGCCTCGCGGATCGGCTGTGCGGTGAGGGCGCCCAGCGACTCCGTCACGCCGAGCGCGTCCCAGAGGGACGCCGTCGCGCGCGGCACGACCGGCGAGAGCAGCACGGCCAGGGCGCGGAGCCCCTCCGTCGCGGTGTAGAGCACCGTGCCGAGGCGCTCGCGCTCCTCGCGCTTGGCCAGCGCCCACGGCTCCTGCTCGGTGATGTAGCCGTTGAGCTCCTCGACGATGCTCCACACGGCGGTGATCGCATCGTGGATCGCGAGCGCGTCGATCGACCGGTCGGCCGACGCGGCGGCCTCGGCGACGATGCGCTGCACGCGCTCCTCCGCCTCGGTCGGCTCCCCCGGCGCGGGCACGACGCCGTCGTAGTAGCGGTGCAGCATCGCGACGACCCGCGAGGCGAGGTTGCCGAAGCCGTTCGCGAGCTCGGACTGGTAGCGCGCCGACAGGTCCTCCCACGAGAACGAGCCGTCCTGGCCGAAGGTGATGGCCCGGAGGAAGTAGTAGCGGAAGGCGTCGGAGCCGAAGGTGTCGGTGATCTGCTCGGGCGCGATGCCGGTGAGCTTCGACTTCGACATCTTCTCGCCGCCGACCAGCAGCCAGCCGTGGCCGAACACCTGCCGGGGGACCTCGAGGCCAGCGGCCATGAGCATGGCGGGCCAGATCACCGCGTGGAAGCGCAGGATGTCCTTGCCGACGATGTGGGTCGCGGGCCAGCGGCGCTCGAACTCCGCCTCGTCCTGGCCGTAGCCGACCGCGGTGATGTAGTTGAGCAGCGCGTCGAACCAGACGTAGACCACGTGGGAGTCGTCCCACGGGACCTTCACGCCCCAGTCGAAGCTGGAGCGGGAGATCGACAGGTCGGCCAGGCCCTGGCGGACGAAGCTCACGACCTCGTTGCGCGCCGACTCGGGCTGGACGAAGTCGGGACGCTCCTCGTAGAGCGCGAGCAGCCGCTCGGTGTACTCGCTCATCTTGAAGAAGTAGTTCTTCTCCTTCAGCAGCTCGACCGGCTTCGAGTGGATCTTGCAGACGTACTGGCCGGCGTAGTCGCCGGTGCCCTCCTCGAGGTCGGACAGCTGCTTGTACTCCTCGCAGCCGACGCAGTAGTAGCCCTCGTACTCGCCGGTGTAGATCGCGTCCTCGTCGTACAGCTTCTGCAGGAACTTCTGGACGTTGACCTCGTGCCGCGCGTCCGTGGTGCGGATGAAGTCGTCGTTGGCGATGTCGATGGTCTCGAGCAGCGGCTGCCAGGCGGTCCTCACGAGGCGGTCGGCCCACTCCTGGGGGGTCGTGCCGTTGGCGGTGGCGGTGCGGAGGATCTTCTGGCCGTGCTCGTCGGTGCCGGTCAGCAGCCAGGTGTCGTCGCCCGCCTGGCGGTGCCAGCGGGTGAGCACGTCGGCGGCGACCTCGGTGTACGCGTGCCCGATGTGCGGGACGTCGTTCACGTAGAAGATCGGGGTCGTGAGGTAGAAGGAGGCGCCGTCGGACATGGCGACCATCCTATTCACCGCGCGGCACCGCTCCCGGCGTGTGACGGACGCCGTGGACGACCGGCCGCGATCGCCGCCGGGGAGGGAGTCCTCAGCCGCGGCGGGAGGCGAGCGCCGCCTCGTAGAGCGCGCGGCGCGAGAGCCCGGTGATCTCGGCGACCTCGGCCGACGCCTCCTTGAGCCGCGATCCGGCCTCGACGCGGGCCAGCACGTCGGCCAGCGCGTCCTCGAGCGACGCCTCCCTCGCGGGGGCTCCCTCGACGACCAGGCAGATCTCGCCGCGCAGGCCGTCGGCCGCCCACTCGGCCAGCTCGGCCGCCGTGCCGCGCCGGACCTCCTCGAACATCTTGGTGAGCTCGCGGCAGACGACGACGCGCCGCTCCGGGCCCATCGCCTCGACCAGGTCGGCGAGCGCGTCGCCGATCCGGTGCGGGGACTCGAAGAAGACCATGGTGCGCCGCTCGTCGACGAGCGCCCGGAAGGTCGAGACCCGCTCGCCGTGCCGGCGGGGCAGGAACCCCTCGAAACTGAAGCGGTCCGTCGGGAGCCCGGACACGGCGAGCGCCATCAGCACCGCCGAGGGACCGGGCAGCGCGGTGACCGCGACTCCCGCCGCCACCGCCGCCTCGACCAGGTGGTAGCCCGGGTCCGAGACCGTGGGCATGCCAGCATCGCTCAGCACGAGCAGGTCCTCCTCGCGGGCCAGCTCCACCAGCTCGGCGGCGCGCTCGCGCTCGTTGTGGTCGTGCAGGGCGTAGAGGGCGGGCCGGTTCTCGACGCCCAGGGCGCGCATCAGCTGGATGGTCACGCGCGTGTCCTCGGCGGCGACGTGGCGGGCGGAGCCCAGCGCCTCCACGAGCCGGCGAGAGGCGTCGCCGAGGTTTCCGATGGGAGTGCCGGCGAGGATGATCATGCCGCCAGTCTCCCAGGCCGGGTCCGGGGCCTCCCGCCGCGGATCGCCGCCGTCCCGGGAGGACGCGCCCCGTTAGCATGGCCGGGTGACGGACCGACCGCAGCGCGACTTCGACGACCTGCTCCTGGACGCGGCGGGATCGGTGCGCTCGGTCCCGGTGGAGCCCGCCGAGGCGTCCGCACCGCGGGAGCGCACCCCGCTCCCGGACGTGCCGCGCGGCTCCTGGTTCGACGACCTGCACGCCCGGCTCGTCGCCTCCCCCGCGCGCCGCCGGCTGTACGAGCTCGGACTGCCGCTGCTGGTGGTCGCCCTGGCCGCGGTGCTGCGGCTGTGGAACCTCGGCCACCCGCGCTCGCTCGTGTTCGACGAGACCTTCTACGTGAAGGACGCCTGGACCCTCTGGAACCTCGGGTTCGAGGGCGCCTGGCCCGAGAACCCGGACCCCGGCTTCGCGGCCGGCGACGTGGACACCTTCACGGGGGCGCCGTCCTTCGTGGTGCATCCGCCGCTGGGCAAGTGGATCATCGGGCTCGGGATGGGCGTGTTCGGCGCGGACGACAGCGTCGGCTGGCGCGTCGCGACCGCCGTCGTGGGTATCCTCGCCGTCGCGCTGGTGATCGTGATCGGCCGCCTCCTGTTCCGCTCCACCCTCCTCTCCTCCTTCGCGGGGCTGATGCTCGCGCTCGACGGCCACGCGATCGTGATGTCGCGGGTGTCGCTCCTGGACGGGATCCTGATGTTCGTCGCGCTCTGCGGGGTCGCGGCGGTGCTGCTGGACCGGCGCTGGGCCGACCTGCAGCTGGCGCGGAAGGTGGCGGCGGGAGCGCTGCCGAGCTGGGGGCCGGTCCTGTGGTGGCGGCCCTGGCTGCTCGCGGCCGGCGTGCTCTTCGGCCTGGCCGCGGGCGTGAAGTGGACGGGCGTCTACTTCCTCGCGGCGTACGGCGTGTACGCGGTGGTCGTCGACGCGCTGATGCGGCGCCGCGCGGGCGTGCCGTTCTGGGGCAGCGGCGCGATCCTCAAGCAGGGTCCGGTCACCTTCCTCCTGGTCGTGCCGATCGCCCTGATCGCCTACCTCGTGACCTGGACGGGCTGGCTGCGCACCTCCGGCGGATGGGCCCGGCAGTGGGCGTCGGAGGCCCCCGGCAACGCCTGGACCGGGGCTCTGGCCTGGGTGCCGGACTGGGCGCAGAGCCTCTGGCACTACCACGTGCAGATGTACGACTACTCGATCAACCTGCGGGCCTCGCACCCCTACGAGGCGAACCCGCTCACCTGGCTGCTCATGCTCCGACCGACCAGCATGTACTTCGTCGACCAGGCGACGGGCGTCGACGGCTGCACCGCCGCACGCTGCGACGAGGCGATCACCTCGGTCGCCAATCCGCTCATCTGGTACGCCGGGGTCCTGGCGCTGGTGTACCTCCTCTACCGGCTCGCGCGGTACCGGGAGTGGCGCGCCGGCTACGTGCTGATGGGGATCGTCGCGGGCTACCTGCCGTGGCTCCTCTACCTCGACCGCACGGTGTTCCAGTTCTACTGCGTCGTCTTCGAGCCCTACATGATGCTGGCACTGGCGCTGACGGCCGGGATCGTGATCGGGAGTCCGGGCGACGAGCGGAGGCGGCGCACCCGCGGCGTCCTCGTGGTGCTCGTCTTCGCGGTGGCGGCGGCCGCGCTGACGGCCTACTTCCTGCCGCTCTGGATCGGCGCGCAGACGTCCTTCACCTTCTGGCAGGCCCACATGTGGCTGCCCTCGTGGGTATGATCCGGCGGCTGGGCCCGGGAGTCGCGGCCTGCGCCGTCGCGGCGGTGATCGCGGCCCTGCTGCACGCGACGGTGCCGGCAGTGCCGATGCTGACCGCGGCGGTCGCGCTCGGGATCCTCGTGGCGCAGCTGCCCGCGGCGCGCCCCCTGCTGAGCGGGGCGCTGGCGCCGGGCCTGAAGTTCTCGTCCCGCTCGCTGATGCGCGCCGGCATCGTCCTGCTCGGGCTGAAGCTCTCTCTGATCGACATCGCTGCGCTGGGCTGGGGCGCGATCCTGGTCGTCGTCGGGATCGTCCTGGCCACCTTCGGCCTGACCTGGGCGCTGGGCCGGGCGCTCCGGCTGCCCGGGCAGGAGCCGCTGCTGCTCGCGGCGGGCTTCTCGATCTGCGGGGCCTCGGCGATCGGCGCGATGGCCGGAGCGACCCGGGCGAAGGAGCAGGAGCAGGCGACGCCGGTCGCGCTGGTGACGCTCTGCGGCACGCTCGCGATCGCAGTGCTCCCCGCACTGCAGCAGCCGCTCGGGCTCTCCGACGTGCAGTTCGGGCACTGGGTCGGCGCCTCGGTCCACGACGTGGGCCAGGTCGTGGCGACGGCCCAGGTGGCGGGAGCGTCGGCGCTGGCCGTCGCGGTCGTGGTGAAGCTCACCCGAGTGGTCATGCTGGCGCCGATGGTCGCGGTGGCGGCGGCGGTCACGAGGCGCCGAGGCGGGACCGGCGGGACGCGCCCGGCGATCGTGCCGCTGTTCGTGGTCGGGTTCCTCGCCGCGGTGCTGCTGCGCACGCTCCTCCCCCTGCCGGAGGGACTGCTCGCCGCCGCCGACACCGCGCAGACCTGGCTCCTCGCCGCGGCCCTCTTCGCGCTCGGCAGCGCCGTCCGGGTGCGCGCGCTCGTGACGACGGGGTGGCGTGCTCTCCTCGTCGCCCTGGTGTCGTGGGCGGCGATCGCGGCGATGGGACTGGCCGCGGTGCAGCTGGCGCTCTGATCGGCGCTCCGATCCGCTCGACCGCTCTGTCGCGCACGGTCGCTCTGCACTGCGGGGCCGCTCTGTTACGCGATGCGTCGCTCCGGCGCGGCTGTGTCGGCGGCTCCCGCTAGCGTCGATCGCATGGCAGATCGTGAGTACGGCTTCAAGACGCGTGCGATCCACGCGGGCAACATCCCCGACGCGGTGACGGGCGCCCGCGCTCTGCCGATCTACCAGACCAGCGCCTTCGTCTTCGACGACACCTCCGACGCCGCGGCCCGCTTCGCGCTGCAGAAGTACGGCAACGTCTACTCGCGCCTGTCGAACCCCACGGTCGCCTCCTTCGAGGAGCGCGTCGCGAGCCTCGAGGGCGGCCTCGGCGCCGTCGCCACGGCCTCCGGGCTCTCGGCGCAGTTCATCACCTTCGCGGCGCTCGTCGGCGCGGGCGACCACGTGGTGTCCTCCGCCAACCTCTACGGCGGATCGATCACCCAGCTCGACGTCACGCTCCGCCGTTTCGGAGTGGACACCACCTTCGTCCGCTCGAGCGACCCCGCCGACTACGCGGCGGCGATCACCGAGAAGACCAAGGTGCTCTACGCCGAGACGATCGCGAACCCCTCCGGCGAGATCGCCGACATCGAGGGCCTCGCCGCGGTCGCGCACGCCGCCGGCATCCCGCTGATCATCGACTCCACGGTCGCCACGCCCTACCTCGTCCGCCCGATCGAGTGGGGCGCCGACATCGTCATCCACTCGGCCACCAAGTTCCTCGGCGGACACGGCACCACGCTCGGCGGCGTCGTCGTCGAGTCGGGGCGCTTCCACTACTCCCCCGAGAAGTTCCCGCTGCTGCACGACCCGGTCGCCTCCTACGGAGACCTGTCGTGGGACGGCAACTTCGGGGAGTACGGCTTCCTCACGCGCCTGCGCGCGGAGCAGCTGCGCGACATCGGGCCGGTCCTCGCTCCGCACTCCGCGTTCCTGCTCGCCCAGGGCGTCGAGACGCTGCCGTACCGGATCCAGGCGCACGTCGACAACGCGCGCCGCGTCGCCGAGTGGCTCGACGCCGACCCCCGCATCGAGGCGGTCTACTGGGCCGGGCTGCCCGCGCACCCGCACCACGACCGCGCGCAGAAGTACCTGCCGAAGGGACCGGGCTCGGTCTTCAGCTTCGTGGTCAAGGGCGGCCGCGCCGTCGGCCAGACCTTCATCGAATCGGTCGACCTCGCCAGCCACCTCGCCAACATCGGCGACGCCAAGACGCTGGTGATCCACCCCGCCTCGACCACCCACGCCCAGCTCACCGAGGACCAGCTCCTCCACGCGGGCGTCCTCCCCGGACTCGTCCGCCTCTCCGTCGGCATCGAGGACGCGGACGACATCATCTACGATCTCGACCAGGCGCTCGCCCGCGCGGTCGAGGAGCACGGCACCCCCGACGCTCCGACCGAGCTCCCCGAGGACACGACCACCACCCTGCACACCCCGGCCGTGGAGGTCTGAGCATGAGCACCACCGACACCGCCGACACGGTCGTCCAGCTGTCCAACGGGCTGAGCTGCTCGGTCCCGGCGAACTCGCCGCTGGCGAGGATGCTGCGCTCGCAGCGCACCTGGGTGGGCCCCGACGCCCGCAGGCGACTCGACATCCTCCGCCGCGCGAGGACCGTGGCGATCGTCGGCGCCTCGCCGAACCCGGCCCGCTCCTCCTACTTCGTCGCCACCTACCTGCAGCAGTCGAGCGACTACGAGCTCTACTTCGTGAACCCGAACGCCACCGAGATCCTGGGGCAGCCGGTCTACCGCAGCCTCGCCGAGCTCCCGGTCGTGCCCGACATCGTGGACGTGTTCCGCAAGGCGAGCGACATCCCCGCCGTGATCGACGACGTCCTCGCCGTCGGCGCGCCCACGGTCTGGGTGCAGCTGGGGATCTGGAACCAGGAGGCGGCCGAGTACGGCGAGTCGAAGGGCCTGACCGTCGTGATGGACCGCTGCATCAAGGTCGAGCACGCCCGCTTCCACGGCGGCCTGCACCTGCTCGGCTTCGACACCGGCCAGATCTCGGCGCGCAAGACGCTGCGCTGATCCGCCGCCGACCCTCGTCGACGCCGGATCTCCGTGGCTCTTCGTCGCGGGCGCGGCTCGGGCGGCGCACTCCGCCGGCCCCGGCGTAGTCTCGGTGGATGAGCGCCTACGTCTCCGTCCTCGACCTGTTCAGCGTGGGGATCGGCCCGTCCAGCTCGCACACCGTCGGACCGATGCGCGCCGCCCTCGCCCTCGCCGAGCGGATCCGCGACGCCGGGCTCCTCGGCCGCGTGAGCCGGGTGGGATGCACCCTCTACGGCTCGCTCGGCTCCACCGGGATCGGCCACGGCACCCCCGACGCGGTGGTCGCCGGTCTCGCCGGCCTGGACCCCGAGACGTGCGACCCGGCGCTGGTGCGCGGGGCCTGGCAGCGCCTCGACGCGGAGGGGACGATCCTCCTGGCCGGCGAGCAGCGCCTCGCGATGACGCGCGACGACGTCGTCTTCGAGCCGCGCACGAGGCTGCCGGAGCACCCGAACGCCCTCACCTTCAGCGTCTGGGTCGGAGACGACCCGCTGCCGGTGTGGGAGGAGACCTACTACTCGATCGGCGGCGGCTTCATCCGGCGCGCGGGCGAGCGCGCCGAGCTGGCTGCGCTGGCCCCGCACCCCTACCCCTTCGTCTCCGGGCTCGACCTGCTGGCGACCTGCGACCGGACCCGCTCCGGCATCGCCGAGATCGCCGCCGCGAACGAGCGCGCTCTGCACCCCGGGGTCGACATCGACGCCCGCCTCGACGCGATCTGGGACGCCATGGCCGCCTGCGTCGAACACGGCCTGGCGACCGACGGCGTGCTGCCGGGCGGCCTGGGCGTCCGCCGCCGCGCCTCGGTGCTGCGCGAGCGCCTCGAGGCCTTCGAGGAGGACCCTCTCGACCGCGCCCGCGCGACCTCGGTGGAGTGGCTCCACGCCTTCGCCCTCGCGGTGAACGAGGAGAACGCCGCGGGCGGGCGCGTCGTGACGGCTCCGACGAACGGAGCGGCGGGCATCATCCCCGCCGTCGGGCACTACTACCTCCGCTTCGTCCCGGGCGCCGACCGCGCGGGGCTGCGCCGCTTCCTCCTCACCGCCACCGCGATCGGCTCGCTCTGCAAGACGAACGCCTCGATCTCCGGTGCGGAGGCGGGCTGCCAGGGCGAGGTCGGCTCGGCCTGCGCGATGGCCGCCGGAGCGCTCTGCGCGGTGCTCGGCGGCACTCCGCGCCAGGTCGAGAACGCGGCCGAGATCGCGATGGAGCACCACCTCGGACTGACCTGCGACCCGGTCGGCGGCCTCGTGCAGATCCCGTGCATCGAGCGGAACGCGATCGCCTCCTCCACCGCGGTGAGCGCAGCCCGCCTCGCGCTGCACGGCGACGGCGACCACCGCGTCTCGCTCGACGCGGTCATCGAGACGATGCGCCAGACCGGCATCGACATGTCGTCGAAGTACAAGGAGACGAGCGAGGGCGGCCTCGCGGTCAACGTCATCGAGTGCTGAGCGCCCGTGGCGTCCGTGACCGTGCGTGACGCACGGGGGCGCACATGTCGGCGGTCGCGCCTAGCGTGGGGCGGGTGAGCACCTCCTCCGTCCCGTACCTCGCCCGGCCGATCGTCTCGACCCAGTGGCTCGCCGACCAGCTCGGCCGCGAGCACCTCGTCGTCGTCGACGCCAGCGTGCTGCTCGTGCCCGGCTTCGACGGGCGGCCCGGCTACCTGAGCGGCGACGAGCAGTACCTCCTCGAGGGGCATGTCCCCGGCGCCGTGTTCGGCGACCTGCTCGAGCAGCTGTCCGATCCGGCGGCTCCCCTGCCCTTCACCCGGCTCGACCCGGAGCGCTTCGCCGCCGCGACGGCCGCGCTCGGCATCGACGACGACTCGGTGGTCGTCGTGTACGACTCCGCGGTCGGCCAGTGGGCCTCGCGCCTGTGGTGGCTGCTGCGCTCGGCCGGGCACGACGCCGTCGCGGTGCTCGACGGCGGGCTCCCGGCCTGGCGGCGGGAGGAGCGCCCGATCGAGACGGGGCACGTCGAGCCCGCCGTGAGCGGCGGCATCAGCGTGCGCGAGGAGCGGCCGCTCTGGATCGACAAGGCCGGCGTCGAGAGCGTCGTGCGCGGCGAGGCTCCCGGGGCGCTGGTCTGCGCGGTCCCGCCGAAGGAGTTCACCGGGGAGGAGGGGCGCCGACCCCGCCTCGGACACCTGCCGGGCTCGCGGAGCGTCCCCGCCGGGCGGCTCGTCGACCGGGCCGACAACACGCTCCTGCCGCCGGAGCGGCTGCGGTCTCTGTTCGGAGACGCTCTCCAGGCCGAGCGAATCGTCCTCTACTGCGGCGGCGGGATCGCCGCGACGGCCGATGCGCTCGCACTGGCGGTGCTCGGAGTCGACACGGCGGTCGTCTACGACGGCTCGCTCAACGAGTGGGCCGCCGACCCCGAGGCGCCGCTGGTGGTCACGGCCGCGTGAGCAGCTCCTCCGGGAGGCGGGTCGTCGGCAGGGCGCAGACGAAGGCCTCGCAGGAGTAGGCGGTCGGCAGCCCCTCCCGCGAGATCCGCCCCTCGAACAGCTCGAAGCCCGCGTCCGCCCAGTCCCGGGCGCCCTGGTCGGAGACGCCGACCAGCACGCCGATCCCGGCGGACCGCGCGCCCTGCACCGCCTCCGCCGCTCCGGGGCCCACGACGACCAGCTGCCGCACCGGGCGAGCCAGCCGCGAGGCGAGCCCGAGCACGGCGCCGAAGCCCATCGGCTGCCGGATCGCGCCCGGAGCGATCGAGGCGACGACCGCCTCGGCCGCCTCCCGGTAGCGCTGCGATCCGGTGAGCAGGTACAGCTCGTGCGCCGCGTCCGCCGTCGCCGACAGGCCCGAGGGGTAGGCGCCCTCGGAGGGGTCGGCCGCGAGCAGGAGTCCCCGCGCGGTCAGCGCCGGGTCCCCTCCCCCGGGCAGCGCGAACGGCAGCGGGCCGTCGGCCGCGTCGAGCGCGCCGTCGATCAGGGTGCGCGCCGCGACCGCGTAGCGCGGGCGGCCCTCCGCCAGGGCGAGCTCGAGGAGCCCGCCGGCCAGCATCCCGAGGTCCTCCAGCGCCGGGCGGGCCGCGGAGACGGCACCGTCGAGGGAGGCGCGCACCGCGACGCAGCCGTCGACGAGGTGCCGCTGCAGCACCGCGTCCGCCGCGCGCCGGGCGGCGTCGATCCACTCCTCCCGTCCGAGCACGCGTCCGGCGCGGGCGAGCGCGCGGATCGCCAGGCCGTTCCAGCCGGTGACGACCTTCTCGTCGAGAGCGGGTGGCGCGAGGCGGGACCGGTCCTCGGCGAGGTAGTAGCCGCCCTCCGAGCGCTGACCGTCGACGATGCTCTCCGAGTCCTGCGCCGACGCGAAGCCGCCGCCCGGCCGCTCGAGAGTGGTCAGGAGGAACGCGGCGACGCCCTCCGCGATCCCGGTCAGCTCCTCCACCCGGGCGCCGTCGTGCCCGAGCAGGACGGCCGCGACGTCCAGCAGCTGCGCGTTGTCGTACAGCATCCGCTCGTAGTGCGGATCGCTCCAGTCGGCCTGCGTCGCGTAGCGGAAGAAGCCCCCGTCGCGGTCGCGGAGAGGGGACGCGGCCAGCGCGAGCAGCGTGCGCTCGGCGAGCGCCGCTCCCGAGGGCCGCGAGGCCAGGAACCCGAGCACGGGGGCCACCGGGAACTTCGGGGCGCCGCCGAAGCCGCCGTGCACCCGGTCCTCCTCGTCCGCGAGTGCGCGGACGGCGCCGTCGAGCTCGGCGTCGCCGGGCAGTGCGGCATCGGCGGGCAGCGCCGCGGTCGCCTCGCGCAGGGCCGCGGCGAGGCCGCCCGCCGTCGCCTGCACCTCGTCGCGCCGCAGCCGCCACGCCTCCGAGACCGCGTCGAGGACGTCGGAGAAGGCGGGCACGCCACCGACGGCGCGCGGCGGGAAGTAGGTGCCGGCGAAGAAGGTCTCGCCGGCGGGGGTGGCGAAGGCCGTCAGCGGCCAGCCGAGCTGCCGGGTGAACGCGCTCGCGGCCGTCAGGTAGGCCGTGTCGACGTCCGGGTGCTCCTCGCGGTCGACCTTCACCGCGACGAAGTCCGCGTTCATCCGAGCGGCGAGCACCGGATCCGAGAACGACTCCCGCGCCATCACGTGGCACCAGTGGCAGGTGGAGTAGCCGATCGACACCATCACCGGGACGTCGCGGCGCACCGCCTCGGCGAACGCCTCCTCGCCCCAGGGGAACCAGTCGACCGGATTGTCCGCGTGCGAGCGGAGGTAGGGGCTGACACTGGAGCGCAGACGATCGGCCATGCGCTCCACGCTAGACGCGGGCGGAGCCTGCGGTCAGGGGGTTGCCGCGGGACGGAGGGTCAGGAGGTCCGCGGGGCGCCGACGTCCGCGGGTCTCCCCCGCCGTAGGGCCACCCGACCGCTCAGCGCTCGAAGAACCAGCCCGACGGCCGCTCCGTGCCGCGCACGACCGTGCCGCTTCCGCCGCTCCCGCCGCGACGGCCCACCGCCAGGTAGGCGAGGCTGCCGATGAACGGCGCGATCACGATGAACGCCACCCAGGAGACCTTCGCGACCTTCGAGAGCCTCGGGTTCGACAGCACGCCCCGGATCGCGAAGAGCAGCAGCACGATGTTCAGCACGACCAGCAGGGACTGCGGATTCATCGGGGTGCTCCACGGGATCGTGCGCCGCGGTCGACCGGCGCCGGAGCGCCCGACCGGGCAGGGTGGCCCGCGATGTTTCACGAGACAGGGCATTGTCGCACGCGGCGTAGGATGGAGGGCTCATGTCAGACGTGCTCAGCATCCGCTACCCGCCCGAACTCCCCGTGTCGGCGCGGCGCGAGGACATCGCCGCCGCGATCCGCGACCACCAGGTGGTCATCGTCGCCGGCGCGACCGGATCGGGCAAGACGACCCAGCTGCCGAAGATCTGCCTGGAGCTCGGCCGCGAGAGCATCGCGCACACGCAGCCCCGGCGCATCGCCGCGCGCACCATCGCCGAGCGCATCGCGGAGGAGCTCGACGACGAGGTCGGCGGGCTGGTCGGCTACCAGGTCCGGTTCACCGACAAGGCGTCCGCCTCGACGCGGATCAAGCTGATGACCGACGGCATCCTGCTCAACGAGATGAACCACGACCGGATGCTCAGCCGGTACGACACGATCATCATCGACGAGGCGCACGAGCGCAGCCTCAACATCGACTTCCTCCTGGGCTACCTGCACCGCCTGCTGCCGCAGCGCCCCGACCTGAAGGTGATCATCACCTCGGCGACGATCGACCCGCAGAGCTTCGCGGCCCACTTCGCCGACGCCGCCGGCGAGCCCGCGCCGATCATCGAGGTCTCCGGCCGCACCTACCCGGTCGAGATCCGCTACCGCCCGCTGGTCGCCGAGGAGCCGGAGGAGGACGACGACACCGACGTCCCCGACGCGACGAGCGGCAGCCGCGACCTGATGACCGGCATCGCCGACGCCCTGGCCGAGCTGGCGCGCGAGGATCCGGGCGACGTCCTGGTGTTCCTCTCGGGCGAGAACGAGATCCGCGACGCCGAGGACGCCATCCGCGGTCGGAACCTGCCGGGCACCGAGGTGCTCCCCCTCTACGGGCGCTTGTCGCCGGCCGATCAGCACCGCGTCTTCGAGAAGGGGCGCACCCCCGGCGTCCGCCGCCGCGTCGTGCTCGCGACCAACGTGGCGGAGACGAGCCTCACCGTCCCCGGGATCCGCTACGTGATCGACGGCGGCACGGCCCGCATCTCGCGCTACAGCGCGCGCTCGAAGGTGCAGCGGCTGCCGATCGAGGCGGTGTCGCAGGCCTCCGCGAACCAGCGCTCCGGCCGCTCGGGCCGCACCAGCGCGGGCATCGCGATCCGCCTCTACTCCGAGGAGGACTACCTCCGCCGCCCCGAGTACACCGATCCCGAGATCCTGCGCACGGGCCTGGCCGCGGTCATCCTGCAGATGATCTCGCTCGGACTGGGCGACATCGCCTCGTTCCCGTTCCTCACTCCGCCCGACTCCCGCGGCATCAAGGACGGCCTCGACCTGCTCACGGAGCTCGGCGCCCTCCGCGTCCCCGGCTCCGCCTCCGCCGCGCCGCGAGACGCCGCTCCGGTGCGCGGCACGCCGCCGAGCGCGCACTCGAGCGGCGTCCCGCGCAAGGGGGCGGAGGCCGCGCCGCAGCTCACGCGCATCGGGCGCGACCTCGCGCGGCTCCCCATCGATCCGCGCTTCGGCCGGATGGTGATCGAGTCGCGCCGCCACGGCGTCAGCCGCGAGGTGATGGCGATCGTCGCGGGCCTCACGATCCAGGACGTCCGCGAGCGCCCTCTCGAGCGCCGCGCGCAGGCCGACCAGCAGCACGCGCGCTTCGTCGATCCCACCAGCGACTTCCTCACCCTGCTGAACCTCTGGAACTACGTGGAGGAGAAGCAGGAGGAGCTCTCCTCCAGCGCCTTCCGGCGCCTGTGCAAGGCCGAGTACCTCAACTACCTGCGCGTGCGCGAGTGGCAGGACGTGTTCCGCCAGCTGCGCCAGCTCGCGCGCCCCCTCAAGCTCGAGCTGGGCGAGCCGAAGGTCGACCCCGACGGGATCCACCGGAGCCTCCTGGCCGGCCTGCTCTCGCACCTGGGCATCAAGGACACCACCTCGCAGCAGGCGCAGCGCGCGGCGAAGAGCCGCGAGCGCCAGAACGTGCAGTACATCGGCGCCCGCAACGCGAAGTTCTCGATCTTCCCCGGCAGCGCCCTGGCCAAGAAGCTCCCCGACGCGGTGATGAGCGCCGAGCTGGTCGAGACCAGCCGCCTCTTCGCCCGCTCGAACGCCGCGATCGATCCGGCCTGGGCCGAGGCGATCGCGGGCGACCTCGTCAAGCGGCAGTTCAGCGAGCCGCACTGGGAGAAGTCGCAGGGCGCGGCCGTCGCCTACGAGAAGGTCACGCTCTACGGCGTGCCGATCATCGCCCGCCGCCGCGTCCAGTTCTCGCGGATCGACGCCTCGTACGCCCGCGAGCTGTTCATCCGGCACGCCCTCGTCGAGGGCGAGTGGGAGTCGCGCCACGCCTTCGACCGCAAGAACCGGGCCCTGCGGGCCGAGCTCGAGCGGCTGGAGGAGCGCACGCGCCGTCGCGACCTGCTCGTCGACGACGAGGCCGTGTTCGACTTCTACGACCGCCGGCTCCCCCGCGACATCACCTCGGTGCGCTCGTTCGACTCCTGGTGGCGGACGACCCAGCACGACGAGCCCGACCTGCTGACGATGACGCAGGAGACGCTCCTCCCCGAGGACGCGGAGCAGATCGACGAGACCGCGTTCCCCACGCAGTGGCGCCAGGCCGACCAGCGCTTCCGCCTCTCGTACCGGTTCGAGCCGGGGACGGAGGAGGACGGAGTGACGGTGCACGTGCCGCTCGCGCTCCTGCCCCGCGTGACGCCCCTCGGCTTCGACTGGCTGGTGCCGGGACTCCGGGCCGAGCTGGTCACCGCGATGATCAAGGCGCTGCCCAAGCACCTGCGCCGGAACGTGGTGCCCGCGAACGACTGGGCGCGCAAGCTCACCGCGTCCCTGCCGCACGACGTGCCGAACCCGCCGACGGAGTCGTTCGCGGCGACCCTGGCCGGAGCGATCCGCCGCGAGGCCGGCGTGGTGGTGCAGCCCGAGGACTTCGACCTCGAGCGCATCCCCTCGCACCTGCGGGTCACCTTCGCCGTCGCCGACGAGCGGGGGCGCACGGTCGCCGCCGGCAAGGAGCTCGCCCCGCTGGCCGAGCGCCTGCGCGGCCGGGTCCGCGACGAGGTCGCCCGCGTGGTCGAGGCCCGGGTCCCCGACGCGCTCGAGCGCCGGGGCCTGAAGACCTGGGACATGCCGGAGCTGCCCCGCGTCACCGACACCCGGCAGGGCGGGAACACCATCCGCGCCTACCCCGCCCTGATCGACGACGGCGACTCGGTCTCGGTCCGCCTGCTCGCCACGGCCGAGGACCAGGCGCGCGAGCACCCGCGCGGCGTGCGCCGCCTCCTCCTGCTCGCGACGCCGAGCCCCGTCGCCTACGTGCAGCAGCACCTCACCTCGAACGAGAAGCTCGTGCTCGCGCAGAGCCCGTACCAGAACACGACCGCGCTCTTCACCGACTGCCTGCTCGCCTGCGTCGACGCGGTCCTCTGGCGGATGAAGCCCGACGGGATGCTCTTCCTCCGCGCCGAGTTCGACGCCGTGCGCGACCGGGTCTCGGCGAGCGTCATGGACGCGATGTTCGAGACCGTGAAGACGGTCACGACGATCCTCACCACCGCCCGGGGCGTCGAGAAGGCGCTCAAGGCCTCGACGAGCATGGCGCTCCTGCCCGCCCTCACGGATGCGCGGGAGCAGCTCTCGGGCCTGGTCTACCCGGGCTTCGTCTCGGCGACCGGAGTGGAGCGGCTGCGGCACCTCCCGCGCTACCTCGGCGGGATCACCGAGCGCTTCGGAAAGATCGCCGAGAACGTCGGGCGCGACCGCGTCTGGCTGAACGAGGTGCAGGCGGCCCAGGAGCTCTACCGCTCGGCAGGCGGCGTCGTGCCGCTGCCCGCGCACGCCCCGGAGCGGATCGCGCGCGCCCGCTGGATGATCGAGGAGCTGCGGGTGAGCTTCTTCGCGCAGTCGCTCGGCACCGCCGAGAGCGTGTCGCTGCAGCGGATCCGCAAGGTGCTGGCCGGCTGACGCGCCCCTCCGCCGAGGGAACCGCGACCCGTCGAGGGACCCTCGGGCAGCGGTCTCCCTCGACGAACCGCAGTCCCCTCCGGAGCGCTAGTGTCGTCCGGTGGGCAGCTACACCGATCTCCTGAAGACCCCCGGGGTGGGGCGCATCATCCTCGCGCAGCTGACCGCGCGCTTCCCGTTCGGGATGCTCTCGCTGGCGTTCCTCCTGCACGTGGAGCGGGTGCACCACTCCTACGCCGCCGCCGGCCTGGTGCTCGGCTCGATGTCGATCGGGCAGGCCATCGCCGGGCCGCTGACCAGCCGCCTGATGGGGCGGCTCGGGATGCGCCGCGTGCTGACGATCACCCTCGTGGTCTGCGCGGGCGCGATCATCGCGATGGCCGTGCTCCCGCTCGAGGTGTGGCAGTTCGTCGTGATCGGGTTCGTCGCCGGCCTGAGCATGCCGCCGGTGCAGCCGGCCGTGCGGACCATCTACCCCAAGATGGTCACCAGCTCGCAGCTGACCCCGCTCTTCTCGCTCGACGCCTCCGCGCAGGAGATCATCTGGGTGCTCGGCCCGGTGCTGGCGACGCTCGTGTCGATCCAGGTGTCGACGGTCGCGGGCATCCTGACCGCCGCCGCGTTCCTGATCGGCGGCGGGATCTGGTTCATCGCCTCGCCCGAGGTGGGCCGCGTCCGCATCCCGCGCTCGAAGCGCCGCCTCGGCGTGGTGCTCACGAAGCCCCCGGTGCTGCTGGCCACGGTCGTCGGCTTCCTCCTGATCGGCGCCTGCTCGGCGGTCGAGGCGGGCGTCGTCGCGGTGTTCGGCGAGGGCGGAGTCGAGTCGGGCGTCGTGCTCGCCGTGTTCGCGGCGGGCTCCCTGGTCGGCGGCCTCGCCCTCGGCCACATCCCGATCAGCCGGTGGGCGACCGCGCGGCGGATGCTGATCGTCACGGTCGGCATGGGTCTGGCGGCGGTCTCGACCGACTTCTGGTGGCTGTGCGTCACGCTGTTCCTCGCCGGCATCGGCATCGCCCCCGCTCTCGCGGCTCTGTTCGCGATCACCGCCTCGAGCGTGCGCTTCTCGGACACGGCGGAGGCCTACGGCTGGGTCGGCACCGGTCAGCTGATCGGCGCGGCGCTGGGCTCCGCGATCGCCGGCGTGCAGATCGACCAGGCCGGGCCGACCGCCGCCATCGTCGTCGCCGCTGCCTTCGCCCTGGTCGGCTTCCTGGTGCCCCTGCTCGGCCGCCGGTACCACCCGGATCTCCGCGGGCGCGACGCCAGCCCGCTGCCCGACACCGAGCCGGTCACGCTGCCCTCCTAGGCCGCCACCCCGGTTGTCCGGCGCCTGTCGGACACCCTAGGGTGAAGGCCCACGACGACGAGGGGACGGCATGGGACTGCGGGAGGACGCGGAGGAGCTGGTGCGCGAGCACCGGCGCGCCGCCGCCCGGACCGACCTCCTCGACCCCTGGTCCGATCCGGAGACCCCGGAGTGGTGCACGGAGCTCGCCGCCGCTCTCTGGCAGGGGTCCTTCCGCCCGAGTCCCGTCTACTTCCGCCGCGAGGAGTCCTCGCACGCCTGGCGCGGCCCGCACTCGACCCGCCTGCACCACCTCGGCTACGGGTGGCAGCTCACCGCGCACCGCGAGCAGCACGGGGTCGTCG
Organism: Rathayibacter sp. AY1G1; assembly: GCF_002932095.1. Lineage (NCBI taxonomy): Bacteria > Bacillati > Actinomycetota > Actinomycetes > Micrococcales > Microbacteriaceae > Rathayibacter > Rathayibacter sp. AY1G1. The sequence goes on from NZ_PSUZ01000015.1 coordinate 26,422, forward strand.
CCTCCGAGACGGCGGTGGTCCTCGAGACGGGCTCCCTCTGGCGCGGACTCGGCATCGGCCGGCGCCCCGTGCGCGCGCTCCGCGGCCGGCTCGGCGTCGAGGGCCTGCAGGCGGGCCACGACGTGCACTTCGCCGCGCGCGGCATCGACGAGCGCAGCGACGCGGAGCGCGCCGAGCGGCGCCTCCTCTTCGGGGTGGCCGGTCTCGCGGCGCTGATCGAGGACGACGTGCACGTGGGACCACACGGCGAGCTCGACTGGAGCGTCTGAGGCGCGTGCCAGCATGGGAGGCATGAGCGTCCCCCTGATCCCCCTCAACGACGGCCGCGCGATCCCCCAGCTCGGGCTCGGCGTCTACAAGATCGGCGACGAGGAGGCGGCCCGCACGGTCGCCGTCGCCCTGGAGGCCGGCTACCGGCACGTCGACACCGCCACCCTCTACGGCAACGAGCGCGGAGTCGGCGAGGGGATCCGCGCGAGCGGCCTCCCCCGCGAGCAGGTCTTCGTGACGACCAAGGTCTGGAACGACGACCACGGCTTCGACGAGACGCTCGCCGCCTTCGACCGGAGCCTCGAGCTGCTCGGCACCGACTACGTCGACCTCTACCTCGTGCACTGGCCGATCCCCTCGCGCGACCGCTACGTCGACACCTACCGCGCCCTCGAGCGCCTGCAGAGCGAGGGGCGGGCCCGCTCGATCGGCGTCTCGAACTTCGCCGAGGAGCACGTGCAGCGCCTGCTCGACGAGACGGGAGTGGTGCCGGCGATCAACCAGGTCGAGCTGCACCCGCGGCTGCCCCAGGAGGAGCTGCGCACCTTCGACGCCGCCCACGAGATCGTCACCGAGGCGTGGTCGCCGCTGGCCCGCGGGCGCCTCCTCGACGAGCCGGCCCTGGCCCGCGTCGCCGCGAAGCACGGCGTCTCGCCGGCGCAGGCGGTGCTGCGCTGGCACGTGCAGCTCGGCGTCGTCGTGATCCCGAAGTCGGTGACGCCGGAGCGGATCCGCGAGAACCTGGACGTCTTCGGCTTCGCCCTCGACGACGAGGACCTCGCCGCGATCGCCGGGCTCGCGACCGGTGAGCGCACCGGGCGCGACCCGCGCTTCGACTGAGGCTCCGGCGATGACGGCGGGCAGGGTCCTGCTCCTGCACGGCCTGGGCGGTTCGGGCCGCACCTGGTGGCGGCTGAGCCGCGAGCTGACCGCGGCGGGCTGGAGCGTCTCCGCTCCCGACCTGCGCGGACACGGCGACGGGCCGCGCGGCGGCTCCTCCCGCCACGACGCCTACGCCGACGACGCCCTCGCGCGGGGACCGTTCGACCTCGTCGTCGGGCACTCGCTCGGCGGAGCGGTCGCGGTGCGCGCCGCCGCCCGCGACTCCGGCTGGGCGGGGCGCCTGGCGCTCCTGGACCCGGTGCTCCGGCTCGCCCCGGAGCAGCGGGCCGCCGTCCGCGCGGGCGAGCTCGCCGGTCTCGCGGTCTCGGCCGAGGAGCTCGCTGTCGCGCAGCCGCTCTGGGACGAGCGGGACCGGGCCGAGAAGCTCGCCGCGGTGCGGGCCGCCGATCCGGCCGCGGTCGCCGCGACGATCGACGACAACGACCCGTGGGACCTGCTGGCGGACCTGCCGGGCCTCCGCCCGCCGGTCCTCGTGCTGGCCGGCGACCCGCAGGTCGAGACGCTGCTCCCTCCCTCCCTCGCCGCCCTGGTGCTGCGCGCGAATCCGCGCATCCGGTACGCGGTCGTGGCGGGCGCAGGTCACAGCCCCCACCGCGACCGTCCGGAGGAGACGCTCGCGATGCTCCGCGAGTGGGCCGAGAGCCCGGCGACGGCCTGACCGACCCGCCGGCCCGGTCCGTGTTTCGTCCGGATGAAATCTGGCAGGGGGGACTGGGCCGCACCGTTTCCTGTGAATACCCTCGCAGAGGACGCGATCCCCTCCCAGTCTTCGGGAGGTGCGCGTCGGGGCCGCCGACGCGGTGGCCCGTTCTCGAGGAGAGGGAGCCCCAGTGGCGCGAACCACCACGAACACCCCGAGCGGCCGCCGACGCCGCTCGCTGATCGGCTCGAGCGCGATGATCGGAGCGGGCGCCCTCGTCGCCGGCTTCGCCTTCGCGCCGACGGCGAGCGCCGTCGAGCCGGTCGACTTCGCCGACACCGTCACGGTCGACGGCATCATGACCCACCTGGAGGCGCTTCAGGCGATCGCGGACGCCAACGGCGGCACCCGCGCGATCGGCACTCCGGGCTACGAGCTGAGCGGCGCGTACGTCGAGAAGGTCCTCGCGGACGCCGGCTACACGACGCAGCGCCAGGACTTCACCACCGCGACGCAGACGATCGACGCGTTCACGCTGACCACCGGCACCGGCGCCGTCGGCACGCCGATGGAGTTCACTCCGTCGACGCCCGAGGGCGGCGCGACCGGCGAGCTCATCGCCCCCGTCGATCCGCTCGGCTGCACCACGGACGCCTGGACCGGCCTCGACGCCACCGGGAAGATCGCGCTCGTCAGCCGCGGCTCCTGCAGCTTCCTCGAGAAGTCGGTCGCCGCCGGTGCCGCCGGCGCCGCCGCGATCATCATCTACGACAACGCGCCGAGCGACGCCCTCAACGGGACGTTCGGCGGACAGGACGAGGCCGCCGTCCCCGGCGTCGGCGTCACGCAGGCCGAGGGGCAGGCGCTGCTGGCGTCGCTCCCCGCGAGCGTCTCGGTCCTCATCGACCAGACGACGACCGAGGTGGAGACCTTCAACATCGTCACGGAGACGCCGGGCGGCGACCACGACAACGTGGTCATGCTCGGCGCGCACCTCGACAGCGTGCCCGCCGGCCCCGGCATCAACGACAACGGCTCCGGGTCCGCGACGCTGCTCGAGACGGCCGTGCAGCTGGCCGCCGCGGGCGACACGACCAACGCGGTCCGCTTCGCCTGGTGGGGCGCCGAGGAGGTGGGCCTGGTCGGCTCCTACACCTACGTCAACTCCCTGACGGAGGAGGACGCCTCGAAGATCGCGACCTACATGAACTTCGACATGGTCGCCTCGCCGAACTACGTGATCTCCGTCTACGACGCGGACCAGTCCACCTACGAGGCCCCCGTGGACGTGCCCGCCGGCTCGATCGCGACCGAGAAGGCGTTCACCGACTACTTCGACTCGATCGACCAGCCCTGGATCGACACCGCGTTCGACGGCCGCAGCGACTACGACGGCTTCATCTCGGTCGGCATCCCGTCCTCGGGCGTCTTCACCGGTGCCGACGACGTCAAGACGGAGGAGGAGGTCGCGCTGTTCGGCGGCACCGCCGGCATCACGCACGACCCGAACTACCACTCCGCCGCCGACGACATCGACAACATCAACCAGGAGGCGCTCGGCATCACGTCGAAGGCCATCGCCTTCGTGACCGCCTCGTTCGCCGCGGACACCTCCGCGATCGACGCCGAGAAGGACCCGACCACGCCGACCCCGACGCCGGAGCCCACCGTGGCCCCGACCGCCGAGCCGACCGTCGCTCCGACCGCGCAGCCGACCGTCGCCCCGACGACCGCGCCCACCACCGCGCCGACGGCCGCTCCCACCCCGAGCAGCACGCCGACCGCCGTGGCGCCGCACCCCGGCGGCCGCCCGCCCCTGGCCTCGACGGGAGCCGACGTCGGCCTGCCGCTGGGCCTCGGCGGACTGCTGATCGCGGGCGGCGTCGGCGGGCTCCTGCTCGCCGCGCTGCGCCGCCGGAGCGCCGAGCGCGGCTAGCCGCCACCGCCCCGGAGCCGTCCGGCCGTCGCTCCGCGACGACCGGGCGGCTCCGTCGTTCCGCCCTGAGGGGACCCCGGACCGTCGAGCTGCGGCGGGTCCCTTCGACGGTCGGGGGCTCCCTCGCGTCCGACAGGGCTTCCGGCGGCCGGGGGACACGGTGTTCACTGGGCGCATGCGAGCCATCTGGAAGGGCGCGATCACCTTCGGCCTGGTCAACGTGCCGGTGAAGATCTACAGCGCGACCGAGGACCACGACATCCCGCTGCACCAGGTCCACGACAAGGACGGCGGGCGGATCCGGTATCAGCGCAAGTGCGAGATCTGCGGCGAGGTCGTCACCTTCGACCACATCGACAAGGCCTACGACGACGGCGAGCGCACCGTGGTCCTGTCCAAGGACGAGCTCAAGGCGCTGCCGGAGGAGCGCGACCGCGAGATCGACGTCGTGCAGTTCGTGCCCAGCGAGCAGGTCGACCCGATCATGTTCGACCGCGCCTACATCCTGGAGCCCGACTCCTCCTCCCCCAAGGCCTACGTCCTGCTGCGCCGCACCCTCGAGCAGACGGACCGCACCGCGATCGTCGAGTTCGCGCTGCGGCAGAAGACCCGCCTCGCCGCGCTGCGCGTGCGCGGCAAGCTCCTGATGCTGCAGACCCTGCTCTGGGCGGACGAGGTGCGGGAGGTCGAGTTCCCGTCGCTGGAGGGCACCACTCGGATCGCGGCGCGCGAGCTCGAGATGTCGGCGCACCTGGTCGACTCCTACTCCGAGGACTTCGACGCCGCGAAGTTCCACGACGCGTACCAGGAGGAGCTGCGCACGCTGATCGACGCCAAGATCGAGCAGGGCGACGCCCTCGACACCGCCGCGACCTTCGGCGAGGCGCCGGAGGAGGAGGGCGGCGGCGAGGTGCTCGACCTGATGGAGGCGCTGAAGCGCTCGGTCGAGCGCAGCCGCGGGGCGAAGGGGACGCCGGCGGAGGAGGCCTCTGCCGAGAAGAAGGCCGCGAAGAAGCCTGCCCCGAAGAAGGCGGCGGCGAAGGCTCCGGCGACGACCGCCGCGAAGAAGAAGCCCGCGGCGAAGAGAGCCGACCCGGAGAAGGGCGCCGACGCGCCTGCGAAGAAGCGGACCCCGAAGAAGACCGCGGCGGCGGAGAAGGCGGCGTCCTAGCCCCGCCGGATGCGGAGGGTCGGGGTCGGACGGAGCCTCAGGCCCGCTCGGCCGCCCGGTCGGGCTCGTCGGCCGCGTCCAGCTCGTCCACGTCGTCGAGGTCGACCGCGACCGAGCTGACCAGCGCGAGCAGCGCCTCCGCGTAGGCGTTCTCGGCCGCCGCGTCCTCGAAGGTCCGCGCCCGGCCGCCGAGCTCGACCTCGACGGCGAACCGCGTCTCCGGCTCGGCGAGGCGACGGAGGGAGCGGAAGGTCCCGCGGAGGAGCTCGCGCAGCTGGTCCTCCCGCGGCAGCCAGAGCGAGTCCTCCAGGGAGACGGAGTCGAGCGCCCATTCCGTGGTGCCGTTGAAGCCGAGGACGGTCCCGCTCGGGTACTCGTGCGCCTCGATGGTCATGTCGCTGACGGTGAAGACGTCGCCGTCGAAGCCCTCCCGCTCGATGCGGAAGCGGTCACCGGTGCGGGGCGTCCAGCGCACGCCCGCCGTGCGCAGGGCACGGGCCAGCTCGAAGGAGATCATCCGACGAGTGTGGCCCGCGAAGCCGCGAACGCGCCGCGAGCGGCACCCGCGCGCCCCGATGTCGGTGGATGAGTTTACGTTCATGAAACGTCCGGTTCACAGGCCGGGCACCCGCACTGCATAGCGTGACCATGCGTGCCCCTTTCGGGGGTGCGCCGGCCGCGCCGCGCGGCGACGACGCTGCGACCGCTCTTCCGAGCGGCGATCGAGAGGACCACCATGCCCGACTCTCCCACTCCGCCCGACCGCCGCCGGAGGCGCGGGCTCGGCCTGGCGGCCCTGACCGGACTGGCCCTGGCGGCCGCTCCGCTGGTCGCGACCTCCGCCGCGGCCGCGCCCTCGGGCGACGAGCTCGTCATCAGCGAGGTCTTCGCCCGCGGAGGCTCCGCCGGCGCCGCGTTCAGCAACCGCTACGTGGAGCTCTACAACCCCACCGCCGCCGAGATCGCCCTCGGCGGCCTCTCGATCCAGTACCGCTCGGCGACCGGCACCGCGAACCCCACCACGACCGTGCCGCTCACCGGCTCGGTGCCCGCCGGCGGCCACTTCCTGCTCGCCGGCGCCAGCAACGGCACCAACGGCGCGGCCCTGCCGACGCCCGACCAGAGCGCGAACGGCCTCAACATGGCCGCCGCGGGCGGCACCCTCTTCCTCGTCGACGGGACCTCGGCGCTCGTGGCGCCGCCCACCGGCGCCGCCGCCCAGCCGGACGCGGTGATCGACCTCGTCGGCTACGGCACCTCGAACACCTTCGAGTCGTCCGTCGCCACGGTCCCCTCGCTCACCCAGACGATCGCCCGCGCAGACACCGCCACCGGCGACACCGACGTCAACTCGGCCGACTTCGCGCTCGGCGCACCGACCCCGCAGGCCGCGGGCGGAGGATCCGAGCCCGAGCCCACGACGCCGCCGACGACCACCCCGCCGACCACTCCCCCGACCACCCCGCCGGCCGAGATCCCGGCCGTCTCCATCGCGGAGATCCAGGGCACCGGCGACGCGTCGCCGCTCGTCGGCAGCACCGTCACCACCTCCGGCGTCGTCACCGCGCGCTACCCGTCCGGCGGCTACAACGGCTACGTCATCCAGACCCCCGGCACCGGCGGCGAGAGCTCGCGCACGGCCTCCGACGCCGTCTTCGTCTTCTCCTCCGCCTCCGTCGGGTCGGTCGCGATCGGCGACCACCTGCGCATCACCGGCGAGGTGAGCGAGTACAACGGCCTGACCGAGCTCACCCCGACCTCGGCCGCGACCGTCGTGAAGCTCGACGACGCCGCCGCAGCGCCGGTCCCGGCCGCTGTCGCGCTCCCCCGCACCGCCGCCGAGCGCGAGGTGCTCGAGAGCATGCTGATCGCTCCGCAGGGCGCCTACACGGTCACCGACACCTTCGACCTGAACAGCTTCGGCTCGGTCGGCCTCGCCGCCGGCACGTCCCCGCTGCTCACGCCGACCGAGGTCGCCCGCCCCGGCTCGCCGGAGCTCGCGGCCGTCGTCGCCGACAACGCCGCCCGCGCGATCACCCTCGACGACGGCGCCTCGATCAACTTCCTCGGCGCCGCCGCGAACAAGGCGATCCCGCTGCCCTACCTCACCACCACCGCGCCGATCCGCGTGGGTGCTCCGGCGACCTTCACCCGCCCCGTCGTCCTCGACTACCGCAACGGCGGCTGGGCCTTCCAGCCCACCACGCAGCTGACCGTCGAGAACGCCGGCGACGTGCAGCCCGCGACCTTCGCGAACACCCGGACCGCGAAGCCCGAGGCCGTCGGCGGCGACCTCTCGATCGCGTCCTTCAACGTGCTCAACTACTTCTCCACCACCGGCGACTCGATCACCGGCTGCACCTTCTACACCGACCGCGACGGCGACCCCGTCACGGTCAACAGCGGCTGCGACGCCCGCGGAGCGGCGAACGCCGACGACCTCGAGCGCCAGCAGGCCAAGATCGTGACCGCGATCAACACCCTCGGCGCGGGCGTCGTCTCGCTCGAGGAGATCGAGAACTCGGCCAAGTTCGGCAAGCCGCGCGACGAGGCCCTCGCCACCCTGACCGCCGCGCTGAACACGGCGGCCGGCTCCGAGGTCTGGGCCTACGTCCCCTCCCCCGCAGCGCTCCCCGCGCTCGCGGACGAGGACGTCATCCGCACCGCCTTCATCTACAAGAAGGCCGTCATCGAGCCGGTCGGCGAGTCCGTCGTGCTCAACGACACGGTGAACTTCTCGAACGCCCGCAAGCCCCTCGCCCAGGAGTTCCGCCTCCTCGGCGACAGCGCCAGCGAGTTCGTCGCGATCGTGAACCACTTCAAGTCGAAGGGCTCCGGATCCGGCGCCGACGCCGACCAGGGCGACGGCCAGGGCGCCTCGAACGCCTCGCGCGTGAAGCAGGCGACCGCCCTCGTCGCCTTCGCCGACCGCCTCCGCACCGAGAAGGCCACCGAGCTCGTCTACCTGCTGGGCGACTTCAACGCCTACTCGAAGGAGGACCCGGTGAAGGTGATCACCGACGCCGGCTACATCGACCAGGGTGCGAAGGACGGCAAGTACTCGTACTCGTTCGACGGCGCGGTCGGCTCGCTGGACCACGTCTTCGCCTCGCCCGCGGCCGACAGGACGGTCACCGGGGTCGACACCTGGAACATCAACAGCGGCGAGTCCGTGGCACTGGAGTACAGCCGCTACGACTACAACGCGACGATCTTCTACGACACCTCGGCGTACCGCTCCAGCGACCACGACCCGGTCGTCGTCGGCCTCGACCTGCCCGAGACCCAGACGGACCCGGAGCCCGAGCCCGTCACGGTCATCGACGTCGCGACCACCGCCTCCACCAAGCGCCTCGCCGTCGTGCGGACGCTGACGGTGTCGGCGGTGAACAACGGCGACGAGACGGTCTCGATCGAGATCACGACGGCGTACGGCAGCAAGACGAAGAAGACGGTCAAGCCCGGCCAGTCGTTCACGGTCAAGACCGTGACCGTCTTCACGCCCATCAAGGCCGGCACGGCGACCATCGAGGTCACCGCGCCCGACGGCACCGAGCGCGTCTACAAGCAGGCGTACCGCGGCGCCTGATCCCGCGCGACCCCTGACCTCGACGAGCTCCGGCTCCTAGAGTTCGGGGATGCCCGAGGGAGACAGTGTGCACCGTCTCGCCGCCCGCCTCAGGCGGGCGGCGGACGGTCGCACCGTCCTCGAGGGCGAGCTGCGCTCCGGGGACGCGGCCGGCACCTCCCTCGCCGGGCTGAGGATCCTCGAGCACGACACCCACGGCAAGCACCTCCTCACCCGCTTCTCCGGCGGAACGACCCTGCACACCCACCTGCGGATGCAGGGCTCCTGGACCGTGACCGCTCCCGGCCGAGCGGTCCCCCGCTCGGTGCAGAAGGACGTCCGCGTCCGCCTCCGCCTCGACGACGACTCGACCGTGTGGGGCATCGACCTCCCGGTCGTCGAGCTCCTCGCCACCCGCGACGAGCCGCGCGCCGTCGGGCACCTCGGGCCCGACCCGCTCCGCGCGGACTGGGACGCCGACGAGGCCGTCCGGCGCCTCTCCCGCCTCCCGGACCGGCCCGTCGTCGCCGCACTCCTCGACCAGCGCTGCCTCGCGGGTCTCGGCAACCTCTGGGCCAACGAGGTCTGCTTCCTCCGCGGGGTCTGGCCCTGGCGGCCGATCGGCTCCCTCGACGTCCGCGCCCTCGTGGCGACCGCGGCGAGAGGCCTCCGCGCCTCCGTCACGATCCCGGGGATGTTCCAGACCACCACCGGTGACACCCGCCGCGGCGAGCGGCACTGGGTCGCGGGGCGCGCCGGGCGCCCGTGCCTGCGCTGCGGCACGACTGTGCTCGTCCGCGACGAGGTCCGCGACGACCCCGAGCAGCGCCGCACCTGGTGGTGCCCGCACTGCCAGCCGGAGCAGGCGGCCGCCCCCTGAGCCCGCGTACCGCCGCCTGAAGCCCGCGTACCGCTGCCGACGGCCCGTGCGTAGGCTGGCCGCATGACGAACGAGTGGGGAACTCCGGATCCGTCCGCCCGGCGAGACCGGTCCGCGGAGGTCGTCCCGGCGGCCGCCTCCGGCGAGGAGGTGGAGACCGCCCGCGTCGAGGACGCCGAGCGCGCGCTCGCTGTGCGCGAGGTCAAGCGGCGCCGCGACTTCCTGGGATCGCTCGGCGGATGGGCGAGCGTCTCGGCGATCACGACCGCCGTCTGGGTCGGCACAGGGGCCGACGGCTACTTCTGGCCGATCTGGCCGATGATCGGGATCGGGATCGGCGTCGTCGGCCAGGCCGCGTCGATCTGGGGACCCGCCCGCAAGGAGATCACCGAGGCGGACATCGCCGCCGAGATGCAGCGCCGGGAGAAGCGCGGCCGCTGATCAGTCCAGGCGGCCGACCGAGGTGACGCGGACGACGGCCGCACCCTGCTCGTCCGACTCGGCGAGGTCGACGGTCGCCGAGATCCCCCAGTCGTGGTCGCCGGCCGGATCGTCGAGGATCTGCCGCACGAGCCACTGCGTCGGCTCCTCCGTGACGAGCAGCATCTTCGGCCCCCGGGCGTCGGGCCCGATGCCGATGCTGTCGTGCTCGTCGTAGTAGTCGTCCAGCGCGGCGCCCCACGCGTCGGCGTCGAAGCCGGCGGCGGCGTCGAGCTCGCCGAGCGCCTCGTGGTCGTCGAGGGCGGCGAGGGTCACCCGGCGGAACATCTCGTTGCGCACCAGCACGCGGAAGGCGCGGTGGTTCGCGGTGAGGCGGCGCGGAGCGGGCGGCACGATCGCCTGGTCCGCCGCGTGGAGCGCCGGATTGACCAGCTCCTCCCACTCGTCGACCAGCGAGGAGTCGACCTGGCGCACGAGCTCGCCCAGCCACTCGATCAGGTCGTGCAGCTCCTCGTTCTTCAGCTCGTCGGGGATGGTCTGCCGGGCCGCGCGGAACGCGTCGGACAGGTAGCGCAGCACCAGTCCCTCCGAGCGGGAGAGCTTGTAGAAGGCGGTGTACTCGCCGAAGGACATCGCCCGCTCGTACATGTCGCGCACGACCGACTTCGGCGAGAGCTCGAAGTCCTTCACCCACGGCTGCGCCGCGGTGTAGGTCTCGAAGGTCGCCTCGAGGAGCTCCTCGAGCGGCTTGGGGTGCGTGACGGACTCGAGCAGCTCCATCCGCTCCTCGTACTCGATCCCCTCGGCCTTCATCGCGGCGACGGCCTCGCCGCGGGCCTGGAACTGCTGGGCCCCCAGGATCGGGCGCGGGTCGTCGAGGGTCGCCTCGAGCACCGAGATCACGTCGAGCGCGAAGCTCGGCGACTCCGGGTCGAGAACGTCGAACACGGCCAGCGCGAACGGCGAGAGCGGCTGGTTGAGCGCGAAGTTCGGCTGCAGGTCGACGGTCAGGCGGATACGGGTCACGCCGTCGGCTCCGACGCTCTGCTCGACCACGCCCGCCTCCCGCAGCGTCCGGTAGATGCCGAGCGCCCGGCGGGCGAGCTGCAGCTGCCGCTTCCACGGCTCGTGGTTGTCGAAGATCAGGGCGTGCACGTTCGCGTAGGCGTCGCCGCCGCGGGCGATCACGTTCAGCAGCATCGCCGACGTGATCGTCATGTGCGAGGTCAGCGTCTCGGGCTCGGCGTCGACGAGCTTGCGGAAGCTCGGCTCGCCCCAGCTGACGAAGCCCTGCGGCGCGCGCTTGGCGACCCACTTCCTCCGCTTCTTCGGGTCGTCGCCCATCTTGTCGAGAGCCTTCCGGTTCTCGGACTCGTGCTCGGGGGCCTGCACGACCACGGTCCCGGCGGTGTCGTACCCCGCGCGACCGGCGCGGCCGGCGATCTGGTGGAACTCGCGGGCCGAGAGCTGGCGGGTCCGGGTGCCGTCGTACTTGGTCAGCGCGGTGAGCAGCACGGTGCGGATCGGGACGTTGATGCCGACGCCGAGGGTGTCCGTGCCGCAGATCACGCGCAGCATGCCCTGCTGGGCGAGCTGCTCGACCAGGCGGCGGTACTTCGGCAGCATGCCCGCGTGGTGCACGCCGATCCCCAGCCGGAGCAGCCGGGAGAGGGTCTTGCCGAACGCGGTGGTGAAGCGGAAGCCGCCGATCACCTCGGCGATGCGGTCGCGGTGCTCGCGGGTGGCGATGTTCGCGCTGGTGAGCGCCTGCGCACGCTCGAGAGCGGCCGCCTGCGAGAAGTGCACGACGTAGACCGGCGACTGGTTCGTCGAGAGCAGCTCCTCGATGGAGTCGTGGATCGGCGCGATCTCGTAGAAGTAGTGCAGCGGCACCGGGCGCTCCACGCCGGTGACCCGGGCGGTCTCCCGGCCCGTACGGCGGCTGAGGTCGGCGGCGAGCGCCGTCACGTCGCCGAGGGTGGCCGACATCAGCACGAACTGCACGTGCGGGAGGGTGAGCAGCGGCACCTGCCACGCCCAGCCGCGCGCCGGGTCCGCGTAGAAGTGGAACTCGTCCATCACGACCTGGTCGACCGGGGTGTCCTCGCCGTGCCGGAGCGCGAGGTTCGCGAGGATCTCGGCCGTGCAGCAGATGATCGGCGCGTCGGCGTTCACCGAGGAGTCGCCGGTGACCATCCCGACGTTGGAGGCGCCGAAGACGTCGACCAGCGCGAAGAACTTCTCGGAGACGAGCGCCTTGATCGGCGCCGTGTAGAAGCTGCGGCGTCCGGAGGCGAGCGCCGCGGCGTGCGCGCCGATCGCGACGAGCGACTTCCCGGTGCCGGTGGGCGTCGAGAGGATCAGGTTGGAGCCGGAGGCGATCTCGAGCATGGACTCGTCCTGCGCCGGGTAGAGCGGGAGGCCGCGCGACTCCGCCCACTCGGTGAAGGCCAGGTAGACCGCGTCGTCGTCGACGCGCCCGTCCGCGTCGGGCGTCGGCATCCGGTCGAGCAGCGTCGAGGTCATCCCCCCATCCTCCCAGCCCGCGGGCCGTCGCTCGGGTGCGATCCGTCACGGACGGCCCGTGCGCCCTCGCCTCACGGGCCGCGGGTGACGGATCGGTCCGCTGGAGCGAGGGCCCCGTCGACGAGTCCGACGACGCGGTCCGCGTCGGCCAGCACGGCGGGGTCGTGCGAGACGCAGACCACGGTCGCGCCGCGGTCCGCCTCCGCGCGCAGGACCGACCGGATCCGCTCCGCACTCGCTGAATCGAGACCGGTGGTGGGCTCGTCCAGGAGCAGCAGGCCGGCCCCGCGGGCGAGCCCCTGGGCGAGGAGCGCCCGCTGCCGCTGACCGCCGGAGAGCACCGCGAAGGGCTCCCGGGCGAGCGCGGCGATCTCCATCCGCTCGAGCGCGGTGGCGATCGCGTCCGCCGCGCGCGCGTCGCTGCGGCGGAGGCGGCCGAGCCGACCCCAGGTGCCCACCGCGACCACGTCGCGCACCGTCACCGGGAGGAGGTCCGGGATCGACGCCCGCTGCGGCACGAAGGCGATCGCTCCGGTGACGTCCCGCGTGCCGGACGTCAGTGGACGCACTCCCGCGATCACCTCCAGAAGCGTCGACTTGCCGGCGCCGTTCGGCCCGGCGATCACGGTCAGCGAGCGCGCGGCGACGTCGAGATCGACCCCCGTGAGAGCGCGGCGGGAGCCGAAGTCGACGTGAGCGCCTCGGAGGCGGACCGGGGGCTCGGGCAGGGGTGAGACGTCCATCCCGACGAGCGTACAGGAGTGATAACTGTTCTCATTATCGTGTACGGTCGGGCACCATGCCCAGCCTCCTCGCCGGAATCCTCGAGCCGTTCGCTCTCGACTTCCTCCAGCGCGCCCTCCTCGGCGGCGTCCTCGTCGCGGTCCTCTGCGGCGTCGTCGGCACCTGGGTGGTGCTCCGCGGGATGGCCTTCCTCGGCGAGGCGCTCGCCCACGGGATGCTCCCCGGCGTCGCCCTCGCGACGGTGCTCGGCGCGCCCGTCCTCGTGGGCGGCGCAGCCAGCGCGGTGCTGATGAGCCTCGGCATCGCGGCCCTGCAGCGGCGCGGACGACTGTCCTACGACACCAGCATCGGCCTGCTCTTCGTCGCCATGCTGGCGCTGGGGGTCATCGTGATCTCGCACTCGGGCAGCTTCGCCACGGACGCGACCTCGATCCTCTTCGGCGACATCCTCGCGATCACCCCCGTCGACATCGGGGTGCTCGCCGCCGCCGCCGGAGCCGGCCTCCTCGTCGCGGCGGCCTTCCACCGCCCGCTCGTCGCCCTGGCGCTGGATCCGCGCATCGCCGCGGTGCTCGGGCTCGGTCCGCGCTCGGCTCAGGCCGCGCTGGTCGGCCTGGTGACCCTCGCCGTCGTCGCCTCCTACCAGGCGGTCGGCTCGCTCCTCGTCGTCGGGCTCCTTCTGGCTCCCGCGGTGGCCGCCGGGCACTGGACCACCCGCATCCCGACCCGGATGCTGCTCGCGTCGATCCTCGGCGCGGCCTCCGTGCTCGTCGGCCTGCTCGTCTCCTGGCACGCGGCCACGGCCGCGGGCGCCTCGGTCGCCGGCACGGCCATCGCGGTCGCCGCGGTGTCCTGGGCGGTCCGCTCGGCCGCGTCGGCCCTCGCGTCCCGGTCGGGCCCTCAGCCGGTCGCCGCATGAGGCCCTGCCGGCACCGCCCCTCCCCCGCTCACCCTCGAAAGGACTCCGTGCACTCCCGAACCACCGCCTCCACCGTCCTCCTGGGCGCTCTCGCGCTGGGCCTGGCCGCCTGCTCGACCGATGCCTCCGCGCCGGCCGCGGACGACACGGGCTCCGGCCACGGCGCCGTCGCGAACGCCGCCGAGCTCGCCGAGCCGCGCCTGGGGCTGACGACGATCGACCCGTCGGGCGCCGTGTCGCACCTCGACCTCCTCGACGAGACGGTCACCGGCCTCGGCACCATCGGCGCACCGAGCGCGATGACGACCGACGGCCGCTACCTCTTCGCCCAGACCGATGCGGGCGTCGAGATCGTCGACAGCGGCGTGTGGACCTGGGACCACGTCGACCACTTCCACTACTACCGCGCGGACCCCCGCCTGATCGGCACGGTCGAGGGCTCCGGGACGGCCGTCGTCGCCACGACGAACCTCTCGACCACCGGCGGAACCGGACTCTTCTTCCCCGACTCCGGCGAGGCGGTCCTCCTCGACACCGAGGCGCTGTCGAAGGGCGCGATCGTCGAGCGGTTCCGGAAGGACGTCGAGCCCGGACCCGGGATGGTCGTGCCCGTCGGCTCGTCCGCACTGGTGACCGAGGGGTCCGGATCCGGAGCGGCCGTCGCCGGCTACGACTCGGACGGCGAGCCGACGGGCCTCCGCGAGGCCTGCCCCGACCCCGCCGGGACGATCACCACCCGCGTCGGCGCCGTCATCGGCTGCTCCGACGGCGCACTCCTGGCGTCGATCGAGGACGAGGAGCTCATCGTCGAGCGGATCCCCTACCCCGCCGGCACCACCGCGCCACCCGCCGCCTCCTTCGACAACCGCGAGGGCCGCCCCACGGTCGCCGGCCTCGCCGGGGACGCGGGCATCTGGCTCCTCGACACCCGGGAGCGCTCCTGGAGCCTCCTCCCCTCTCCCGCCCCGCTGGCGCAGGTCACCGCGGTGGACGACGCGGACGAGACCGTCCTCGCCCTCGCCGCCGACGGCCGCGTGCTGGTGCTCGACGGCTCCGACGGCGCGGTCCTCGCCGAGACCGCGCCCCTCGTCGCCGACACGACCGCGGACGGCTCGCGGCCCGTCCTGATCGCCGACCAGCAGCGGGCCTACCTCAGCGCACCCGCCGAGCGGAAGCTGCACGAGATCGACTACGCGGACGGCGCGCGCCTCGCCCGCACCTTCGAGACCGCCACCGAGCCGGCCTTCACGGCGGAGACGGGCCGATGAGGCGCCGCTGGGCCCTCGCGTCCGCCGCGGCGGTCCTGCTCCTGTCGGGCTGCACGTCCGCGGAGGAGGACGAGAGGCCCCTCGTCATCGTCTCCACCAACATCCTCGGCGACGTCGTGGGCGAGCTCGTCGGCGACGAGGCGCAGGTCGTCACGCTGATGAAGCCCGACGCCGACCCGCACTCCTTCGAGATCTCGGCGCAGGAGGCGGCGCGCCTGCGCTCCGCCGACCTCGTCGTCTCGAACGGGCTCGGACTCGAAGAGGGCCTGCAGCAGCACCTCGACGAGGCCTCCGGTGAGGACGTCCCCGCGTTCGTCGCCGGCGACGCCGTCGACGTCCTCGACTACAGCGAGGGCGACGCGGAGGGGAGCCCGGACTCGCACTTCTGGACGGACCCCGGCCGGATGATCGACGTCGTCGACTCCCTCGGGCCCGTGCTCGCCGCGCTCGACGGCGTCGATCCGGCCGCCGTCCGGGACCGGACGGCCGGCTACCGCGCCGAGCTCGAGCGGCTCGACTCCGAGATGGCCGCGGCGTTCGCCGCGATCCCCGCCGAGCGCCGCGCCCTCGTCACCAACCACCACGTCTTCGGGTACCTCGCCGACCGCTTCGACTTCGACGTCGTCGGCGCCGTCATCCCGGGAGGCACGACCCTCGCGGCGCCGTCCGCCTCCGACCTCGCCGATCTCGTCGACGCGGTCGAGCAGACCGGCGTCCCCACGATCTTCGCGGAGTCCTCGTCTCCCGACCGCCTGGTCCAGGCGCTCGCGAGCGAGGCCGACATCCGCGTGGAGGTGGTCGAGCTGTTCACGGAGTCCCTGACGGGGCCCGAGGGCGGCGCTCCCGACTACCTCGCCATGATGCGCGTCAACACGCAGCGCATCGCCACCGGGCTCTCCCCGTGAGCCCTCCGATCCACCACCAGGAAGAAGAAGCACCCATGCAGAATCCCCACGTCCGGCGGGCGGGCCTCGGCCTGATCGCCGCCTGCTCGATCACGGTCCTCGCGGCCTGCTCGTCGAGCTCGACCCCGGCCGCCGAGTCCTCCGCGTCCACCGCGCCGGCCACCGAGGCCGCGGCGGCCGCCGGCGCCCGCGTCGCCGTCGCCTACGAGGGCGGCATCCTCGTCCTCGACGGCGAGACCCTCGAGACCGTCGCGGACCTGGACTCCGAGGAGTTCACCCGCCTCAACCCCGCCGGCGACGACCGCCACGTCATAGTCACCATGAGCGAGGGGTTCCAGCTCCTCGACACCGCCGCCGGCACCAGCGGCGAGCCGGAGCTGACGGACATCGTCTTCCCCGCGGACACCCCGGGCCACGTCGTCCGGCACGCCGGGAAGACCGTCCTCTACGCCGACGGCACGAGCGACACGACCGTCCTCGAGACCGCCGACCTGGCGTCCTCGGACGGGATGCCCGAGACCGAGACCATCCCGGGCGTCGAGGCGCACCACGGCGTCTCGATCGTCCTCGAGGACGGCACCTTCCTCACCACGGTCGGTGACGCCGACGGGCGCACCGGCATCGAGGTGCGCGACGCCTCCGGCGCCGTGACGGCCACGAACGACCAGTGCCCCGGAGTCCACGGAGAGGGCACGGCCGAGAACGAGGTCGTCGTCTTCGGCTGCGAGAACGGCGCCCTGGTCTACGACGGCGGCGAGATCACGAAGCTCGAGGCTCCGGACCAGCCGTACGGCCGCATGGGCAACGCCTGGGTCAGCGAGACCAGCCCGATCATCGTCGGCGACTACAAGGACGACCGCGACGCCGAGGGCTACCTCCTGCACCGCGTGGCGCTGATCGACACCGAGGCGAAGACCCTCGACGTCGTCGACCTGCCCGAGGGCGTCGAGTACACCTTCCGCGGCGTCGCCCGCGGCCCCGACGACCTGGCGTACATGATCGCCTCGGACGGCGCGATCCACGTCCTCGACCCCGAGACCGGCGAGCTGACCGCCTCCTACCCCGTCGTCGACGCGTGGGAGAGCCCGGTCGAGTGGCAGGACCCGCACCCCGCGATCACGGTCGCCGGGGACATCGCCTACGTGACCGACCCGGCCGCCGACAGCATCCACGCCGTCGACCTCACCACGGGAGAGGTCGTCGCCACGGGCGAGCTCGACGTCACGCCGAACGAGATCGCCGTCGCCGCGAGCTGACCATCGGCACGGAGGAGGGGCGCGGGGCCGTGGGCTCCGCGCCCCTCCTGTTCACCTGGAGGGGCCAGGATCTCCGCATGACGACCGACTTCGATCTCGACCAGGTGGTGCGCGACGTGACCGCGAACGTGCGCAAGAAGTTCCCCGACCACTCCGAGGAGCAGGTCGCGCCGCTCGTGCGCGAGGAGCTCGCGGACCTGCAGGACCGGCCCGTGCAGGACTACCTGACGGTGCTGACGGAGCGAGCGGTCAAGCGCCGCCTCAAGCGCGAGGCGCGCGGGGAGTAGACCGGGTCAGGCGAGCGCCCGCTCGATCGACGCCCGCAGCGCCGGAGCCGGCCGGAGCGCACCCGCCTCCTCCGCTTCGAGGAGCGCCTGCGCGTCCGCCGGGCTGTGCTCGCGGTACCAGCGGTCGACCGGGACGCCGTGCCCGGGCCGGCTCAGCACCTCGACGGCGTCGCCCGCCTCCACCGATCCGCGGTGCAGCACCCGCAGGTACGCGCCGGTGCGCCCCTCGTCGGCGAAGCGCTTCACCCACTGGGGCTCTCCGAGGGCCCGTTGGAACGTCGCGCACGGCGTCCGCGGCATCGTCACCTCGACCTCGACCGCCTCGCCGATCCGCCAGCGCTCGCCGATCACGGCTCCGCTCACGTCGAGGCCCGCGATCCGCAGGTTCTCGCCGAACACCCCCGCGGCCACCGGCCGCCCCAGGCGCTCCGCCCACCAGACCGCGTCCTCGTCGGAGTAGGCGTAGAGCGCCTTGTCGAGGCCGCCGTGGTGCGCGCGATCGGCCTGCACGTCGCCGTAGAGGCCCAAGTCGCGCACTCCGATGGGACCCTCGACCGGCCGCTTGTCGATCGCGGTCACGCCGACCGTGCCGGAGTCGGGCAGGAGGCGGGCGACGCGGCACACAGCGAGCAGGCGGGGCATGCCGCCATGGTGCCAGCACTAGGCTCGCCGCGTGCGCGACGCGACCGCTCCTCCCCGGCTCGACCCCCTCCTCCTCGACGGCCTCGCCGAGGGGTACGCCGGGGACACGGGCGCCCGGGAGCACGCCGAAGGGCTGCGCTTCGCCGGCACCGACCTCACCGGCGCCGATCTCACCGCGGCCTCCTTCAGCGAGTGCGCGCTGGAGGGAGTGGTCCTGGACGGCGCCCAGCTGCGGGCCGCGTCGATCGCGGAGTCGCGGCTCGAGCGGCTGGACGTCCCCGGGCTCTCGGCGCCGCGGAGCCGGCTCCGATCCGTCGAGCTGCTCGCCTCGCGGCTGGGCTCGGCCGAGCTCTACGAGAGCACCTGGGAGCAGGTGCGCGTGGCCGACTGCAAGCTCGGCTACCTGAACCTCCGCGGAGCCGCGGTGCGCGACGTGCTGGTCGAGCGCTGCACGATCGACGAGCTCGACCTGGCGGGTGCGACCGGCACGCGGCTGCGCCTGGTCGACTGCGACGTCCGCTCCCTCGATCTCTCCCGGGCCCGGATCGAGCACCTCGATCTGCGCGGCGCCGAGCTGCACGTGCTCACCGGGCTGGACGGCCTCCGCGGCGCCACCCTCTCCGAGCTGCAGCTCAGCCTGCTGCTGCCGCTGTTCGCGGAGCACTTCGGGGTGCGGGTGGGCTGAGCCGCCGGTCCGCCTAGCGCCGGCGGGCGATCAGCCGCGTCAGAGCGCGGCGGCCGAGGAGGAACACGGCCAGCACGACGGCCGTCACGATCACGAAGCTCCACTGCACGCCCTGCCCGGAGGCGATCCGCAGGAGCATCCCGCCCGCGACGGTCACCGCCCAGACGACGAGCCCGGCGGGCACGATCCGGTCCGGGGAGCGCCACGAGCGCGTGACGACCCAGCCGAGCAGGAGCGCCGCCAGGAACGGCCAGAGCGTGGTGAGCAGGCCGATCAGCGCCGACCCCTCGTCGTGGCTCCCGCGGCCGATCAGCACGAAGACCAGGACGAGCACGGCGTCGAGGGCGAGGCCGAGGCCCGCGTGCCGGGTCATGCGGGCTCCGTCACGAAGTCGATGAGCTGCTCGACCCGGCCCAGCAGCGCCGGCTCCAGGTCCTGGAAGGTGCGCACCCGGCCGAGGATGCGCTGCCAGGCGCGCGCGATGTCGGCCTGCTCCTCGTGCGGCCAGCCGAGCGCCTCGCAGATCCCGTGCTTCCACTCGGTTCCGCGAGGGATCTCGGGCCAGCGCTCCAGGCCGATCCGGCCGGGCTTCACGGCCTGCCAGACGTCGATGTAGGGGTGGCCGACGACGAGGACGTGGGCGCCGTGCGGACCGGCGGCGACCTGCTCGGCGATCCGCGACTCCTTCGAGCCGCGCACCAGGTGGTCGACGAGCACGCCGATGCGGCGCCCCGGACCGGGCCGGAACTCGCGCACCAGCTCGTCGAGGTTGTCGACGCCCTCGATGTACTCGACGACGACGCCCTCGACCCGCAGGTCGTGGCCCCAGACCTTCTCGACCAGCTCGGCGTCGTGCCGTCCCTCGACGTAGATGCGGCTGGGCAGGGCGACCCGCGCCTTCGCGTCGGCGACGTGGAAGGAGCCGGAGGCGGAGCGCGCGCGACCGAGGCCGGCGTCGCGCTTCAGCCCGGGCGCCTTCAGCGACACGGGCTTCCCCTCGAGGAGGAACCCGGGCCCCAGCGGGAACACGCGGACCTTGCCGAACCGGTCCTCCAGCCGCACCATCCGCAGCTCCACGCCGAGCACGGCACCCACGAAGCCGGAGGCGACCTCCTCGACCACCAGATCGCGCTCGGCCTCGACCACCGCCACCTCGACCCTGCCGCGGGCGCGCCAGTCGCCGGCGAGCACGTCCTGCCCGTACCTGTCCTCGTCCATCGCACCGAGGGTAGCCGGAGGCGCGCGGGGCGCCGCGCGGACACGGCGCATGCACCTCTGCTTACATGAGCAGATGACCGAGGACCTCGAACCCGCCGCCGAGCTCTTCAAGGTGCTGTCCTCCTCCTCCCGGCTGCGCCTGCTCCGGGCCCTCGCCGAGGAGACGTCGACGGTCGGGCGGCTGGCCGAGGTGACCGGGCTCTCGCAGCCGCTGGTCTCGCAGCACCTGCGGATGCTCCGCACCGCCGGGCTGGTCGCGGTCGAGCGCGTGGGCCGCGAGGCGCACTACTCCGTCGCCGACACCCACGTCACGCACATCGTCGACGACGCTGTCCGGCACGCCCTGGAGGGGTGACCTCCGTCCTTGTCGGGAACGATGATCGCTCTCGATTAGGCGCATCCATTGCAATGCGTTTATGGATCTGGTCGACTGGAGCCCGTCGCGTCCGCGGCCCCCGCATCCGGAAAGGCAGCACCATGAGCACCACCGATCTCCACGCCGAGCACCCCGTCACCGAGCACGAGCACGGCGAGGGCTGCGGCCATCCGGCCGTGCAGCACGAGGACCACGTCGACTACGTCCACGGCACGCACCACCACGCCCTGCACGGCGACCACTACGATGAGCACGAGTCGGAGGCCGAGCACTCGACCGCCGACCACGAGCACGGCGACGCCTGCGGCCACGAGACCGTGCAGCACGACGACCACGTGGACTTCGTCCACGACGGCCACAAGCACGCCGCTCACGCCGGCCACTACGACGAGCACTGAGGCCGTGCGCGACGGGAGGGCTCGCACCCTCCCGTCGGCACTCAGCCCTGACGGGCCTTGAAGCGCGGGTTCAGCTTGTTGATCACGAAGACGCGGCCCCGGCGGCGGACCACCTGCGAGCCGGGCTGCGCCTTCATCGACCTGAGGGAGTTGCGGACCTTCACGGATGCTCCTGTCGTTAATGAGAACTGTTATCGATAGAGTAGCGGTCCATGGAGCCCCACCACCCCGCACCCCCCGTCCTCGCCGTCACCCTCGTCAGCGCGACCGACCCCCAGGACGCCGGGCGGACCGCCGCGCTCCTCGCCGGCAGGCCCGAGTCCCGGATCGCCTTCGAGGTCGATCCGCCCGGCGCCGACGGTCCCGCTCTCGCCGAGGAGCTCCACCGGCGCCTCGCGGCCGACGCCGACGACGGCCACCGCGGTCACACGGTCGTCGCCCTCGATGGCCAGGCCGACCCGCTCGAGATCGGACTCGTGCTCGAGCACCTCTGCGCGCAGCGGCATCCCGCCGACACCCGCATCGCGATCCTCGACGTGGTCGCCGTGACGTCGACGGAGGAGATCCTGCGCGTGCTCTGCGGCGGCGCGGGCCCCTCCTTCGACTCGGCGGAGCGCCTCGCCGCCCGCCTGGAGTTCTCGAGCCTCGTCGCCCTCGCCGAGCCCCTCTCCGAGAGCGACCCCGAGCGGACCGCACTCGTCCGCGACCTCCTGCGAGCACTCGCCCCCACCGCCGATCTCCTCCCCGCCGGTGAGCTCCCGGCGGCGCCACGGAGGCTCCACCCCCGGCGCGCGCACGCGATCGCCTCCTCGATGGGCTGGCAGTGCGCCCTCAACGGGACCTCGCGGCGCCGCGCCTCGGGCACGACCGTCGAGGAGTTCGTGTTCCGCGATCCGCTGCCCTTCCACCCCGGCCGCCTGAGCACGGCGGTCCACGGGGAGCTGGTGGCGGAGAAGGTGGGCCGCATCCTCCGCTCCCGCGGCCTGGTGCGCCTGGCGACGCGCGCCGACCGGGTCGGCTCGTGGTCGGTCGCCGGCGACGTGCTGACGCTGGACCCGACCAGCCTGCTCAGCTGGGACGAGGACGCGCCTCTCGGCCAGGAGCTCGCCTTCTTCGGGACGGGCCTGGACACCGGGAGGCTGACCGCCGTCCTGCAGAGCTGCCTGCTCACCCCCGAGGAGCTGCTGGCCGGCCCCGCCGCCTGGGCGGAGTACGCGGACCCCTTCCCGCGCTGGGTGGACGAGCACCGGAACTGAACCGAGCGCCCTCCGTCGCGCGGGACTCGACGAGCGCGACCCGGCCCCTGCGTCCGAGCGCCGCCCGCCCCGCGCCAGCCGACCGTGCGCCGGGAGTGTGACGCGCGGAGGCTCCCGCCGGGCGGCGGGTGGGTAGGCTGACCGGACAGCACGTGCTCCGGGGTCGGTGGGAATTCCGAACCGGCGGTCACAGTCCGCGAGCCGCAGCCCCTCGAGAGGGGCGGCGGTTGACCTGGTGGAACTCCAGGACCGACGGTGAAAGTCCGGAGGAGAGGCAGCACGAGCGTCGCGCATCACCGCGCGATGCTGAGCGACGGTGCCCGCGCACCGTCGATCGAGACCCCGGAGTTCGGCGACGAACGGAAGAACCGGGAATGACGATCGACTACGAGCACGCGATGCGCCGGGCGCTGGCGCTCGCCGAGCGCGGGCCCGCCCGCGGACCCAACCCGCGCGTGGGCTGCGTGATCCTCGCGCCCGACGGCACCGTCCTCGGCGAGGGCTGGCACCACGGAGCCGGCACCGCGCACGCCGAGGTCGACGCCCTGTCGCACGTCGCGGCGGGCGCCGCCGAGGGCGCGACGGCCGTCGTCTCGCTCGAGCCGTGCGACCACACAGGGCGCACGGGTCCCTGCAGCCGCGCCCTGATCGAGGCGGGCGTCTCCCGCGTCGTCTACGCCGTGCCGGACCCGGGCGAGCGCTCGGCCGGCGGCGGTCGCACCCTCCGCGAGGCCGGCGTCGAGGTGATCGAGGGCGTGCTCGCCGAGGAGGGAGAGCAGTTCCTCCACCCGTGGCTCACCGCGACCCGCCTGCACCGCCCCTTCGTCACGCTCAAGTGGGCCTCGACCCTCGACGGCCGCACCGCGGCGGCGGACGGCAGCAGCCGCTGGATCACCGGAGCGGCGGCCCGGCAGCGCGTGCACGAGCAGCGTGCCGCGCACGACGCGATCCTCGTCGGCACCGGGACCGTCCTCGCCGACGATCCCGCGCTCACCGCCCGCGGCGACGGAGGCGAGCTCCTCGCCCACCAGCCGGTACCCGTCGTCGTCGGCACGCGCCCCGTGCCGCCGGGCGCCCGCCTGCACGAGCACCCCCGCGCCGTCGTGGTCGAGCGCACCCGCGACCTCGCCGCGGTCCTCGCGCACCTCTACTCCGCCGAGATCCGCAGCGTCTACGTCGAGGCCGGACCGACCCTCGCCTCCGCGCTCGTCGCCGACGGACTGGTCGACGAGTACCTCGTGTTCCTCGCGCCCGCGCTCCTCGGCGGCCCCCGCCTCGCGCTCGGCGACCTCGGCGTGGAGAGCATCGGCGGGGCCCGGCGCCTCTCCCTCCGCTCGGTCGAGATCCTCGGCGACGACCTCCTCGTGACCGCGCGCCCCGACGTCCTCCCCGCGGGCGGTGCCGGCACCCCGGCCCGCCTCCCCCTCGCCCTGCAGATGGAGACCCACTGATGTTCACCGGAATCATCGAGGAGAAGGGCGTCGTGACCGCCGTCGAGGCGGGCGCCGACGCGATCCGCCTCAGCATCCGCGGGCCCCTCGCCGTCGAGGGCGTGCGGCACGGCGACTCGATCGCGGTCTCGGGCGTCTGCCTCACCGTGGTCGAGCACACCGACCAGGGCTTCACCGCCGACGTCATGGCGCAGACCCTGCGGATGTCGACCCTCGACACCGTGGGCGTCGGCGACCCCGTGAACCTCGAGCGCGCCGCGCTGGTCGGCGACCGGCTCGGCGGCCACATCGTCCAGGGCCACATCGACGGCACGGCGACGCTGCTCGCGATCGCACCGGGGGAGGCCTGGCGGGTGCTGCGGTTCTCGCTGCCGACCGGCATCGCTCCGCTCGTCGTCGACAAGGGCTCGATCGCGGTGGACGGCGTCTCGCTGACCGTCTCGGCGATCAGCCCCGCCGCCGAGCCGGAGCAGTGGTTCGAGGTCTCGCTGATCCCCGAGACGCTCGCCGTCACCACGCTGGGCGCGCGCGCGATCGGCGATCAGGTCAACATCGAGACCGACGTCCTGGCCCGCCACGTCGAGCGGATGCTCGCACTGCGCTCGATCGCGGAGGCCCGCTCATGAGCCTCGCCACCATCCCCGAGGCCGTCGAGGCGCTGCGCGCCGGGCGCCCGATCATCGTCGCGGACGACGAGGGCCGCGAGAACGAGGGCGACGTCATCGTCTCGGCCCAGCTCGCCAGCCAGGAGACGATCGCCTGGATGGTCCGCCACTCCTCCGGGTTCATCTGCGCGCCGATGACCAACGAGATCGCCGACCGCCTCGCCCTGCCGCTGATGGTGGTCGAGAACGAGGACCCGCGCGGCACCGCCTACACGCTGTCCGTCGACGCGGCCGACCGGCTCTCCACCGGCATCAGCGCCTCCGACCGCGCGCACACCCTCCGCGTGCTGGCCGACCCCGAGGCGACCCCCTCCCGCCTGAACCGCCCCGGCCACATCCTGCCGCTGCGCGCCGTCGACGGCGGCGTGCGCGAGCGCGACGGGCACACGGAGGCGGCGGTCGACCTGATGAAGCTCGCCGGCCTGTACCCCGTGGGCGCGATCTCCGAGATCGTCGCCGAGGACGGCGAGATGATGCGCCTGCCCGGGCTGATCGCTCTCGGCGAGCGCGAGGGCGTGCCGGTGACCACGGTCGCGGCCCTCATCGCGTACCTGCAGGAGTTCCACTGCGACGCGGAGGTGCCCGTCACGGTCGCGGTCCCGGAGAGCGCGCGCGTGAGCTTCGAGGTCGAGACCACGGTGCCGACCACCCACGGCCCGTTCCGCATCCGCGCCTACCGCGACCGGCAGACCGGAGCGGATCACGTCGCGATCCTCGCGGGAGAGGTCGCCGCGGGGCGGCCCGCCCTGGTGCGCGTGCACTCCGAGTGCCTGACCGGCGAGGCGTTCGGCTCGCTGAAGTGCGAGTGCGGGCCCCAGCTCGACGCCGCCCTCGACACGATCCAGCGGGACGGCGGCGTCGTCGTCTACCTCCGCGGGCACGAGGGCCGGGGCATCGGCCTGATCAACAAGCTGCGCGCCTACCGCCTGCAGGAGGACGGCCTCGACACCCTCGACGCGAACCTCGCCCTCGGGCTCCCCGCCGACGCGCGGGACTACGGAGCGGCGGTCGGGATCCTCGAGGACCTCGGCCTCACCGAGGTGCGCCTGCTCACCAACAACCCCGAGAAGGTCCGCCAGCTCACCGACCGCGGCATCGTCGTCGCCGAGCGCGTGCCGCTCGTCGTCGGAGTCGGCGCCTTCAACGAGGGCTACCTCGAGACCAAGCGCGACCGCATGGGCCACACCCTCGACAGCGTCCTCGACCACGACCCCCTCGACGCCGGGATCTCCGGCCTCGCCCTCGACGCCGGGATCGCCGGCGCCACCACGAAGGAGTAGCAATGGCCGGTAGCGGCGCCCCCACCACCTCCCCTCTCGACGGCGCGGGACTGCGCGTCGTCGTCATCGCGGGCACCTGGCACGAGCAGATCAGCGACGGCCTGATCGCCGGAGCGGGCCGAGCCCTCGACGAGGCCGGAGCATCCTGGTCGCTCGTGCGCGTGCCCGGCTCGTTCGAGCTGCCCGTCGCCTCGAAGGCGGCCCTGGAGGCGGGGGCCGACGCGGTCGTCGCCCTCGGCGTGATCATCCGCGGCGGCACCCCGCACTTCGAGTACGTCTCGGACGCCGCCACCTCCGGGCTCACCACCGTCTCGATCCTGACGGGCAAGCCGGTCGGCTTCGGCGTGCTCACCCTCGACACCGAGCAGCAGGGCATCGATCGCGCGGGCCTTCCCGGCTCGAAGGAGGACAAGGGGCGCGAGGCGGCCGAGGCGGCGGTCTCGACCGCTCTGCTCCTCCGCTCGCTGCGCAGCTGAACCACTGCGGGCGGCCCCCGTCCTGGGGCCGCCAGCACACGAACCTGGGAGAACACGGAGTAAAGTGGTCGGGTCGTCACGAGCGACCCCTCTCTCCTCCCCCTCGCCCCAGCGGTCCGCGACGCCCGATCGACGCCCCGCCCCGCCGGCTCAGGGGGAGTCGCCGTCCACACGGAGCCCCTCCCTCATGTCTTCTCCCGCCGTCTCCGACGCGCCAGCAGCCGCCCCGCAGAACTCCCGCGGCCGCGTCATCCTCGCCAGCCTCATCGGCACCTCGATCGAGTTCTACGACTTCTACGCCTACGCGACCGCCGCCGTCCTGGTCTTCCCGTCGCTCTTCTTCGTCAACGAGGACCCGGCCACGGCCCTCCTCGCCTCCTTCGCCGTCTTCGGCGTCGCGTTCATCGCGCGCCCGATCGGGTCGATCATCTTCGGCCACTTCGGCGACCGCGTCGGCCGCAAGGGCACCCTCGTCGCCTCACTGCTCACCATGGGCGTCGCGACCTTCCTGATCGGCTGCCTGCCCACCGCGCTCACGCCCGGCTGGGAGTTCCTCGCTCCGTTCCTGCTCGTGGTGATGCGCTTCTGCCAGGGCCTCGGCCTCGGCGGCGAGTGGTCCGGAGCCGCGCTGCTCGCGACCGAGAACGCACCGGCCGGCAAGCGCGCCATCTACGGCACCTTCCCGCAGCTGGGCGCACCGATCGGCTTCATCGTCGCCAACGTCCTGTTCCTGGTGCTCGCGAGCACGATGAGCGACGAGACGTTCGCGGCCTGGGGCTGGCGCGTGCCGTTCCTGGCGAGCGCCGTGCTCGTGATCATCGGGCTCTACGTGCGGTTCAAGCTCGTCGAGACGCCCGCGTTCCAGAAGGTCGTCGAGAAGGGCGAGGTCGCCAAGCTGCCCCTCGCCCGCGTCTTCGTCACCAGCTGGCGCCCGCTCATCCTGGGCACCTTCATCATGCTGGCGACCTACGTGCTCTTCTACCTGATGACCACGTTCACGCTGACCTACGGCACCTCACCCGTCGACGGCGCGGTTCCGGGCCTCGGCTACACGCGCAACGACTTCCTCGTCATGCTGATCGTCGGCGTGGTGTTCTTCGGGATCTTCACGCTCGTCTCCGGCCCGCTCGCAGAGCGCTTCGGCCGCCGGCGGACGCTGCTCGTGGTGACCGCGGCGATCCTCGTGTTCGGCCTGCTCTTCGTGCCCCTGTTCAGCGCCGGCTTCGCGGGCGTCATGGCCGTCCTGATCCTCGGCTTCACGCTGATGGGCCTGACCTTCGGCCCGATGGGCGCCGTCCTCCCCGAGCTGTTCCCGACCAACGTCCGCTACACCGGCTCGGCGATGGCGTACAACCTCGCATCGATCCTCGGAGCGGCCCTCGCGCCGATCATCGCGGTCGCGCTCTGGAGGGCGGCGGGCGGCAGCACCGTGCTGGTCGGCCTCTACCTCAGCGCCGCGGCCGTGCTGACGCTGATCGCGCTCCTGCTCTCCAAGGAGACGAAGAACGCGTCGTACCACGACAACGTCTCGTAGGACTCCCTGCAGAGGACGGCCCGACGGGATCCCCCGGCGGGCCGTCCGCGTCTCCGCTGCCTCCCTGAGCACCGGGCCCGCCCTCTGGCGGCCTGCTCGCAGCGACGACGGGGCAGAATGGACCGCGATGAGCACCACCACCTCCCGGCGCGGCGGACGACGACCCTCCCGCGACGACGGACCCCGCGCCTCCTTCTCGCAGCTCGTGCCCTACCTGCTCGAGCACCGCGGCATCCTCTCGGTCGTCGTGGTCCTCAGCCTGTTCGGAGCGGCGGCGAGCCTCGGCCAGCCCCTGCTCGTCGGCCAGGTCATCACCCGGGTCCAGTCCGGTCTCGATCTCGGCCCGCTGGTGTGGGCCCTCGTCGGCCTGGTCGTGGCCTCCGGGCTCATCTCGGGCTTCGCGCACTACCTGCTCCAGCGCACCGGCGAGGGAATCGTGCTCTCGAGCCGCCGCCGCCTCGTCGCACGGCTGCTGCGCCTCCCCATCCGGGAGTTCGACGCGCGCCGCACCGGCGACCTCGTCTCGCGCGTCGGCTCCGACTCCACGCTCCTGCGCGCGGTGCTGACCCAGGGGCTCGTCGACTCGATCGCGGGCTCCCTCGTCTTCGTCGGCGCGATCATCGCGATGGCCGTCATCGACTGGGTGCTGCTGCTGATCATCGTGGCGGTGGTGGCGGTGGCCCTCGGGCTCGCGCTGACCCTCGGCCGCGGCATCCGCACCGCCAGCCGCAAGGCGCAGGAGAAGGTCGGCGATCTAGCCGCGGCCGTCGAGCGCGCCATCAGCGCCGTCCGGACGATCCGTGCCGCCGGAGCCACCGATCGCGAGATCGCGGTCGTCGACCAGCACGCGACGGAGGCGTACCGCCTCGGGATCCGCGTCGCGCACGTCTCGGCCCTCGTGGTGCCGGTGGCGGGGATCGCCATGCAGGTCGCCTTCCTCGCCGTCCTCGGCGTCGGCGGCTACCGCGTCGCGTCCGGCGCGATCGACATCGCCCAGCTGGTCTCGTTCATCCTCTTCCTCTTCATGATGGTGATGCCGCTCGGCAACTTCATCGGCGCCATCACCTCGGTGAACTCGGCGCTGGGCGCCCTCGGCCGCATCCAGGAGATCATCGACCTGCCGATCGAGGGCGACGGCGACGCCTCCGCGGGCGGCCTCGGCGCCGGCGTGGCGGAGGAGGCCATCTCCTTCGAGGACGTGGTGTTCTCCTACGAGGAGGGCGCCGTGCCTGACGCGGCGGCCGTGGCGGACGAGCGCGACCGCACCGTCCTGCGCGGCGTCTCCTTCACCGTGCCGCGCGGCAAGCGCACCGCCCTGGTCGGGCCGTCGGGAGCGGGCAAGAGCACGATCCTCGCCCTCATCGAGCGGTTCTACGACCCGGAGGCCGGCGTCGTCCGACTCGGCGGTGTCGACATCACGGCCATCGACCGCGACGCGCTCCGCGCGCAGATCGGCTACGTCGAGCAGGACGCCCCGGTCCTGGCCGGCACCATCCGCGAGAACCTCGTCCTCGGCCGCCCCGACGCCGACGACGCCGACTGCCTCCGGGTGCTCGAGGCGGTGAACCTGACCGACGTGCTCGAGCGCAACCCGCTCGGCCTGCACGCGCCGGTGGGCGAGAGCGGAGTGATGCTCTCGGGCGGTGAGCGTCAGCGCCTCGCGATCGGCCGCGCGCTCCTGGCGGCCCCGCCGATCCTGCTGCTGGACGAGTCCACGTCGAGCCTCGACGGACTCAACGAGCAGCGCCTGCGCCTGGCGATCGACGCGGTCGCCGAGAACCGGACCCTGCTGGTGATCGCGCACCGCCTGTCGACGGTGGTCGACTCCGACCGCATCGTCGTGCTGCAGAAGGGCGAGGTCGTGGGAGTCGGCACCCACTCCGAGCTCGTCGAGTCGACGCCGCTCTACCGGGACCTCGCCAAGCACCAGCTGCTCGTCTGACGGGCGCCGCAGCGGCGTCTCGCGACCGCCGCCGCCTCATGCCGGTCGACCAGCCGCGCAGCGGCGTCTCGAGACGCCCGCACGTCTCGACCAGCAGCCTGCGCCCGCTCGTCCCTCAGCGCGGCGGCAGCCGCAGGGCCCCGTCGAGCCGGAAGGTCTCGCCGTTGATCATGGGGTTCTCGACGATGTGCCGCACCAGGGCCGCGAACTCCTCGGGGCGTCCGAGGCGGGCCGGATGCGGCGTCGCCGAGCCGAGCGCCTCGCGGGCCTTGTCCGGCAGCCCGGCGAGCAGGGGCGTGTCGAACGTGCCCGGTGCGATCGACACCACGCGCACGAGCCGGGCCGCGAGCTCGCGCGCGAGCGGCAGGGTCATCGCCGCCACGGCTCCCTTCGACGCGGCGTAGGCCGCCTGTCCGATCTGCCCCTCGAAGGCGGCGACGGAGGCGGTCGTGACCAGGACTCCCCGCTCCCCATCGATCGGCTCCCGCTCGGCGATCGACGCCGCGGCGAGGCGCAGCACGTTGAGCGTCCCGGTCGTGTTGATCCGCAGCACCCGGTCGAACTGCTCGAGCGGCAGCGGCCCGTCGCGTCCGAGCAGCCGCCCGGGTGTGGCCACGCCCGCACAGCTCACGGCGACGCGCAGCTCCCCCGCCGCCGCCACGGCGCGCGAGACGGCGTCCGGATCGAGGACGTCCCCGGCGATCAGCTGCACGGAGGCGGGCAGACGCGCGGCCTCCACCGCGTGCGGCAGGTCGAGCACGACCACGTGCGCTCCTGCGGCGTCGAGCGCCGTCGCCGTCGCGGCTCCCAGTCCGGATGCTCCCCCCGCGATCAGCGCGGACGTCCCCTCGAGTCGCACGGTCAGCCCGCCGGAGCGGGGGTGGAGTCGGCGTCGGGCTCGTCGGTCGGCTCGCTGCCGGGCTCCCCCGTCGGATCACTGCTCGGCTCTCCGGACGCGAGCGCCTGCGCCGAGCAGTCGGTCAGGGTGGCGTCGTAGGCGTCACGGGCGCGCTGCGCCGCCAGGCGGACCTCCTCCTCCGCAAGCGGGCTCGCGAGCGGCGGCCGGTCGCTCAGGCCGTAGCGGGCGAGGCAGTCGCTGATCAGGCGGGTCATGCGCGCGCCGCTCTCGGGATCGGCTGTGCCGGTGGGCGCCGGGGCGGCGGTCGCGACGGAGCCCGAGTCGCGCACGGACCCGTCCGGCACCTCCGCGGCGGGACCGGAGCAGGCGGTGAGGCTCAGTGCGAACGCGACTCCGACGAGCAGCGCGACGGGCGGGCGGAGCGTCGTGCGCAGGAGCATGGACGACCTCGTTCGTGACGGCTGCGGGCAGGAGTGCGGCCACGGTAGCGCAGTCGATGCTTCCGGCGAGCGCTGGGCGCGCTCTCACGCCCCAGTGGCACCCCCAACGGGGCACAGGCGCGCCTGTCAGGAGGGCTCGGCGAGCGCCCACATCGCGACCGCCGACGCCGCAGCGACGTTGAGCGAGTCGATCCCGTGCCGCATCGGGATCTGGACGGCGACATCGGCGGCGGCGAGCGCGTCGGCGGTGAGACCCTGCCCCTCGGTGCCGAGCACGAGGGCGACGCGCTCCGGAGCGCGGGCGGCGAAGTCCCGCAGGGGCACCGCCTCCGGGGTCAGAGCCATCGCCGCGATCGTGAAGCCCGCTCCGTGCAGGAGCCGCTGCGTCGACGGCCAGTCGCCGACGCGTGTCCAGGGCACCTGGAGGACCGTTCCCATGCTCACGCGGATGGCGCGGCGGTAGTACGGATCGGAGCAGCGCGGCGTCACCAGCACGGCATCGGCTCCGATGGCCCCGACGGAGCGGAAGATCGCGCCGACGTTCGTCGGGTCGACCACGTCCTCGAGCACGACGACGCGGCGCGCTCCCGCGAGCAGGTCGGACGGGTCGGGCAGCACGGGCCGGTCCATCGCCGCGATCAGGCCGCGGTGCAGGGTGTACCCGGTGAGCTCGGCCAGGAGCTCACCCGGGCCCGTGAAGACGGGGACGTCGAAGCAGCCGACCAGGCGCTCGGCCTCGCCTGCCGATCCGCCGAGGGCGAGCACCGAGCGCGGCCGGTGCCCGGCGGCGAGCGCACGCTCGAGCACGAGCGCCGACTCCGCGATGTACAGGCCGTGCGGGCCGCGGGCGTTCTTCAGCGCGACGTCCGTGGCGTGGGCGTAGTCGCGCAGCCTCGGGTCGTCGAGCGCGGTGACCTCGATCCGCTCCACCGGATCAGGCGAAGGGGTCGGGGGTGAGCGTGTACTTGGTGCTGAGGTACTCGTGGATCCCCTCGAGTCCGCCCTCGCGGCCGAGGCCCGACTGCTTCACCCCGCCGAAGGGCGCCGCCGCGTTCGACACCACGCCGACGTTGAGGCCCATCATCCCGGTGGCGAGCCGCTCGATCATCCGCTGACCGCGGGCGAGGTCGCGCGTGAAGACGTAGGACACCAGTCCGTACTCGGTGTCGTTGGCGAGCTCGACGGCGTCGTCCTCGTCGGTGAACGGCACGATCGCGAGCACCGGGCCGAAGATCTCCGTGCGCAGGATCTCGCTCTCCCGGTCGACCCCCGCGAGCACGGTCGGCCGGTAGAAGTGGCCGGCCCCCTCGATCCGATCGCCGCCGGTGAGCAGGCGCGCGCCGCGGGAGACGGCGTCCTCCACCAGCGCGGACGCCTTCTCGACCGCGCGCTCGTCGATCAGCGGGCCGATGGTCACCCCGTCCTCGGTGCCGCGGCCGACGCGCAGAGCGCGCACGCGCTCCACGATCCGCGCGGCGAACTCCTCGGCGATCGACTCGTGCACGAAGAAGCGGTTGGCGGCCGTGCAGGCCTGGCCGATGTTGCGGAACTTCGCGAGCATCGCGCCCTCGACCGCCCGGTCGAGGTCGGCGTCCTCGAACACGACGAAGGGCGCGTTGCCGCCCAGCTCCATCGAGGTCCGCAGCACGTTCTCGGACGCCTGCTGCAGCAGCGTGCGCCCGACGGGAGTGGAGCCGGTGAAGGACACCTTCCGCAGGCGGGGATCCGACAGGATCGGAGCCGACACGGCTCCCGCCGAGGACGTGGTGACCACGTTGAGTACGCCGTCGGGGAGCCCCGCCTCGGCGAGCAGCGCCGCGAAGGCGAGCGTGGTGAGCGGAGTGAGCTCGGCCGGCTTCACGACGACGGTGCAGCCCGCCGCCAGCGCCGGAGCGATCTTCCGCGTCGCCATCGCGAGCGGGAAGTTCCAGGGGGTGATCAGGTAGCAGGGGCCCACCGGGTGCTGCGAGACGATCATCCGGCCGCTGCCCTCGGGCGAGACACCGTAGCGTCCGCTGATGCGCACCGCCTCCTCGCTGAACCAGCGGAGGAACTCGCCGCCGTACACGACCTCGCCCCTCGCCTCCACGACCGGCTTGCCCATCTCGAGCGCCATCAGGAGCGCGAACTCCTCGGTGCGCTCCTGCAGGAGGTCGAACGCCCGCCGGAGGATCTCGCCCCGCTTCCGCGGCGCCGTCGCGGCCCACGACGGACCGGCGGCGACGGCGGCGTCGAGCGCCCGGACCCCGTCCTCCGGAGTCGCGTCGGCGATCGAGACCAGGACCGCTCCGGTGGCCGGGTCCTCGACGTCGATCGAGCCGCCGCCGGAGGCGTCCACCCACTCACCGCCGATCAGCAGCTGCGTGGGGATGCGGGCGAGCAGAGCGGTCTCGGCGGCGCGGGACGCGACGGAATCAGTCACAGGAGGGAACCACTTCTTCGGATCGGAGCGCGCAGACCGCGCCGGGAGGAGCTTCTCGTCCTCCCAGTGTAGGACGGGCGATCGCTCCGGGGGCGGGGTCGCCGGGAGCCGCGAGGACCTGCGCCTCCGTGAGCCCTGTGGAGGGACGAGCCCTCAGACGGACCGCTCGACGCGGACTCCCGCCTCCGTCAGCTCGCGCAGCGCCGCGGCACTCGCCTCCTCGGAGACGCCTGCGACCAGGTCCTGGAGCACGCGGACCTCGAGCCCCGCCCGTCGCGCGTCGAGCGCCGAGGCGCGCACGCAGTGGTCGGTCGCGAGTCCCACGACGTCGAGCGCAGTGACGCCCCGCTCCGCGAGCACGGCGCCGAGCTCCTCGCCCGCCTCCGTCGTGCCCTCGAAGGCCGAGTAGGAGGGGCGGCCCTGCCCCTTGAGGATCTGCACGTCGATCAGAGCGGTGTCCAGGGCCGGGTGGAACCGCGCGCCGTCCGTGCCGGCGACGCAGTGGACGGGCCAACTGTCGACGAAGTCCGGCTCCACCGCGAAGTGGCCGCCGTTGTCGGAATCGCCCTCGTGCCAGTCGCGGGAGGCCAGCACCGCGGAGTAGCGGTCGGCGTGCGCCGCCAGATGCTCGGTGATTCCCCGGGCGACGGCCGCGCCGCCTGTGACGGCGAGCGCGCCGCCCTCGGTGAAGTCGTTCTGCACGTCGACGATCAGGAGTGCGGTGGTCATCGTGGGCCTTCCGGGAGGAGGTGGCGAGGAGGAGCGGGAGGTCGACCCGCCCGGGTCAGGAGTCGGAGAGCGAGGATCCGCAGCGGTAGACGCCCGTCACGAGAGTGTCGATCGCGGTCTTCGCCGAGTCGGAGACGTCGCCGAGAGCGTAGACCGCGAAGGTCAGCTCGGTGCCGTCCGCCGCGGTGACCACGCCGGCCAGGGTGTAGCCGGTGTCGATCCAGCCCGTCTTCGCCCGCACCGCGCCGTCGGCCGCGGCGTTGTCGCCGGCGAAGCGGTCGGAGTAGGAGAGCGAGCCCGTCCGGCCCGACACCGGCAGGCCGTCCAGGAGGATCCCCAGCTGCCCCTCGCGGGCCTGCACCTTCCGGAGCAGCTCGGTGAAGTACGCCGGCGCGACCGCGTTGTCGTCGCTCAGGCCGGAGCCGTCGACGATCGCGATCCCGGACGTGTCGACACCGTAACCGGCGAGCCCCTGCAGCACACCGGCCTGCTCGGCAGCGAAGTCGCTGCCCGCGCCGGTGCGGATCGCGACGAGCCGCGCGAGCATCTCGGCGATCGCATTGTCGGAGACGAGCAGCATCTGCTGCACGAGCGTGCCGACCGGGGCCGACTCGACCGAGCCGAGAACCGCGGCGCCCGCGGGAGCGGTCCCGGTGGAGACCACGGGCGAGCCGTCCAGCTCGTCGGCGAACGCCTCTCCGGCCCGGCCGACCGGATCCGTGCCGCGCTCGGAGGTCGAGGCCGTGGGGTCCTCGCGATCGCCGTCCACCTGGAGCGCCGTGATCTCGGGCATGTAGCCGTCGACCTGCTCCTTGCGGTTCCAGCTCGGCTGCCAGGTCTCGCCCGAGTAGAGGGAGGAGTCGAGCACCAGCGACGTGATCGGCGTCCCGGCGGTGGAGGGGTCGGCCTCCCAGGCGCTCTCGACCTGCGCCGCGAGATCGTCGAGGTGGGCCGCTCCGGCGTAGGTCGACTCCCGGCCGGTCGGGAGCCGGGTCAAGGTGAGGTCTCCCCCGCCGACGAGGACGACGCTTCCGGGCTCGCTCCCGCGGACCACGGTGGTGGCGATGCGCGTGTCCGGGCCGAGGACCGCGAGCGCCGACGCGGCCGTGAGGATCTTGAGGGCGGAGGCGGTGCGGGACGCGGTCCCGCCCCCGCGGTCGAACAGGACCTCGCCCGTCGCGGCGTCGACCACACGCGCCTGCATCGAGCCCAGGCGCGGGTCGGCGGCGAGCCCCGCCACCGAGCAGGTGCGGAGCGCCTCGGCCGCCGCTTCGGCGGTGGGCCGCGCCGTGGCCGTCGGCGTCGGTGCGGGAGTCGCGGTGGCGGTCGGGGTCGAGGCGACGGGCAGCGCCCCGGGCTCCGCGGCGCTGCCGAGGGCCGTCCCCACGCCGAAGGCGCCGCCACCGAGCACGGCGGCCACGAGCACCGCGGCGACCACGAGAGTGCGGCGACGGCGGGGAGGAGGCGTGTCGGTCATCCGCAACAGGGTAGCGACGCGAGTTCGACGCGACCTGGACGCCGCGGATGAGGCCGGGAACTCGCGGATCCGGCCGGGACGTCGCGGATGACGGGAGAGGGAGCCGCCTGTGGGAATCGAACCCACGACCTTCTCATTACGAGTGAGACGCTCTGCCGACTGAGCTAAGGCGGCGTGCACGCGGGGCCTGAGCCCCGGACACGATTACACAGCATAGCCTGCTCGCGCCCCCGGGCGTGAATCAGGACGGCGCGGTCGAGCAGAGGCTCCGCGACGGCGGCGGCGACCGCCGCGCTCGGCTCAGGCGAGCGCGCCGCGGAGCTCCTCGAAGGAGCGGGCGATGCGTCCGGGCAGGGCCTCCCGGCCGTCGTGATCGACCCAGGCCGCCCAGGCGTGGCGGACGGCGGCGAGCCCGAGGAGCGTCAGCATCCGCGCCCGGCTGCGCACCCGCTCCGCGTCGTCGTCCTCCTGGCCGAGACGCTCGGCGACGAGCCCCTCGACCGCGAGCTCGAACTCGCGCATGCCCGCGATCTTCAGACCGACCAGATGCGGGTGCTCGCGGAAGAGCGCGCGGCGTAGGACGTGCAGCTCCCGATCCTCCTCGAGCGGCTCCTCCATCGCGGCGACGAAGACCCGCTGCAGGTCCTCGAGCACGGCGCCCCGGCCCGCGACGAACGCCGCCGCCGTCTCGTCGGCGATGACCGGGAGCCCGCCGACCAGCGCGTCCTCCTTCGAGGCGAAGTAGTTGAAGAAGGTGCGCGTGGAGACGTCGGCGGCGCGCGAGACGTCGTCGATGGTCACCCGCTCCGGCCCGCGCTCGCTCGCCAGGCGGAGGACGGCGATCTCGATCGCCCGCCGCGTGGCCAGGCGCTTGCGCTCGCGGAGCCCGGGCTGCTGCTCGCGGGACCGCTCCTGCTCGGTCAGCACTGCGGATCCACCTCCGGGACGGTCCCCTCGAGCAGGTACGCGTCGACCGCGTCGTTCACGCAGGACGTCGACTTGTTGTAGGCCGTGTGGCCCTCGCCGTCGTAGGTGACCAGGTGACCGGCGGAGAGCTCGCCCGCGAGCGCCTGCGCCCATACGTAGGGCGTCGCGGGATCGTTCGTGGTGCCCACGACCAGGATGGGCGCCGAGCCCTCCGCGGTGATCGGCTCGCGGGAGCCCTCGAACGCCGCCGGCCACTCGCTGCAGAGGATGTCGCCGTAGGCCATGTAGCGGCCGATCGTCGGCGCGGCCTGCTCGAGAGCGGCCTCGTCGGCGCGCATCGAGGCGGTGTCGGCGTCGTAGGAGTAGTCGACGCAGTTGATCGCGAGGAACGCCTCGGTGGTGTTGTCCGCGTACCGGCCGTCCGCGTCGCGCCCGTTGTAGGCGTCCGCGTACTGGAACGCGACCGCGGGGTCGCCCCGGCGGACGTCGGCCAGCATCTCGCTCAGCGCTCCCCACGCCGTGGCGTCGTAGAGCGGGTAGACGATCGCGGTGAACAGCGTGCTCGCGCCGAGCTCACGGCCGTCGGCGGCCCGGATCGGCGAGGCGTCCACGTCCTCGAGCATGCGCTTCAGCTGGGCCATCCCCGCGTCGACGGTGCCGGTGAACGGGCAGTCGTCCGAGCGGAGGCAGTCGGAGAGGTAGGCGCGCAGTGCGCTCTCGAACCCCTTCGCCTGCTCGCGCACCACGTCGAACGAGGTGGCCGCCGGGTCGATCGCGCCGTCGAGGACGAGGCGGCCGACCCGGTCCGGGAACAGCCCGGCGTAGGTCGCTCCGAGGAACGTGCCGTAGGAGTAGCCGAGGTAGTGCAGCGTCTCGTCGCCGAGCGCCGCGCGCAGCACGTCGAGATCACGGGCGGCGCTCGGGGTGCCGACCTCGGGCAGCAGCGGCCCGCTACGCTCCTGGCAGGCGGCGGCGAACGCGGCAGCGGTCGTGCGCTGCGCCTGGATCCACTCGTCGCTGCCCCGCTCCCCCGGCGTGATGTCGTAGAGGTAGGAGTCGAGCCCCGCGGCGTCGAGGCAGGAGACCGCGGTGGAGGCGCCCACCCCGCGTGGATCGAAGCCGACGACGTCGTACCGGGCGGCGAGCGCGGAGTCGACCGCGTAGTCGGCGCTGTCGCGGACGAAGTCGACGCCCGACGCTCCCGGTCCGCCCGGATTCACGAGCAGGGACCCGATCGCCGGGCCCTTCGTCGCGGGTCGGCGCACCAGAGCGATCGACGCGATCTCCCCCGAGGGGTCGTCCCAGTCGAGCGGGACGGTCGCGTCGGTGCAGAGAGCGCCGTCGCCGCAGTCGTCCCAGACCAGCACCTGCGAGTAGTAGCGCTCCAGGGAGTCGTCGACGGTCTGCGGATAGGGGGTGGAGGTCCGGTCGACGCTCGGGCCGGGCGCGAAGCAGCCGGTCAGGAGGGACGCGGCCGCGACGAGCGCGAGGACGACGGCCGTCCGGCGCCCCCGCCTCACGCGGCCACCGGACGGCGCGCCGCGACGACGAGCAGCGCCTCGAGAGCGAGGACCGGGGAGACGTTCGCGTCGATCCGCTGCCGGGCTGT
The DNA here is from genome assembly GCF_002932095.1 of Rathayibacter sp. AY1G1. Taxonomy (NCBI): domain Bacteria; kingdom Bacillati; phylum Actinomycetota; class Actinomycetes; order Micrococcales; family Microbacteriaceae; genus Rathayibacter; species Rathayibacter sp. AY1G1. Next base: position 64,522 of record NZ_PSUZ01000015.1, read on the forward strand.
CGCGATCGCGTCGAGGACGGCGAGCGTGCGGTCGGGCGGAGTCGCGTCGGCGAGCGCGGTCATCTCGGTCCGGACCTCCTCGTTGATGACGCCGCCGGGCGCTCCGAGCTGGAGGCGCACCACGTCGCGGTAGAGGGAGAGCAGGTCGACGAGGATCCGGTCGAGACCGTCGCGGAGGCTCCGCGTCGCGCGTCGCTTCTGATCCTCCTCGAGCGCCCGCAGCTGCGAGCGGAGCTGCGCGGGCACGGTGCCCCCGGGCTCGACGCCGAGCGAGCGCAGCGCCTGCTGCCGCTCGGCCTCGTCGCGCTCGAGGGTGATCGCCTTGGCGTCCTCGGTCGCGACCTCGATCATCCGCGCAGCGCCGAGGACCGCGTCCGAGACGCCGCGGAGGCGCAGGGCGATGCGGAGCGTCTCCTCGCGGCGCTCGCGCGCGTTCGCGTCGGTCGCCAGGCGGTGCGCCATCCCGATGTGGCTCTGAGCCTGGCGGGCGGCGCGCTCGGCGGTCTCGGGGTCGACCCCGTCGCGGCGCTCGAGGAGACCGGCGACGTCCTCGACGCTCGGCACGCGGAGCCGCACGGAGCGGACGCGGGAGCGGATGGTGGGGAGCAGATCGGCCTCGCTCGGGGCGCACAGGATCCAGACCGTGCGCTCCGGCGGCTCCTCGAGCGCCTTCAGCAGCACGTTGGACGTGCGCTCGCTCATCCGGTCGGCGTCCTCGATGACCATGACGCGGTAGCGCGACACCGAGGGCGAGTACTGCGAGCTGCTGACCAGCCGCCGCACCTCGTCGATCGAGATGATCACGCGCTCGGTCGTCAGCACGGCGAGGTCGGGATGGGAGCGGGCGGCGACCTGGCGGCAGTCGGGGCACTCCCCGCAGCCGCCGTGGCGGCAGAGCAGTGCGGAGGCGAACGCGTAGGCGAGGTTCGAGCGGCCGGACCCGGGAGGGCCGGTGATGAGCCAGGAGTGCGTCATCGACGACGACTCCCGGCCACGGTCGTCCCGGGGCGTCGAGGCGTCCTGCAGGGCGCCGATGGCGTGCTCCTGCCCGACGAGCTGGCTCCAGACGGTCATGCCACCAGGCTAACCGCGAGCACCGACAGCCGACGCGCCGTCGAGGAGGACGGCGACCCGCTCCCGCACCGCGGCCGCGATCTCCTCGACGGGGAGAGCGGCGTCCAGGACGAGGAAGCGCTCGGCGTCCGTCTCGGCGATCGCCAGGAACGCCTCGCGCACGCGCCCGTGGAACTCCGCCTTCTCGGCCTCCAGCCGGTCGAAGCGGGTGCGGGCCGCGTCGAGCCGGCCCCGCGCGACGGCGGGGTCGAGGTCGAGCAGGACGGTGAGGTCTGGCCTCAGGTCGTGGGTGGCCCACTCCGAGAGCCGCCGGACCTCGACGGCGTCGAGGACCCGCCCGGCTCCCTGGTAGGCGACGGAGGAGTCGATGTAGCGGTCCTGCACGACGACCTCGCCGCGCTCGAGCGCCGGTCGCACGAGCGTCCCGATGTGCTGGGCGCGGTCCGCCGCGTAGAGCAGGGCCTCGGCCCGCGGATCGATCTCGCCGCGGTGGTGCAGAACGATCTCGCGGATCTGCAGGCCCACCTCGGTGCCCCCGGGCTCGCGGGTGCGGACGACGGTCTCGCCCCGCGTGCCCAGCCACTCCTCGAGCAGCCGGGCCTGCGTGGTCTTGCCAGCGCCGTCCCCGCCCTCGAGGGTGACGAACAGCCCGGTCACGACTCGGTCGCGTCCGACGTCTCGGCGGCGGCCGCCGCGGCCGCGCGGCTCGCGGCGGTGGCGCGGGGCGTGGCGGGCTTCTTCGCTGCGGTCGTCTTCTTGGCGGCCGCCGTCGTCTTCGCCGCGGTCGTCTTGGCCGCGGTCGTCTTGGCCGCCGTCGTCTTGGCCGCCGTCGTCTTGGCCGCCGTGGTCTTGGCCGCCGTGGTCTTGGCCGCGGGCTTCCTGGCAGGCGCGCGCTTGGCCGGAGCCTTCTTGGCCGGGCCCTTCGCGCGCTTGTCGGCGAGCATCTGGACCGCCTGCTCGAAGTCGATCTCCTCGATCGTGAGGCCCTTGGAGATCGTGACGTTGGTCTCGCCGTCGGTCACGTAGGCGCCGAAGCGTCCGTCGCGGATCCGGATCGGCTTGCCGCTGACGGGGTCCGCCTCGAACTCCTTCAGCGCGCTCGACGCGCGTCGCGCCCCGTACTTCGGCTGGGCGAAGATCTCGAGCGCCGTCGGCAGGTCGACCTCGAAGATCTGGTCCTCGCTGGTGAGCGACCGGCTGTCGGTGCCCTTCTTGATGTACGGGCCGTACCGGCCGTTCTGAGCCGTGATCGGCTCGCCGCTCTCGGGGTCGTCGCCGACCGTGCGCGGCAGGTCGAGCAGGCGCAGCGCCGTCGCCAGGTCGATCGACGCGACGTCCATCGACTTGAAGAGGGAGGAGGTGCGCGGCTTCACGACAGCGGGCTTCTTCGCGCCGCGCTTCGCGGGCGCGGGCTCGACGACCTCCCCGGTGGCGGGATCCGCCGTGGTCTCCGGCTCCGGATCGACCTCGGTCACGTAGGGGCCGAAGCGCCCGTCCTTGACGACGACGGTCTTGCCCGAGTCGGGGTTGCTTCCCAGCACGCGGTCGGTCTGCACCGGGGCGTCGACGAGCTCCTGCGCCTTGGCGGGCGTGAGCTCGTCGGGAGCCAGCTCGAGCGGCAGGTTGACGCGACGCGGCGTCTCCTGCCCCTCCTCCTGGGCCACCTCGAGGTAGGGGCCGTACTTGCCGATGCGCAGGGTGATGTCGTCGGTGATCCGGACGGAGTTGATGCTCTTCGCATCGATCTCGCCGAGGTTGTCCACGACGTGTCGGAGCCCGGGGTGCGTGCCTCCGCCGAAGTAGAAGCGGTTGAGCCAGGCGACGCGGTCCTCCTCGCCGCCGGCGATGCGGTCGAGGTCGCCCTCCATCTCGGCGGTGAAGTCGTACTCCACCAGGTCGGAGAAGAAGTCCTCGAGCAGCCGGACCACCGAGAAGGCGATCCAGTTGGGCACGAGGGCGGTGCCGCGCGGAGTGACGTAGCCGCGGTCGACGATGGTGGAGATGATCGACGCGTAGGTGGAGGGCCGGCCGATGCCGAGCTCCTCGAGCGCCTTGACCAGGCTCGCCTCCGTGTAGCGCGGGGGCGGCGAGGTCTCGTGGCCCTTGGCCTCGACCTCGGCGACGACCAGGCTCTGGCCGACCTCGAGCACCGGCAGCTTGGCGTCCTTCTCGTCGCGGGCGCCGTGACGCTCCTCGTCGCGCCCCTCCTCGTAGGCGAGGAGGAATCCGCGGAAGGTGATGACGGTTCCGGAGGCGGTGAACTCGGCGGTCTTCGCGACGTCGCCGGCCGGCTCGGCGAGCAGCGTCACGGTGGCGGTCGAGCCCTTGGCGTCGGCCATCTGCGAGGCGACGGTGCGCTTCCAGATGAGCTCGTAGAGGCGGAGGTCGTTGCCGCGGAGGGTGCCCGAGAGCTGATCCGGGGTGCGGAAGGTCTCGCCCGCGGGCCGGATGGCCTCGTGCGCCTCCTGCGCGTTCTTGTTCTTGCCGGAGTACAGCCGGGGCTTGTCCGGGACGGTCTCGGCTCCGTAGAGGGACGCGGCCTGGGTGCGTGCGGCGTTCAGCGCCTGCTGCGAGAGCCCGGGCGAGTCGGTCCTCATGTACGTGATGAAGCCGTTCTCGTAGAGCGACTGCGCGACGCTCATCGTCTGGCGCGCCGAGAAGCGGAGCTTGCGCGCCGCCTCCTGCTGGAGCGTGGACGTGGTGAACGGGGCGGCGGGGCGGCGCGAGTACGGCTTGGACTCGAGGTTCGAGACCCGGACCGTGGTGGCGGGGTCACGCAGGGCCTCGGCGAGGGCACCGGCGGTGGACTCGTCGAGGACGGTGACGTCGCCCTTCAGCTGACCGCGGTCGTCGAAGTCGCGGCCGCTTCCGATCCGCTTGCCGTCGAGCCGAGCCAGTCGGGCGTCGAAGCCCGCCGCGGCGTCCGACTCGGGCGCCAGCACGGTGGCGAGGTCCCAGTAGCTCGCCGACACGAACGCCAGGCGCTCCCGCTCGCGGTCGACCACCAGGCGGGTCGCGGCCGACTGCACCCGGCCGGCCGAGAGCCCGGGGCCGACCTTGCGCCACAGCACGGGCGAGATCTCGTAGCCGTAGAGGCGGTCGAGGATGCGGCGGGTCTCCTGGGCGTCGACCAGGGAGGTGTCGATGTCCCGGGTGTTGTCGCGCGCCTTCTGGATCGCGTCCTTCGTGATCTCGTGGAAGACCATGCGGTGCACGGGGACCTTGGGCTTGAGCTCCTCGAGGAGGTGCCACGCGATGGCCTCGCCCTCGCGGTCCTCATCAGTGGCGAGGTAGAGCTCGTCGGCGTTCTTCAGCGCGCGCTTGAGGTCGGCGACCGTCTTCTTCTTCTGGTCGGACACGACGTAGTAGGGCTCGAAGCCGTTGTCGACGTCGACGGAGAACTTGCCCAGCGGGCCCTTCTTCAGCTCCGGGGGGAGGTTCTTCGGCTCGATGAGATCGCGGATGTGCCCGACGGAGGCGAGCACCTCGTAGCCGTCGCCCAGGTACTGGGCGATGGTCTTGGCTTTCGCCGGCGACTCGACGATCACCAGCTTCTTCGTGCCGGACACAGTTCTCCTCGATTGGTGCTGTCGGGTCGGACGACCAGTGGTCCGACGTCCCCTGCTGCGGGGAGACGGTGCGCGGCGACGTGGTGCGGGGAACGGCGACGCGTCCCCATCGGCGGGGGCGCCCGACAGGCACACCATACACACTGACCCCGGACGTGCTGCCCCCTCCCGAGGACACGGGGACCTCGGGAGGACGCTGGACACGGCCTCGGAGCCGCCTGCCCGGCCTGCCGTCGACGGGGGTGACGCGCGGCGCCGATCGGCGCATGATGAGGCATGGCAACGACGCACACCACCACGACCTCCGCCTACACGGCCAAGCTCCTCGACGGACCGCTGGAGGGCAAGACCCTCCGCCGGGGATACGGCGACGATCAGGCCCCCGCCGCACGCCTCGAGATCCCCGGGGCGAGGGCGGGCTCCCGCTACATCTACCTCCTCGCCGGCGGCCTCGAGCACGACGAGGGCGCCGGCGCCCTGCCGACCGCCGCCGCGTACCGGTACCAGCGACTCTCCTCCGACTGACGCGCTCCCGCGGCGTCGCCCTCAGGGCGGCGGGCCGGCCCTCGACCGCGCCGTGAGGGAGAGCGGACCCGCGGTGACGGCCGCCTCCGTTCTCGCGACGCCGCCGTCGACGTCGCAGAGGACGAGCTCGGCGCCGTTCGCGCGGGCTACGGCGGCGGCACGTCCGCACGGATCCCCGGCCAGCAGGCCGGAGGCGACGTCGGCCGCTGCCAGGGACGAGGCGTCCGCGGCGGCGACCGCTCGCTGGTGCCCGACGACTCCTGCGCAGCCGGCGAGGACGGCGGCCGTCACCAGGATCGTGCCCGCGACGACTCCGATCGCCACGACCGCGGCCGATCCCTCCTCCCGGTCGCGGACAGCCCCGGGGAGCCGGCGGATCATCCGCCCCCGCCCAGCGCGCAGGACCGGACCGAGACCGGGAGCGAGACCGCCGGGAGCGGGCGCAGCCGGGCCGCGACGTCGACGCAGACCAGTCCGTCCTGCTCCCCCGCCGTGAGCGACGCCCCCGTCACCCGGGCGAGCGGCGCGCGGGGGTCGTCGCCCCGGGCCGCGGACCGGGCCGCGTCGGCGGCCGCGTCGACGAGCCGGACGTACTGCGCCGAGGCCGCTACCGACCCCAGGCACAGCGCCAGCACCGCGACCACCGCCGGGAGCACGAGCGCGAGCTCGGCAGTGGCCGAGCCCTCCTCCTGGACGAGCCGCCCGCGCAGCAGCGGAAGGCCTCTCATCCCGCCGCGGTGAGCGCGCGGGTCACCAGGTCGGTCAGGATGCTCCGCACCTCGTCGCCCTTGAGGATGACCACCAGCAGCCCGGCGAAACCGACTGCGGCCATCGTCGCGATCGCGTACTCCGCCGTCGCCGATCCCTCCTCGTCGCCCAGAGCGCCGAGCCCTCCCCATCCGGGTCGGCGCCACTCGACGCGCCCCGCGGAGACGTCGATGCCCGTTCCTCCGCCGGACGCCGCACCTCCGCCGCTCCTCGAGCCCCGGCTCGTTCCCGGCACACGACTTCCCGCATCCCTGCTCCTACCGAGTCCTCGACTCCGGGAGACTCCCCCGCCGCTGATCGCCGTGTCACTTCTCATGTGTCCTGCTCCGTTCCGCCCCGCTCCATGCCCCTCCTCCGAGGATCGCGGACTCCCGATCCCGCCGATCGGCCCTCCGGCCGATCCGTGGAGGCGCTTCCCGATCCCGCCCCTGTGGAGGAGCGGTCGACCGCGTCACGCCGCCACCGAGAAGGTCGAGAGCAGCACCGAGACGATCACCGGAGCCACTCCGAGCAGCAGGAACGCCGGCAGCACGCAGATCCCGAGCGGCAGCATCAGGGTCACGCCGAGCCGAGCGGCTCGCTCCCGCGCCCCCGAGGACGCCCGCGCCCGGACCAGAGCCGCCTCGCTCCGGAGCAGACGTCCGGCCGGCACGCCCGCCGCCGCGGAGAGGGCGAGCACCGGGTCCGCGTCGGAGAGCACGCGCTCGCCCGAGTCGAGCCCGCACTCGGCGAGCGCCGCGACGACCCGGGCGCGCGACGACTCGATCGAGCCGCCGCCGGCCAGCGCCACCGAGAGGAGGTCGAGCGCGAGCCCGGGCGCCGGATCGGCCGGGGCCGCGCTTCGGACGAGGCGCCGCGTCCACGCGTGCGCGGCCGCCATCAACCCGGCTCCCCCGACCAGGCAGACCGCACCGGGCACCGTCCCGAGGAGCACGCCGACCACGTCGAAGCCCAGCAGTGCCCCCAGACCCAGCGCCGCCAGCGGCAGCGCGCTCACGACCCTCCCGGTGGCGGAGGGACCGGCCAGAGCCACCTCTATGTCCCGGCGGGCGCGCGCCAGCTCGCGCAGGGACTCCGCCAGCTCGCCGAGAGCGGCGGCGACCGGCGCGCCGGAGTCGGCGGCCACCCGCCACGCGGCGGCCAGCGCCGCCCACGCGGTCGCCTCACCGGTGTCCGGCGCTCGCCGTCGCGGCCGCTTCCGCTCCGAGCCGCTCCGCCGCGAAACCGGCGTCCCGCGCAGCAGCGCCTCCGTCACGTCGCCCCCGCGGCCGGCCTCCTCCGACACCGCCCGGAGCAGTCGCCGCCGCCGCGCGTCCCCGCCGTCCGCCCCCTCCGCCCCCGCGAGATGCCCGAGAGCCGACGCGGGAGCCACTCCCGCCGCGAGGAGGACGGCCAGTCGGTGCACGACGGCCGCGACCTCGTCCAGACCGTCGCGGCCCGTCACGCGCCCGACCTCGAGGCGCTCGGGAGCGAGCCGTCCTCGACCCTCAGGCGTCCGGCCGCGTCGAGCGCGAACGTCCCTGACGCCGCCAGCCGCCGCCGACCGTCGCGGCGCTCGAGGTGGAGCACCAGGTCGATCGCGCTGACCGTCTGGCGGGCGATCGCCTCGGGCCCGAGCCCCGCGAGGACCCCGAGCGCCTCGAGACGCGCGGGCACGTCCTCGAGGGAGTTCGCGTGGAGGGTCCCCGCACCGCCGTCGTGCCCGGTGTTCAGCGCGGACAGCAGCTCGCGCAGCTCGACGCCGCGGCACTCGCCGAGGACCAGGCGGTCCGGACGCATCCGCAGCGCCTCCCGCACGAGCCGGTCCAGGCCCACGGCACCGGCGCCCTCGAGGTTGGGCTGCCGCGCCTCGAGCGAGACGACGTGCGGGTGCGCCGGCCGCAGCTCGCCGACGTCCTCGATGGCGACGATCCGCTCGGTCGGCGCCGCGCACCCGAGCAGGGCGCCGAGCAGGGTGGTCTTCCCCGATCCGCCCGCTCCCGTGATCAGCAGGTTCCACCGCTCGCGGACCGCCCGGCGCAGAAGCCGCACTCCGTCGTCGTCCAGCATCCCGGCCGCCTGCAGCTCCCCGAGCGTCCAGGAGTCCGACCGCGGCACCCGCACCGACACGAGCGCTCCCCCGGTCGCCACCGGCGGCAGCACGACGTGCACGCGGACCCCGTGGCGGAGCCTGACGTCCACGCACGGGCTCGCCTCGTCGACGTGCCGTCCACCGGCCGCGACCAGCGCGACGGCCAGCCGCCGTGCTCCGGCGGCGTCGAGCGTCCACTCCGGAACCCGCTCCGCACCACCGCCCCGGTCGATCCAGAGGCCCGCGCCGCCGTTCACGAAGAGGTCGGTCACCGCGGGATCCGCGGCGTGCGGCGCGAGCAGCCCGAGACCGGCGGCGGCGGGCCGCACCGGCAGCGGGTCGCGGCGGTGCTCGGCGGGGACGAGGGGGACGAAGTCGCGGGTCATCCCGGCACGCTAGGAGCCCGTTCCGCGCGCCGGGGCGCTCCCTGCCCGATCGGAGGAGAGACGCCCGCGTCGGCGCCTGTGGAGGAACGACCCGGGCCGGACGCGCGCGCAGGGGCGGCCCGGAGCTCTCGGCAGGGAGCCGCTCCGAGGAGGGGCCCCACGGCGCAGAGAAGCCCAGTCGACGAGGAGACGTCCCGGCAACGCGGAAACGCCCCCGCGAGCAGGGCTCGAGCGGGGGCGTCCCTCCGCCGGATCCGGCGGGAAGAAGGGGGCGGCACCCATTGGGGGGAACAGGTGCCGCCTCGGCGGCGCTGGATTGGGGGGAATCACTTGCGCCGCTGGGCCGAAGTTCATTCGGCCGTATGCAACTGTAGGGGACGGATCGCGATTCGCCAAGCCCGGATCCTGTTCTCTGCGGACTCTTATCCGACACCCGCCCCGCACCCAGCTTGCGGCGCTCGGCGATCCCCGCTGGAGGCGGGCGCTACGGTGGTGCGACGCCGACCGCGCGGGCCGGCGAACGTCTCACTCGCGAAGGAGCGAATCGCAGATGTCCACTCCCCCCGACGCCCCGGCTGCCGACCTGAACGCCATCGACAACCTCCTCCACGAGACCCGCCGGTTCCCGCCGCCGGCCGATCTCGCCGCCGGAGCGGTCGCGACCGCCGCGCTCTACGACGAGGCCGCGGCCGACCGCCTCGCCTTCTGGGCCGACCGGAGCCGAGAGCTCCTGCACTGGCACCGACCGTTCACGCGCACCCTCGACTGGAGCGAGCCCCCGTTCGCGAAGTGGTTCGACGACGGTGAGCTGAACGTGGCCTACAACTGCCTCGACCGCCACGTCCTGGCCGGCCACGGCGACCGCGTCGCCCTGCACTGGGAGGGCGAGCCCGGCGACTCCCGCTCGATCACCTACGCCGAGCTCACCGCCGAGGTGAAGCGCGCCGCGAACCTGCTCACGAGCCTCGGCGTCCGCGCCGGCGACCGCGTCGCGATCTACCTGCCCATGATCCCGGAGGCGGTCATCGCGATGCTGGCCGTCGCCCGGCTGGGGGCGGTCCACTCCGTCGTCTTCGGCGGCTTCAGCGCCGAGAGCCTGCGCGCGCGCATCGACGACGCGGAGGCGACACTCGTCATCACCGCCGACGGCGGCTGGCGCAAGGGCGCCGTCTCGCCCCTGAAGCCGGCGGTCGACGCCGCGCTCGCCCTCGGCGGCGAGTCCAGCGTCCAGCACGTCCTGGTCGTGCGCCGCGGAGGCAACGAGGTCGCCTGGCACGAGGGGCGCGACCTCTGGTGGCACGAGGAGATCGTGGCGGTCGACGCCGACCACGTCGCCAAGCCGTTCCCCGCCGAGCAGCCCCTCTTCATCCTCTACACCAGTGGCACCACGGGTAAGCCCAAGGGCATCCTGCACACCAGCGGCGGGTACCTCACCCAGGTCGCCTTCACGCACCGCGCGGTCTTCGACCTGCACCCCGAGTCGGACGTCTACTGGTCGACCGCGGACGTGGGCTGGATCACCGGGCACAGCTACGTCGTCTACGGCCCGCTCGCCAACGGCGCCACCCAGGTGATGTACGAGGGCACTCCGGACAGCCCGCATCCCGGCCGCTGGTGGGAGATCGTCGAGAAGCACGGCGTGACGATCCTCTACGCGGCGCCCACGGCGATCCGCTCCTTCATGAAGCTCGGCCGGCAGATCCCGCAGCGCTTCGACCTCTCGAGCCTGCGCCTGCTCGGATCGGTCGGCGAGCCGATCAACCCGGAGGCGTGGGTCTGGTACCGCGACGTCATCGGCGGCGGCCGCACCCCCATCGTCGACACGTGGTGGCAGACCGAGACCGGCGCGATGATGGTGTCCCCTCTGCCCGGCGTCACGACGCTCAAGCCCGGGTCCGCGCAGGTCGCTCTGCCGGGCATCTCGATCGACGTGGTCGACGACTCCGGGACGCCGGTCGGCGCCGACGAGGGCGGACTGCTCGTGATCACCGAGCCCTGGCCGGCGATGCTGCGCGGCATCTGGGGCGACCCGGAGCGCTACGTCGAGACCTACTGGTCGAAGTTCGGCGACCGCTACTTCGCGGGTGACGGAGCGCGTCGCGACCAGGACGGCGACCTCTGGCTCCTGGGGCGCGTGGACGACGTGATGAACGTCTCCGGCCACCGCCTCTCGACCGCCGAGATCGAGTCGGCCCTCGTCTCCCACCCGGTCGTCGCCGAGGCGGCCGTCGTGGGAGCCGCGGACGAGACCACCGGCCAGGCCGTGGTCGCGTTCGTGATCGCGAAGGCGAGCCAGGCCGAGGCGCTGGCCCACGGACACGACGAGCTCGAGGCCACCCTGAAGGCGCACGTCGCCGAGCACATCGGCGCGATCGCCCGCCCGAAGCGGATCTTCGTGGTGCAGGAGCTGCCCAAGACCCGCTCGGGGAAGATCATGCGCCGGCTGCTGCGCGACGTTGCGGAGGGACGCGCCGTGGGCGACACGACGACGCTCGCGGACACGCAGGTGATGGCGGTGATCTCCTCCGCGATCGCCGCGGACTGACCGGGCACCGCACGCCCCCTCCCACCGCGTGGGCCGGAGGGGGCGGTGCGTCAGTCGAAGGCGACGATCAGCTCGACCTCGACGGGAGCGCCGAGGGGCAGCTCCGCCACCCCGACGGCCGAGCGCGCGTGACGGCCGGGCTCGCCGAACACGTCGCCGAGCAGCTCCGAGGCGCCGTTGATCACGCCGGGCTGCCCGGTGAAGCCGGAGGCGGACGCGACGAAGCCGGTGAGCTTCACGATCCGCGTCACCCGGTCGAGCGATCCGATCGCGTCGGCGACGGCCGCGAGCGCGTTGAGGGCGCAGGTGCGGGCCAGGTCCTTCGCCTGCTCGGGCGACACCTCGTCGCCGACCTTGCCGACCAGCGGCAGAGCGCCGTCGACGAAGGGGATCTGCCCGGCCGTGTAGACGAGGCCGCCGTGCACGACGGCGGGGACGTAGGCGCCGGCGGGGACCGCGACCGCGGGCAGCTCGACGCCGAGCTCCGCGAGGCGCTCGGCGATCACGCGCCGGCCTCGGCGACGGGGCGCTTGAGGTACGCGACGAGGCCGCCCTCGGGACCGGTCACGATCTGGACCAGCTCCCAGCCCTCGGATCCCCAGGTGTTCAGGATCGCCGTGGTGTTGTGGATCATCAGCGGGGTGGTGATGTACTCCCAGCGCGGGACGGACATGGCTCTCCTCGGGTGCGGCCGGTGCGGGACGACTGCTGAGCGCCGCGCGTCGGCGGGATGAGCGCCGCGGCTCGTCCGAGCGCGGCGACTACGCTGATTCTATGTCGGGGCAGGGCGGGACCAGAGTCGTGAAGACCATCGGGGGCGCCGTCGGCGGTCTGATCGGCATCGTCGCCATGAGCGTCGTCGCGGGAGTCCTGGTGGCCGCCTCGGTGACGCCGGCGATCGCGCTGAGCGGCATGGCCGCCGGCAACACGGTGGAGATGTTCGACAACCTCCCCGAGTACCTCGAGATCGGCACGCTCGCCGAGAAGAGCGACGTGTACGCGAAGGACTCCTCCGGCGGCGACGTGCTGCTCGCCTCCTTCTACGCCCAGAACCGCGTCGAGGTGGGCTGGGACGAGATCTCGCCGTTCGTGAAGGACGCCGTGGTCGCCTCCGAGGACCCCCGCTTCTACGAGCACGGCGGCATCGATCTGCTCGGCACCGTCCGCGCGGCCGCGACGACGGCCATGGGCGGGGACGTCCAGGGCGGCTCCTCCATCACGCAGCAGTACGTCAAGAACGTGCTCGTGCAGAAGGCGGAGGCGCTCAGCGATCCGATCGAGCGCGACGCGGCCTACCGCGAGGCCACGGAGACCACTCCGGAGCGCAAGGTCGCGGAGATGCGGCTCGCCATCGGGCTCGAGAAGGAGTATCCGAAGAACGACATCCTGCTGGGCTACCTCAACATCGCCCTGTTCGGCGGCACCGTCTACGGCGTCGAGGCGGCTGCCCGCTACTACTTCGGAGTGAGCGCGAAGGACCTCTCGCTCGCGCAGTCCGCCGCGCTCGTCGCGATCGTGAACAACCCCGAGAAGTTCCGCTTCGACCGGCCCGGCGACCCGGCGAACCCCGCCGCGGAGGGCTACCCGCAGACCCGGGACCGGCGCGACTACATCGTCACCCGCATGGACCTCGAGTCGAAGGTGACGTCCGAGCAGGCGCAGGCGGCCGTCGCCGAGCCCGTGACGCCGAACATCACCGAGCCGAGCACCGGCTGCCAGACGGCCGGAGTCGCGGCCTTCTTCTGCGACTACGTCACCTGGGTCATCAAGAACGACGACGCGTTCGGTGCGAGCCAGGACGAGCGCGACGCCACCTTCAAGCGCGGCGGCTACCGGATCTACACGACCCTCGACTCCGACCTGCAGCAGGCCGCCGTCTCGGCCACCGACGACTGGGTGCCCAAGTCGATGGCGAATGTGAACATCGGCAGCGCGAGCGTCTCGGTCGAGGTCGGCACCGGCCGCATCCTCGCGATGACCCAGAACAAGGACTACTCCAACGATCCGGACCTGACGGGCCCCAACTACACGAGCGTCAACTACAACACCGACTTCGGGTACGGCGGCTCCTCGGGATTCCAGGTCGGCTCGACCTACAAGGTGTTCACCCTCGCGGAGTGGCTGCAGGAGGGGCACTCGCTCGGCGAGAGCGTCGACGGCACCCGCCGCGCCTACACGACCTTCCGTGACAGCTGCGAGCCCGACGGCGTCTACTACGGCGAGTCCTGGAACCCCGGGAACGACGAGGGCGGCAACGGAGGAGTGACCACGGCCCTGCAGGCCACGACCGGCTCGATCAACACCTCGTTCGCCGCCATGGCCCAGCAGCTGGACCTCTGCGGCATCCGCAACACGGCGCTGGCGATGGGCGTGCACCGTGCCGACGGGACCGAGCTGCAGAAGCTCGCGCCGACCATCCTCGGCACCAACGAGATCGCTCCGCTCACGATGGCCACGGCCTTCGCCGGCTTCGCGAACAAGGGCACCGTCTGCACGCCCATCGCGATCGACCGCATCGTCGACCGCACGGGCGCCGACGTCGCGCCGCCCGCCTCCGAGTGCAGCCAGGGGATGTCCGAGGAGGTGGCCGCGACCGCCGGCTACGCCCTGCAGCAGGTGGTGACGGGCGGCACCGGCGCCCCCTCCAACCCCCGCACCGGGGTGCCGCACATCGGCAAGACCGGCACCACGGACGACGCGCTGCACACGTGGATGGTCGGCGCGAGCACCGAGGTCGCCACCGCCACCTGGGTCGGCAACGTGACCGGCTTCACCTCCATGCGCGGATTCAGTCTCAACCGGGTGAACGCCGGTCAGGTGCGCCACCAGATCTGGCCGCGCATCATGCGCGTCGCCGACGCCAAGTACGGCGGGACGGCGTTCCCGGCTCCGGTCCGCTCGCTCGTCGACGCTCCGCAGGAGGCCGTGCCCCAGGTCACCGGCCAGAGCCCCTCTGCGGCGGCCTCACGCCTGCGCTCCGTCGGCTTCACGGTCCGCGTCGACACTTCTCCGGTCCCCTCCGACCGCCCGGCAGGGAAGGTCGCGCAGACGAACCCGCCCGCCGGGTCGCGCGTCTCCCGGGGCGCGGAGATCACCCTGCAGATCAGCGCCGGACCGGGCGCCCCGCCCCGCGCGGGCTGAGCCCCGCACCCCCGGCTGCTCCCGAGGGAGCGTCCGGCAGAATGAACGCGGCCGCGCTCGCGGCCGACGTGCGAGAGAAGGACCCATGACCGGACGCACCCGTCGCCCCCTCACCACCGCCCTCGCGACCGTCGCCGCGGCCGGAGCCGTCGCCGCGGCCTGGGGCATCGGCGTCGAGCGGACGTTGTTCACCGTCCGGCGCACGTCGTTCCCGGTGCTGCCCGCCGGTTCCGAGCCGATCCGCGTCCTGCACGTGTCGGACCTGCACATGGCCCCGTGGCAGACGAAGAAGCAGGAGTGGATCCGCTCGCTCCTCGCCCTGGCGCCCGACGTCGTGGTCGACACCGGCGACAACCTCGGCCACCGCGACGGCGTGCTCGGCATCCGCCGAGCCCTGGAGCCCTTCGCCGGGATCCCCGGCGCCTTCGTCAACGGATCCAACGACTACTTCGGCCCTCGGATCAAGAACCCGCTCCGCTACTTCGTCGGCCCCTCCAAGAACCCCAAGCAGCACGAGGCCGATCTCGACACCGACGGGCTGACCGGCTTCTTCTCGGACGGGCTCGGGTGGGTGGACCTCAACAACCGCGCCGAGAGCATCACGGTGAAGGGGACGCGCATCGAGTTCTTCGGCGTCGACGACCCGCACATCGGCCTCGACCGCATCGACCTCGTCGCCGGAGCCGTGGACGAGCTGCGCGGCGCGGAGGACGGACCGGCCGGGGTCAGCATCGGCGTGGCGCACGCGCCCTACCAGCGCATCCTCGACGACTTCGTCGCCCGCGGCGCCGAGGTGATCCTCGCCGGGCACACGCACGGCGGGCAGGTCTGCGTCCCGGGCTTCGGCGCCCTCGTCACCAACTGCGACATCCCGCGCGACAAGGTCGCCGGCTCGACGACGTGGGACAACGGACTGCGCAGCTCGTACCTCAACGTGTCCGCCGGAGTCGGCACCTCGATCTACGCACCGGTGCGCTTCGCCTGCCGGCCCGAGGTGACCCTCGTCACGCTCACTCCGGCGGCCTGACGAGGGGTGTCCGACGGCGGTCCGGAAATCGGCTACTATTGTCGAGGCTCGTGAGCGGTTCTCCGTGATGAGCACACCGGGGTGTGGCGCAGCTTGGTAGCGCGCCTCGTTCGGGACGAGGAGGTCGTGGGTTCGAATCCCGCTACCCCGACCGGTGAGAAGCCCGGCCAGGATCGATGATCCGGCCGGGCTTCGTCGTTCCCGGGGCGTTCTCGGAATTCTGCTGTGGCGGGGCTCGCCCGCAGGCGGATGCTCGCCCGGGCCGGAGCCTGGTCGACGACGGAGCCGGCGCGATCACCGCCCCGCGCTCTCCGGCTCGAGCACCCCTGACGGCGTCCCGAGCGTCCTGCGCACGGGCGTGCCTCCAGCCCACTCCCCCGCGCCTCCCGGCCCGATCCCAGCAGCCGGGAGCGAGACTGTTCTTCCGCCGTCGTCGCCGCCCCCGCCCGACGACCGACGAGAGGAGCACCGTGACCCGGTCGCTCACCCGCCTCACCCTCGCCATCAGCGTGCCCTACGTGGTCGCGCTCGCAGCCATCGCCTTCTGGCCGACGCCCGTCGATGCGGGAGTGCGGGGGGATCTCGGCCGGGTGACCTCCTGGTTCGCCCGGCACGGCCTCCCGATGGTCGACTACGCGTTCATCGAGTCGACCGCCAACATCGCCCTGTTCGTGCCCCTGGGGCTGCTCCTGGCCCTCAACCTGCGGCTCCGGAGGGCGTGGGTCGCTGTGGCCGTCGGCGCCGTCGTGAGCTCGCTGATCGAGGCGGGCCAGCTGCTCTTCCTCTCGGCGCGCTTCGCGACCGTCGACGACGTCGTGATGAACACCTCCGGCGCGCTTCTCGGCGCGGTCGCCGGCGTCCTGCTCCGGATGGTCGTCCGCGCACGACGACGCCGGAGGGCGGCGGAGTGGGACGACGCCTTCGCGCACATCCCCCTCCGCGGCACCTCCGGCGTGGTGGCGGATCAGCCGAGCCGCGTCCGCTGAGACGACGGCTCCGCCGCGTCAGCGGCCGAGGCCGCGGTACTCCCAGCCGGCAGCACGCCAGGCGGCGGGGTCGAGGCAGTTGCGACCGTCGACGAGGAAGGTGTTGGCCACCTTCGCCGCCGTGGCCGCGGGGTCGAGGGCGCGGAACTGCTTCCACTCCGTCACGACGACCACGGCGTCGGCACCGGCCAGCGCCTCGTCGACGTCGGTCGTGTAGGTGATCTCGGGGTAGCGGCGGCGCGAGTTCTCGATCGCCTCGGGGTCGGTCGCGACCACGGTCGCACCGAGGTCGTGCAGGCGAGCGGCGACGTCGAGCGACGGCGAGTCGCGGATGTCGTCCGACTCCGGCTTGAACGCCAGACCGAGCACCGCGATGCGGCGGCCCTCGACGGAGCCGCCCAGGCCCTCGGTGACGAGGTCGACGACGCGCTGACGGCGACGCAGGTTGATCGCGTCGACCTCTTTGAGGAAGGCGACGGACTCGCCGACGCCGAGCTCGTCGGCGCGGGCAGAGAAGGCGCGGATGTCCTTCGGGAGGCAGCCGCCTCCGAAGCCGATGCCCGCGTTCAGGAAGCGGCGGCCGATCCGCACGTCGTAGCCGATCGCGTCGGCGAGCTGCGTGACGTCCGCGCCGGTGACCTCCGCGATCTCGGCGATCGCGTTGATGAACGAGATCTTGGTCGCGAGGAAGGCGTTGGCCGAGACCTTCACCAGCTCGGCGGTGGCGTAGTCGGTGACCACGAGCGGGGTCTCGGCCGCGAGCGCCGTCGCGTAGACCTCGTCGAGGGTCGCCTTCGCCGCTGCTCCGGCCTCGCCCGCGGGCACGCCGTAGACGAGCCGGTCGGGGCTGATCGTGTCCTTGACCGCGAAGCCCTCGCGGAGGAACTCGGGGTTCCAGGCGAGGGTCGCACCGGAGGAGGCGATGCGGTCGGCCAGGCGGGCGGCGGTGCCGACGGGGACGGTCGACTTGCCGACGACGAGGGAGTCCGCCTCGAGGTAGGGCAGGAGACCGTCGATCGCCGAGTCGACGTAGGTCATGTCCGCGGCGTTCTCGCCCGGCTTCTGCGGGGTGCCGACGGCGACGAAGTGCACGGCCGCACCGGCGGCGTCGGCCATGTCGGTCGAGAAGCGCAGGCGCCCGGAGGCGACGCCGGAGGACAGCAGCTCCGGGAGGCCGGGCTCGAAGAACGGCGCGGTGCCGGCGGCCAGGGCGTCGATCTTCTTCTGGTCGACGTCGATGCCGATGACGTCGTGGCCGAGCTCGGCCATGGCGGCAGCGTGGACGGCACCGAGGTAGCCGCAGCCGATGACAGAAAGCTTCACAGGGGTTCTCCGAATCGTGGCGGGTTCGTGTCGCGGTCGCGACGGTGAGGAGGAGCGATGCGATGCGGCGAGGCGTCAGCGCGCCCGCGGACGCGCGACTACCGCCGCGCCAATGCTCTCAGATCGCGGGAGACGTCGGCGACAGCCGCCGCGATCTGCGCCGCCACGCGCTCGTGCACGGCCTCGCTGCGGCCGATCGGGTCCTCGATGTCGTCGCCGCCCTCGCCCCGCGGGGCGCGCCCGCGGTGGGCGGCGGCGAGCCGCACGACGGCGCGGAGCCGCGCGGCGGGGTCCTCGACCGTCGGCAGCGGCACCTCCCGCAGCACGAACGGCAGCACGCGGGCGAACTCGAGCAGCGTGAAGCCGCGGAGGAGGAGCGACGGGAAGCGCCGGGAGGCGTCGACCAGGTGGTCGCGCGTCATCGTGAGCAGGAGGTCGGCGTCGCCGACGATCGCGTCGCCGAGCACCGCGCTCGTGTGCGCGGCCGGGTCTCCCCCGTGCTGAGCCGAGAAGCGGGCCGAGACCGGGTCCATCGGCAGTCCGTCGCGCGTCCTCACTCCGGCGCTCGTGAACGCGAAGAGCGGACCTCCCGCGGGTGATGTCGCGTCGGCGAGTGCGGCGCGCAGCAGCTGCTCCGCCATCGGCGACCGGCAGATGTTGCCGGTGCAGACCGAGAGCACGGTGAAGACGGGGGCGGCGGAGGCGGCGACCGGTTCGTCCGGTCGCCAGCTCCGGCGGGCGGGGCGGGCGGAGTCGTCTCCCGGGAAGATCATCGCGGGGCGCTCAGGCCGAGGTCGACGCGGGCTCGGGCTCGACGGCCGTGTCCGGGCGGGCACCCGATCGCTCGGAGCCGTAGTAGCTCGTGTAGTAGTAGCCGTAGCCCCGGCCGACCTGGCCGCGCGCGGGCACGCGGTTGAGGATCACGCCGAGGGTGTGGCCGCTGACCCGCTCGATGTTCTGGATCGCCTTGCCCAGCTCGTCGGTCGTCGTCCTGCCCGCGGAGATGACCACGAGCGCGCCGTCGGTGCGGGCGGTGAGGATGGCGCCGTCCGTGACGGGCAGGAGCGGCGGCGCATCGACGATCACGATGGCCTCGCGAGCGATCTCGTGCAGGAGGATGTCCATGCCGTTGGAGCCGAGCAGCTCGGACGGGTTCGGCGGGATCGACCCGGCTCCGAGCACCCAGAGGTTGCCGGACGGGCCCCACGGCTGCAGGACGTCCTGCAGTTCCGCCTTGCCGATCAGCAGGTCGGTCAGGCCGACGCCGGGAACGAGGCCGAACGACTTGGCGACGGTGGGCTTGCGGAGGTCGCCATCGACGACGACGGTCCGCTGGCCGGAGGCGGCAAGCGTCACCGCGAGGTTCGCGGTCACCGTCGACTTGCCGTCCGAGGGCAGCGGGCTCGTCACGACGATGATGCGCGGCGGGCTGTCGATGTTCATGAACTGCAGGTTCGTGCGGAGCTCGCGCAGCGCCTCGGCGAGTGCGTGCTTGCCGTCGGCCTTGATGTAGTCGGTCGTGTCGGCCTCGGGGACGATGCGGTTGGTCTCGCTGAGGCGCTTGTCGACGGGGAGGGTGCCGACCACGGGGAGGTCGAACAGGCGCTCGACCATCTCGGCGGTGCGGATGCGCCGGTCCAGCGTGTTGCGGACGAACGCGTAGACGAGACCGAGGACGAGGCCCGCGAGCGCGCCGACCGCGAGGACGAGGCGCAGGTTCGGGAACGCCGGCGAGGACGGGAGCGCCGCGGCCTGCAGAACGGTGAGGGAGACCGTGTCGCCGACGCCCGTCTCCTGGTTGACCTGCTGCACCTTGGTGGCGATGGCCGCGACCCAGGCGTCGGCGAGCTTCTGCGCGCCCTCGGGGGTGGAGGCGGTGGCGCTGACCTTCATCACCGGGGCGACCGTGTCGGCCTGCACCGTGATCGCCGAGATCAGCGTGGCGGGCGAGACGTCGAGGCCGAGGCTGTCGATCGCGATCTGCGCCACGTCGCGCGAGGTGGCGATCGGGACGTACGTGGCGAGGCTCGACTTGGCGACGGACTGCGCGATCTGCTGCGTGTAGATCGCCTGGCTGTCGTCGGCACCGGTGGTGGCGACGGAGACCAGGCCCTGCGAGTCGGCGACGTACCGCGGCTTCTGCGTCAGCGACCAGCCGAAGGCGACGAGAGTGCCGAGGAGGATCGCCGCGACGATCGGGATCCAGTGGTCGCGCAGCAGCCGGAGGACGTCTCGAAGTTCCACAGAGTCAGATTTCCTTCGCTGGTACGGATCACGCGGCGGGCGCCGGCGACGGGTTCTTCCGAATTCTGACACAGCGCTTCCGCGCCCTCGGCGCCAGGCGCGTCAACCGTGCCACCTGTCGGGGGTGGGCTCCGGCGGAGTCCCTCTCGTGATCACTCCGAGGCCCTCGAGCTCGACGACCGCCGACTCGACGACCGCCTCCGCATCGACGCCGGCGGGCGGCGGGCCCGCCTCCTCGAGCACCGCGGCGACGAGACCGGGCAGATCGGAGCCCCGGCCGGCGTGGCGCCAGATCGTCGGGCCGATGCCGGACAGGCGCACGAGGGTGCCGCCGCAGAACACGAGCAGCTGGCCGTCGGCGAGCTCCACCGCGTCGTCCGCAGGGGTGCGCAGGACGGTGCCGGGCAGGGCCTCGCCCACAGGGTCGAGCTGCACGGAGACCACGTCGGACCAGGCGGACGGGGCCTCGGCGCCGAGGGACGCGAAGACCTCCTCGACCAGGTGCACCACGCTCGCGGCCTCGGAGTAGACCAGTCGCCGGACGCCGCCCAGCGCCGAGAGGGTGCGGACGAGATCGGCGATCGGCCGCGGTCGGGCCGAGAGGTACGAGGTCTGCGGCACCAGATCCTCGATCGCGTCGACCGGGTCGACGTGCTCGAGGAAGGGCGTCCCGACGCCGTCGCGGCGCTCGAGCAGGAGGACGCCCGCCAGACGCAGGGGCGCCTCCGGGACCGGTCGGAGGGCGAGCGACCCGGGGGCCAGCTGCGCCTTCGGCGCCGATCCGGTCAGCGGCTTCACCGACAGCGGCTTGGGATAGGGCAGGACGCGCCCCTCCGGGGTCACGCCGACCGTCTCGTCGGTGACGTAGCCGAAGCGGGACCCGAGCGTCCGGGCGATGGTGGTCTTGCCGGTCCCGGAGGCGGCGACGAAGGCCAGCACGCGGCCGGACTCGTCGGAGATCCCGCAGGCGTGGAGCATCAGCAGGTCGGCGCGCCGGGCGCCGATCGCCTCGAGGGTCAGGGTCGAGGTCAGGGACTCCTCGAGCTGCGCGAGCGTGGCGCTCGAGACCCGGGGCGAGCCGTCGACCGGGACGGAGGGATCGTGCCCCACCTCGGCGAGGACGTCGCGTGCTCCCGCGTCGGGCTCGGACGCGCAGGCGGCCCAGCTGTCGGCGATCCGCGCCGCGTCCTCGTCGCCGACGCCGCGTCCGAAGACCACGCGGAACGGGGTCTCGAGGACCGAGACGGACAGGGTGCGGGGCTCGGCGCCCCTCCCCCCGGCGATCAGTACGCCCCGTCGCGGGCGAGGACGGCGCGCGCGGTCTTGAAGAGGATGACGATGTCGCCGGTCATCGACCAGTTCTCGACGTAGTACAGGTCGAGGCGGACGGTGTCCTCCCACGAGAGGTTCGAGCGTCCGCTGACCTGCCAGAGCCCGGTGATGCCCGGCTTCATCAGGAAGCGGCGGTGCACGTGCTCCTCGTACTGCTCGACCTCGCGGGCCAGCGGCGGGCGGGGGCCGATCAGGGACATGTCGCCGCGGAAGACGTTCAGGAACTGGGGCAGCTCGTCGAGGCTGAAGCGCCGGAGGATCGCGCCCACCCGGGTGACGCGCGGGTCCTTCGCCATCTTGAAGAGGATCGAGTTCCCCTCCGCACGCTGCTGCGACGCGAGAGCCGCCAGTCGCGCCTCCGCGTCGACGACCATCGAGCGGAACTTCAGCATCTCGAAGGTCGCGCCGTTCAGGCCGATGCGCTCCTGCCGGAAGAGCACGGGCCCGGGGCTGGTGACCTTGACCAGCACGGCGACGACGACGAGCACCGGCGCGCTGAGGATGATCAGCATGGTCGACGCCAGGATGTCGAAGAGGCGCTTGGCGAACCGCTGGCGGCCGTCGAAGCGCGGGGTCTCGACGTGGATCAGCGGAAGGCCCGCGACGGGGCGGGTGTGGATGCGCGGACCGCCGATGTCGGTGAGGCTCGGCGCCACGACGAGGTGCTCGCGCCCGGGCTCGAGCGTCCAGCTCAGCTCGCGGATCCGCTGCGGCGCCAGCTCGTCGGAGCTCGTGACGACCACCGTGTCGGCACCGGTGGCGTCCATCACGGCGCGGACGCCGTCGATCCCGGTGAACCCGTGGACCGCGAGGCCCGAGAGCTCCTGCTCGCTCCGCAGCGCGTCCGCACCGCCGACCGAGGTCGAGACGGCACCGACGAGCTTGTAGCCGGCCTCGGTGCCGCGACGCAGCTCGCGCGCGGTGTGCAGGACGCTCGCGCGGGAGCCGAGGAGCACGACCTGGCTCGAGAAGCGGCCCGCCCGACGCTGCCGGGTGAGCCAGGAGCGCCAGACCAGGCGGCCGACGCAGATCAGCACGATCCCGGCGGGGAACGCCGTGATGATGTAGCCGCGCGCGAGCAGGATCTGGAGCAGGTAGGCGATGATCGCGACGATGCCGAAGAGCCAGATGGAGGCGTCGACGACGCGGCGGTACTCGACGTAGCCGGTGCCGACGATCCGGCGGTCGCGCGTGTCGAAGACCTGGAGGGCGAGGAGCCAGCCGACCGACAGGGCGACGGACACCCAGGTGTAGCTGACCGCGATGTCGGCGGGGTTCTTGAACCCCAGATCCGAGTTCAGGTTCAGGTCGAACCAGAAGAGCTGCGTGCCGAAGACGGAGAGGACGATCGCGACGACGTCCGTGATGAGCAGCCGTCGCCGGTAGTCCTGCTCCCACGACGGCCGACGCCTCAGCGGTGCCCCTTGCGCCGTCATCGTTTCCCCCGACCTTTCCTGCTGCTTCGAAAGGCGTAATTCCGTTTCCGGTGTTGTCACGTCGTCAGGCTACCCACTTCCTCGTTTCGGAGGGGTGTCGCACCGGTGAGGAACGCTCGACCGGTCAGCCGCGGAGCCGGCCGCGGCTCTCCTGGAGGTAGCACGCGCCGCACAGCGACTCGTAGGTGACCGCCGTTCCGTCGATCGCGACCTGATCGCCGTCGAAGACGAAGCGGCCGTCCACGACGCGCCCGTTGAAGATCGCTTTGCGCCCGCACCGGCAGATCGTCTTCAGCTCCTCGAGGCTGTGGGCGATCTCCAGGAGCCGCCTGCTGCCCGGGAACGCGGCGGTGCGGAAGTCCGTGCGGATGCCGTACGCCAGGACGGGCACGTTCTCGAGGATGGCGATCCGGAGCAGATCGTCGACGTGCGACTCCGGCAGGAACTGCGCCTCGTCGACGAGCAGAGCGCTCACGTCGCGCTTCGACTCGGCCAGGACGCGGGCCCGGGCCGCGGTGAAGACGGCCACCGGGTCCCCGTCGGGCTCGAACAGGATGTCCACCGGACGGGTCACGCCGAGCCGCGACACGATCAGCTCCTCGCCCTTCGTGTCGACGGCCGGCTTGGCCAGCAGCACCCGGTGCCCGCGCTCCTCGTAGTTGTGCGCGGCCTGCAGGAGCGACGTGCTCTTCCCGCTGTTCATCGCTCCGTAGCGGAAGTACAGCTTGGCCATCAGGTCTCCTCGGGGCGGGTCCGGAGGCGGGGCCCCCGGGGTGAGCAGGGGCCGGTCACGGGAGGAACCCGTCCTCGCCTGCGCGGCGGATCAGATCGGCCCGGCGGCTCGCGGGCCTGCCGACGGCGACGTACTTGCGGCGCACGCGCTGCAGGTAGGTCTTCGCGGTCTCGAACTGCACGTTCATCTTGGCGGCGACCTCGGGGGTGCTCGATCCGGACGCGTAGAGACGCAGCGCCTCCAGCTCGCCGGCGCTGAGCCGTGGGCGCTGCTGCGCCGCGACCCCGGACGGCAGGGGCCGCCACTGCGCGGACGAGACGTCGGCCGAGCGCATCTCGAGAGCGGCGCGGGTCTGCTCCATCACCTCGGCGAGCGGGCGCGACTTCGCCAGGTGCCGCACCGCTCCGGCCTTCAGGGCGCGCTCGCGGACCTCGTCGTCCTCGCTCGCGGAGAGCGCCACGACCGCGGCTCCGGCCGCCCGGCAGGTCCGGATCCGCGCCTCGATCGAGATCGGCTCGCGCAGCTCGACGTCCATCACGACCACCTGGGTGGGGAAGACATCGCTCGTCACCAGGTCGTGCCAGGTGGAGGCGGCCACGACGACCTCGAAGTCCGGGGCGTGGGTGCGGATCCACGCGCTCGTCGCCGCGAGCAGGTCCTCGCGCGGGTCGAGCAGGCCGAGCCGGACCGCACGGGGTGGCGCGTCGCGGGCGCTCCGGGCGGAGGAGCCCGAGGGCTCACCGGAGCGGGTGACCATGCGGACGATCCTAGCCGCGGCCGGGCCCGCCCCCGGCTCAGAACAGCGTCGGCTGTCCTACGCCCGGCAGGATCGCGGCGCGCTCCGGCCCGAGCTCCCCGACCAGCAGCCCGTCGTGCTGGAGGGAGCGCCGCTCGCCGCCGAGGGTCCGCAGCGTTCCGAGCGAACCGAGGGCGGAGGACTTGACGGAGCCGGTGGCCGGGTCCTCCTCGCCGCGCTCGAGCCCGTGCGCGCGCATCAGCGGGCGGATGCGCGCCGAGAGCCAGCGCCGGTACTCGAGAGGCGCGTAGGCGTCGCGGCCCGGGTAGAGCGCTCGGTACTTGTCGACCAGCTCGGGGTGCTCCTGCCCGAGCCACTGCAGGAACCACTCCTTCACCCCGGGCTTGAGGTAGAGGGTCGAGTACATGATCGTGCTGGCGCCCGCCTCGCGGCAGGCCCGGAGCGACTCGTCGAGGTGCGCCCGGGTGTCGGTGAGGAACGGCAGGATCGGCATCAGGAACACCGAGCAGTCGAAGCCGGCCTCCCGTGCCGCGGTGACCGTCGCCAGCCTGGCCGCCGCGGTCGGCGCACCCGGCTCGACGGAGCGCTGGAGGCCCTCGTCGTAGACGGCGATCGACACTCCGAGGTCGACCGGGACGTGCTCGGCGGCCTCGCGGAGCAGCGGCAGGTCTCGCCGCAGCAGCGAGCCCTTCGTGAGGATCGAGATCGGGGTGCCCGAGGCGGCGAGCGCGGCGATGATGCCCGGCATCAGCCGGTAGCGGCCCTCGGCGCGCTGGTACGGATCGGTGTTGGTGCCGAGTGCCACGGGGTGCCCCTCCCAGCTCGGCTTCGCGAGCTCCCGGGTGAGGACCTCGGCGACGTTCACCTTCACGACGATCTGCGAGTCGAAGTCGCGGCCGCCGTCGAACTCGAGGTACTCGTGCGTGGGCCGGGCGAAGCAGTAGGTGCAGGCGTGGGTACAGCCGCGCATCGGGTTGATGCTCCAGCCGAACGGCATCTTCGAGGAGGTGTGCACGCGGTTGAGCGCCGACTTCGCGAGCACCTCGTAGAAGGTGATGCCCTCGAACTCCGGCGTGCGCACCGTCCGCACCAGGTCGGTGAGCTTGACGAGGCCGGGCAGGGCGGCCTCGTCGGCCGTGCCGATCGACTGCCCGCTCCACCTCATGGAGCCATTAGAACATACGTTCGAACGGATCGCAGCCGATCAGACCGAGGCGGACAGCTCCAGCGTCTCGGCGGTCGCGGTGACCGTCTGCTCGGCCTTCTCCGGCGCGTCGTTGAGGGTCGAGCCGTAGCTCGGCACCAGCGCGCGGATCCGCGGCTCCCAGGCCTTCATCCGGTCGGGGAAGCACTTCTGCACGATGTCGAGCATGATCGGCACGGCGGTCGAGGCTCCGGGCGAGGCGCCGAGCAGGCCGGCGATCGTGCCGTCCCCTCCGGTGATGACCTCGGTGCCGAACTGCAGCACGCCGCCCTTCTTCTCGTCCTTCTTCATCACCTGGACGCGCTGGCCGGCGGTGATCAGGTACCAGTCCTCGTCGCGGGCGGTGGGCAGGAACTCGCGCAGGGCCTTCATCTTCTTGCCACGGCCGGCGAGCACCTCGCCGATCAGGTACTTCATCAGGTCGAGGTTGTCGCGGGCGACCGCGAGCATCGGGCCAATGTTGTGCGGCCGGATCGACAGGGGCAGGTCGAGCCACGAGCCCCGCTTCAGGAACTTGGGCGTGAAGCCCGCGTAGGGGCCGAAGAGGAGGGACGATTCGCCGTCGACGACGCGCGCATCGAGGTGCGGCACCGACATCGGGGGCGCGCCGACCGCGGCCTTGCCGTAGACCTTCGCCTTGTGCCGGGCGACCAGCTCGGGGTTGTCGGTGCGGAGGAACTGGCCCGAGATCGGGAAGCCTCCGAAGCCCTTGATCTCGGGGATGCCCGACTTCTGCAGGAGGTGCAGCGCACCGCCGCCGGCGCCGACGAAGACGAAGCGGGCGGTCACCGACTGGGGCGTGCCTCCGACGACCTGCTTGAGGTCGAGGCGCCAGGTGCCGTCCTTCTGCCGGGTGATGTCGGTGACCTCGCGGCCGGTGTCGAGCGTGCCGCCGTGGGCGACGACGTGGTCGAACAGCTGGTGGGTCAGCGAGCCGAAGTCGACGTCGGTGCCGGCCGGCATGCGCGTCGCCGCGTAGGGGCCGCCGCCGGCGGGACGCTGCTCCATCAGCAGGGGCGCCCACTCGTGGATGGTCTTGACGCTCTCGGTGAACTCGATGCCGGCGAACAGCGGCTGGTCCTTGAGCGCCTCGTAGCGCTTCCGGAGGTACTCGACGTTGGCCTCGCCGTGCACGAAGGTCATGTGCGGCGCCGGGTTGATGAAGCTGGAGGGCTCGCGGATGTCGCCGGACTCCACCAGGCTCGACCAGAACTGGCGCGAGATCTGGAACTGCTCGTTGATCTGGATCGCCTTGGCCGGGTCGACGGAGCCGTCGGCCGCCTCGGGCATGTAGTTCAGCTCGCAGAGGGCCGCGTGACCGGTGCCCGCGTTGTTCCACGGGTTCGACGACTCCTGCGCCACGTCGCCGAGGCGCTCATAGGCGGCGATCGTCCAGTCGGGCTGCAGCTGGGTGATGAGGGCGCCGAGCGTGGCGCTCATGATGCCCCCACCGATGAGGGCGACGTCGACCGGTTCCGAGGAGTTCACGAGAGTCGAGTTTACGCTCGCCCGCGGACGCCGCGGCGGGGAGGGGCCCCGCTCCCCCATCAAATTCGCGGCTTTTCCACCCGGAAGGGGCCGGAGCGCTCGGCGCCGGCCCCGTCCACGCCGGTCAGGAGACGGGCTGCTTCGCCGCGATGAGCTCGGCGATCTGCACGGCGTTCAGGGCCGCGCCCTTGCGGAGGTTGTCGTTGCTGATGAAGAGCGCGAGGCCGCGTCCCTCCGGGGCGCCCTCGTCGGCGCGGATGCGGCCGACGAAGCTCGGGTCCTTGCCCGCGGCCTCCAGCGGAGTCGGCACCTCGCGCAGCACGACGCCGGGCGCGTCGGCCAGCAACTCGCGAGCACGCTCGGGGCTGAGGGCGGAGGCGAACTCGGCGTTGACGGAGAGCGAGTGGCCGGTGAACACGGGGACGCGCACGCAGGTGCCCGAGACCAGCAGCTCCGGGAGCTCGAGGATGCGGCGGCTCTCGTTGCGGAGCTTCTTCTCCTCGTCGGTCTCGTTCGAGCCGTCCTCGACCAGGCTCCCCGCGAAGGGGATGACGTCGAAGGCGATCGGGGCGACGTACTTGTCCGGCGCGGGGAAGTCGACCGCCGAGCCGTCGTGCACCAGGTCGAGCAGGTGCTCGTCGGCGACGGCGGCGCGGACCTGGCCGGCCAGCTCGTTCGCTCCGGCCAGCCCGCTGCCGGACACGGCCTGGTAGGTGCTGACGATCAGGCGCGTGAGCCCCGCCTCGCGGTCGAGGACCTTGAGGATCGGCATCGCGGCCATCGTGGTGCAGTTGGGGTTGGCGATGATGCCCTTGATCGCCTGGTCGATGGCGTGGGGGTTCACCTCGCTGACGACCAGCGGGACCTCGGGGTCCATCCGCCAGGCGCTGGAGTTGTCGATCACGGTGACGCCGGCCGCGGCGAAGCGGGGCGCCTGCGCGCGCGATCCCGTGGCTCCGGCCGAGAACAGGGCGATGTCGAGCCCCGACGGATCGGCGGTCTCCACGTCCTCGACCACGACGTCCTCGCCGCGGAACGGCAGCGTCGTGCCCGCCGAGCGGGCGGTGGCGAAGAAGCGGATGGACGCGATCGGGAAGTCGCGCTCCTCGAGGAGGCGGCGCATCACCTTCCCGACCTGGCCGGTCGCGCCGACGACGCCCACGTGGAGGGGGGTGCTGCTCATGCTGTGCTCTTTCGTCCGTGCGGCGCGCGGGCCGCTCGTGGCGGGGGGATCGAGGGAGAGGGTACCGGTCGGTCCGGCCGCTCGGGAGGAACGGCCGGATCGCGAGGGTGTCCGGCCGTCAGCGGCCGGTGCCGGCGTAGACGACGGCCTCGTCCTCGGCGTCGAGCCCGAAGGCGGTGTGCACGACGCGCAGAGCCTCGTTCACGGTGTCGGCGCGGGTGACGACCGAGATGCGGATCTCGCTCGTGGAGATCATCTCGATGTTGATCCCGGCCTCGTAGAGGGAGCGGAACAGCTTCGCGGAGACGCCGGCGTTGGTGCGCATCCCGGCGCCCACGAGCGCGAGCTTGGCGATCTGGTCGTCGTACTGCAGGGACTCGAAGCCGACCTCGTCCTTCTCGGCGTTGAGAGCCATAAGGACCGTCTGGCCGTCGGCCTTGGGCAGGGTGAACGAGATGTCGGTGCGGGCGGTGGCCGCAGCCGACACGTTCTGCACGATCATGTCGATGTTGGAGCCGGTCTTGGCCACGATCGTGAAGATCTGCGCGGCCTTGCCCGGGATGTCGGGGACTCCGACGACGGTGATCTTCGCCTCGTTCAGGTCGGCGGCGACTCCGGCGATGATGGGCTCTTCCACGGCTTGTCCGTTCTGCTCGGCGCCGGAGGTCTCGGCGTTGTAGACGATGGTGCCCTCGTTGGGGCTGAAGGAGGAGCGCACGTGGAGCGTGACTCCGTGGCGGCGGGCGAACTCGACGGCGCGGATGTGCAGCACCTTCGCTCCCGCGGCGGCCAGCTCGAGCATCTCCTCGCTGGTGATGCGGTCGAGCTTGCGGGCCTTCTTGACGACCCTCGGGTCGGCGGTGAAGACGCCGTCGACGTCGGTGTAGATCTCGCAGGTGTCGGCGCCGAGTCCTGCGGCGAGCGCGACGGCGGTGGTGTCCGAGCCGCCGCGGCCGAGGGTGGTGATGTCCTTCGTGTCGCGGTTGAAGCCCTGGAAGCCCGCGACGATGACGACGGCGTTCTCGTCGAGCGCCTCGCGGAGACGGACCGGGGTGATGTCGACGATGCGGGCGGCGCCGTGCTGCGCGTCCGTGATCATGCCGGCCTGGCTGCCGGTGAAGGAGCGGGCCTCGAAGCCCATGCTCTTGATCGCCATCGCCAGCAGCGCCATCGAGATGCGCTCGCCCGAGGAGAGCAGCATGTCGAGCTCGCGGGGGGCGGGGATGGGCGTGACCTGGTGGGCGAGCTCGAGCAGGTCGTCGGTGGTGTCGCCCATGGCCGAGACGGCGACGACCACGTCGTTGCCCGCCTGCTTGGTGGCGACGATCCGCTTCGCGACCCGCTTGATGCTCTCCGCGTCGGCGACGGAGGACCCGCCGAACTTCTGGACGATCAGGCTCACGTGCTGCTCCCGTGTCGGTGGCTGGACCGCCGTCGCGACCCGACGGGCGAGTCTACCGGTCGACCGCATGCCGGAGCGGTCATGCGACTCCGGCGGCCGCGTCAGTTCTCGACGAGCCGGCGGCCCTCGAAGGCGCGGCCGAGGGTGATCTCGTCGGCGTACTCGAGGTCTCCGCCGACGGGCAGCCCGGAGGCCAGACGGGTGATGCGGATGCCGAGGGTGCTGAGCATGCGCGAGAGATAGGTCGCCGTCGCCTCGCCCTCGAGGTTCGGGTCGGTCGCGATGATGACCTCCTGCACCTCGCCGTCCGCGAGCCGCTGCAGCAGCTGGCGGATGCGGAGCTGATCCGGGCCGATGCCGTCGATCGGGCTGATCGCGCCGCCGAGCACGTGGTAGAGCCCGCGGAACTCGCGGGTGCGCTCGATCGCCGGGACGTCCTTCGCCTCCTCCACGACGCAGATGACGGCGCGGCTGCGGCGCGGATCGCGGCAGATCCCGCAGGTCGCCTCCTCCGCCACGTTCCCGCAGATGTCGCAGAAGTGCACACGGCCGCGCAGCTCGAGCAGGATCTCGGCGAGCCGGGTGACGTCGAACGTCTCGGTCTGCAGGATGTGGAACGCGATGCGCTGGGCGGACTTCGGGCCGATGCCGGGGAGCCGGCCGAGCTCGTCGATCAGCTCCTGGACGATGCCTTCGTACATGCGGTCGCCTCCTCTCGGGTGGGGCGGACGGGGGTGGCGGTGCGGGCGGCGTCGGAGGCGGAGGGG
>NZ_PSUZ01000016.1:0-88766 GCF_002932095.1 Rathayibacter sp. AY1G1
GAGCTGGTGGACGGGCGAGCGGACCGTCTCGACGGGGGAGTGGCGACGCGAGGTCCACGGCTTCGACTCGCTGCCGCTGTACGTGCTCGAGGGGCGGGCTGCGCCCGCTGCTCGATCAGCAGGCGGGCGCCGCTCAGGCCTCGACCCAGGTCCAGGTGCCGGCCGGGCCGTCGACCGAGACGTCGCCGCCGGAGCGCGTCACGGTGAACGCCGTCTCCTCCCCCGTGTCGTGCGCGACGACCCGGACCGGCGTCGCTCCGTCCGGCCCCGGGAACACCCTCAGCTCGAGCCCGTCGAGGTAGTCGTACTCGGCCGAGTCCTGGCGGGCCCCCACCGGGATCACCGCGCCCTCGCGCACGTACAGCGGCAGCGAGTCGAAGCCGTGGACCTCGCGTCGCCACTCCCCCGTCGAGACGGTCCGCTCGCCCGTCCACCAGCTCGTCCACGTCCCGCGCGGGAGGTAGAACTCGACCGTGCCGTCCTCGGTGAACACCGGAGCGACGAGCAGGTCGTGCCCGAGCAGGTACTGCGTGTCGAGGTGGGCGGCGCTGCGGTCGTCCTCGAACTCGAGCGCCATCGGCCGCATGATCGGGACGCCGGTGCTCGCCGCCTCCGCCCCCGCCGCGAAGAGGTAGGGCATCAGCGAGAGCTTCAGCCGGGTGAAGAGCCGGGTGACCTCCACGGCCTCCTCGTCGAACGCCCACGGCACGCGCACCGAGGAGGATCCGTGCAGCCGCGAGTGCGAGGAGAGCAGGCCGAACGCGAGCCAGCGCTTGAACACTCCGGGATCGGGCGTTCCCTCGAAGCCGCCGATGTCGTGCGCCCAGAAGCCGAACCCGCCCAGCGCGAGCGAGAGGCCTCCGCGCAGGGTCTCGGCCATCGACACGTAGGAGGAGGTGTTGTCCCCGCCCCAGTGCACCGGCAGCGCCTGCCCGCCGACCGTGGCGCTGCGGGCGAAGAGGACCGCGCGGCCCTCGCCGAGCTCCTGCTCGAGCACCTCGTGCACCGCTCGGTTGTAGAGCTGGGTGTACCAGTTGTGCATGGCCTCGGGGTCGGTCCCGTCGGCCCAGACGACGCCCTCCGACGGGATCCGCTCGCCGAAGTCGGTCTTGAAGGAGTCGACGCCCTGGCGCACGAGGACGCGGAGCTTCTCCTGGAACCAGGAGGTCGCCTCCGGATTCGTGAAGTCGATCAGCGCCATGCCGGCGACCCACATGTCCCACTGCCAGACGTCGCCGGAGGCCGTTCTGAGCAGGTAGCCCTTCTCGCGCCCCTCGGCGAACAGCGGCGACGCCTGCGCGATGTACGGATTGATCCAGACGCAGGTATGCAGCCCGCGCTCGTGCAGGCGGGCGAGGATCCCCTCCGGGTCCGGGAAGGTGCGCGGGTCCCACTCGAGGTCGGTCCACTGGAACTCGCGCATCCAGAAGCAGTCGAAGTGGAACGCCGACAGCGGCAGCTCCCGCTCCGCGAAGCCGTCGATGAAGGAGTTCACCGTCTCCTCGTCGTAGCTCGTGGTGAAGCTGGTCGTCAGCCAGAGCCCGTAGCTCCAGGCGGGCACGACGGAGGGGCGGCCCGCGAGACCGGTGTAGCGCCGCAGCACGTCCTTCTTCGTCGGGCCCTGGATCACCAGGTACTCCAGCGCCTCGCCGCCGACCGAGAACTGCACGCGCTCGACCGCCTCGGAGCCGATCTCGAACGACACGAGGCCGGGATCGTTCACGAGCACGCCGTAGCCGCGGCTGGAGAGGTAGAACGGGACGTTCTTGTAGGCCTGCTCCGAGGAGGTGCCGCCGTCGGCGTTCCACACATCCACGGTCTGGCCGTTCTTCACGAAGGGGCCGAAGCGCTCGCCGAGCCCGTAGACCAGCTCGCCGACGCCGAGGTCGAGCTGCTCGTGCAGGTAGGCGGCTCCGTCCGGTCCGGTCAGGTAGCCCTGCGCCTTGTGCCCGGAGCCGGTGAGGCGCGTGCCGGTCGAGGTGTCCCAGAACTCCAGCGACCACGGAGCGCCCTGCCTGATCCGGACCTCGAGGTCGCCGGTGCGCAGCACGCCGCCGTACTCCGTCACCTCCGCCGCTCCGACGTCGCCCCCGGCCAGCTCGAAGCCGGGGCGGGAGGCCGTCCCGCGCCAGTGCTCGATCCGCACCCGCGCGACCCCCTCGGCCGGCGAGGACACCGTGACCGTGAGCGCCGGCCGGTTGAGGACGTCGCCGCGGCCCTGGATGACCCGGGTCGGGGCGATCACCTCGAGCGAGGTGCCGTCGGTGCGGATGTCGTACGCCTCCTGCGCGAACAGGGGCGTGAATCCGGCCCGCGTCTGCCAGAACCCGTCGGTGAACTTCATGGGGGTGCCTTTCGATGGCGCGCCGGCGGATCCCGTGAGGGAGGCGCCGACGGAGGGAGAGAGGGCTACTTGACCGCGCCGGCGGTGATGCCGCGGGTGAGGGTGCGCTGGAAGATCAGGAAGAAGATCAGCGTCGGGAGAAGGCCCAGGAGGGCGCTCGCGCTGGTCGTGGTGACGTCCATGATCTTGTCGCCCTGGAGGCTCGAGATCGCGATCGGGACGGTCTGCGTCGCGTCGCTCACCAGGAAGACCAGCGGGATGAGGAACTCGTTCCAGGTCCAGATGAAGAAGAAGATCATCAGCACCGAGAGGGTGGGCCGCGAGATCGGGACGATCACCCGGGTGAGGACCTGCCACTTCGAGGCGCCGTCGAGAGCCGCGGCCTCGAGGATCTCCTTCGGGAAGGTGCCGTAGACGCTCGAGAGCAGATAGGTGCCGAACGCCGACTGGATGACGGTGAAGATGACGATGACCGACAGCTGGGTGTCGTAGATCCCGACCGCTTTGAACATGTAGTACAGCGGGTAGAGCAGGGCCTCCTGCGGGAGCATGTTCGCCAGCAGGAACAGGACGATGATCCAGCTCCGGCCGCGGACCCGGCCGATGCCGATCGCGTAGGCGTTCAGCACCGAGAGGGCGACGGCGAGGATCGCGACCGACCCCGAGATGAGGATCGAGTTGCCGAGCTTCTCGGGGAAGTCGACGCGGCTCCAGAAGGTCGAGAGGCCGTCGAAGGAGAGGCCGGTCGGGAAGGCGAGCGGGCCGTTCGCCGAGTACTCCGCGGGGGTCTTGAAGGAGTTGAGCAGGATCAGCAGCACCGGGCTGATGATCACGAGCCCGATCACCACGGCGACGGCGAGGATCACCCAGTCGCCGAGGGTGCGCTTCGTCGTGCCCTTCGCGGGCTTGGCGGGACGGGAGGACGAGAGGTCCGCGTCCTGCGTGCCGGCCTGGGTGAGGGGCAGGGTCTCGATGGCCGACATCAGCGGGCTCCTTCGCTGCGCTCGACGCGCTCCTGGGCGCGGATGAACAGCACGGCGAGGATCACGATGACGATCGTGAGCGCGGTCGCGATGGTGGCGCCGTAGCCCACCTGCTGCTTCTGGAAGAACTCGGTGTACGAGTAGTAGGAGGGGACGATCGTGGAGTCGCCGGGGCCGCCGCGGGTCAGGGCGTAGATCGGGCCGAAGACCTTCAGCGCGGCGATGGTGCAGGTGAGGGTGACCACGAAGATCTCGGGCCGGATGATCGAGACCGTGATCCAGCGGAAGCGCTGGAACCAGTTCGCCCCGTCGAGCTCCGCCGCCTCGTAGAGCTCGGGGTCCACGCGCTGCAGTGCCGCCATGAAGATGACGACCGGGTAGCCCAGCTGAACCCAGATCATCACGACCATGATCGAGAGCATCGCGGTGTCCGGCTTGCCGAGCCAGTCGTGCGAGAGGGAGCCGAGCCCGACGGCCTCGAGGATCGAGTTCAGCGCGCCGTTGTCGGGGCGGAGGATCCAGCCGATGACGATCGCGGCGATGACGGTCGGCAGGATCTGCGGGAGGTAGTAGGTGGCACGGAGGAAGCTCGCCAGGCGCCCGCCGAACTTCTTGCCGACGAGATCGAAGAGGATCGCCGCGAGCAGGAGTCCGAGGATCGTGGGGACGATCACCATCGCGATGATCATGTAGACCGAGTTGAGGAACGAGGTCCAGAACTGGTCGTCGCCCATCAGCTCGATCCAGTTGTCGAGGCCGATGAAGATCGGCGGCTTTATGCCGCGCCAGGACGTGAAGCTGATGTAGACGTTCCAGATCAGCGGGATCAGCACGATGAACGTGAAGAGCACGAACCCGGGGATCAGGTAGAGCCAGTAGCCGCCGGAGCGCTTCTCGCGGGGCGGCGTCGTGGGAGGCGGCGCGCTCTCCGCGCGACGAGGTGCTGTCGTCGTCATGGGTACTCCTAGGTCGGACGGGGTCGTGGGTGTGCTGCCGCGGGATGTCGCTCCGGTACGGAGGCGACGGCGTGTCGCGTACCGGAGCGGCATCCAGCGGGGGGGGTGGAGGCTCGGCGGTGTTCGTGCGACCCCCTCGAGGGGTCGCCGTCACGTCCTCAGGTCTTCCACGGCCGTTCCGCGCCTGCAGGCGCGGGGCCGGCCGCCGTGGCCGACATCACGTGACGCTTCCGCGTCACGTGATGTCGGCGACTCCGTCGTCGTACTTGGCCTGGAGGTCGGAGAGCATGGCGGACTCGTCGGAGGAGCCGTTGATGAGCTCCTGCGTGGCGGCGACCAGGTCGTCGTAGAAGGTCGCGGTGGGCCAGTCGGGGTAGAAGGAGAGCTGGTCGCCGTCGATGACCGTCTTCCACTGCGCAAGCAGCGCCTTGCTCTTCTCGTCCGTGATGGCGCTCTCGTCGACGACCAGCGGGATGCCTCCGTTGTTGCCGATGAGGTTCTGGATCTCGGGTCGCATCGTGATGTCGATCCACTTGTAGGCGAGGTCCTTGTTCGTCGCCGTCTCCGGGATCACCCAGTGGTTGCCGGCGGAGCCCATCGTGAACTCGGCGCCCGGGAAGAGGAACGTGTCCCACTCGAATGCGGTGATCT
Source organism: Rathayibacter sp. AY1G1 (assembly GCF_002932095.1). Classification (NCBI taxonomy): domain Bacteria; kingdom Bacillati; phylum Actinomycetota; class Actinomycetes; order Micrococcales; family Microbacteriaceae; genus Rathayibacter; species Rathayibacter sp. AY1G1. The sequence goes on from NZ_PSUZ01000016.1 coordinate 4,935, forward strand.
CGGTCTTGAAGCGGCCGAACCACCAGGAGCCCGAGAAGAAGATCGGGTACTCGCCCGAGATGAACGCCGTGCCCGCGTCCTCCGCCTTCAGCCCGGAGGCGTCGGCCGAGAAGTAGCCCTTGTCGACGTAGGTCTTCAGCTGGTCGGCCGCGTAGCTCCAGGCCGCGTCCTCGAAGTCGACCTCGCCCGTGTAGGTCTGGTAGTCGGTGATCCAGGAGCGGTCGGCCTTCAGCAGCGCTAGCTGGTAGAAGAGCTGCTGCAACGGGTACTCGGCGCCGGCCTCGGCCAGCGGGGTGATCCCCTTGGCCACGAAGGCGTCGAGGACGGCCGTGAACTCCTCGTAGGTGGTGGGGACCTCGAGGCCGTTCGCGGCGAAGGCGTCCTTGTTGTAGTAGACGAAGGTGAACTCGCCGTAGTTGGGGATGCCGTACCAGGAGCCGGAGCCCATGATCCCGTTCTCGTCGTACTTCGCGGTGGTCTGGAGCGCGCCGGGGATCAGCGAGTCCCAGCCGTAGAACGCGACCGCCTCGTCGAGGTTGGTGAGCAGGCCCTGGCTCGAGAGGAGTCCGCTGGTCGCGTTGCCCTTGTTGTACTCGACGACGTCGGGTGCCGAGTTGGAGTTGAAGATCTGGCTGGCGCCGGTGCGCAGCTGCTCGAAGGCCTTGAACTCGTACGCGATCTCGGCCCCCGTCTCCTGGGTGAAGATGTCGCGGGCGGCGAGCCACGCGATGCCGCGGTCGCTGTCGGGCGTCTCGAAGTCCCAGAGCGTGAGGGTGCGGCCGGCGCCGTCGACCGTGGTCGAGAGCGCGTCGGAGCCGGCGTCGGAGCCGCCACCGGAGCAGGCGGCCAGCGCGAACATCGCGCTGAGGCCGACTCCGCCGGCGAGGAGGTTGCGCCGGCTGAGACCGGCGGTCGGGCGGTGGAAGGCGGAGCGGGATCGGAGCGACATTGCGGTGGTTCTCCTTCGAACGGTGCGGTGGTGCTGCGGAGGTGGTGCAGGGAGCGCTCTCTCGCGGGGGCGTGGTGTCGAAGCGTTTCGACAGTGCGCAGAGCCGGAGCGGGCAGGAAGAGGGTGGAGGACTAGAGGGAGGCTGGCGCGGGAGCGCCGGACGGGACCGCCGGCACCGGAGCGCCGGTCGGAGCGACCGCGAGGGATCCGCGGTCGACGTAGGAGGGCGGGAGCAGCTCGACGCCGACGGTGCGGCCGGAGTCGATCTGCTGGAGGGTCCGCGCGACGGCCGCTCGGCACATCGCGTCGAACGGGAGGGGAAGACTGCTGGTGGGGACCGGGAGGGCGCCGCCGTCATAGCTGGCGCAGGCCGCCAGGATCGACAGGTCGCCGGGGACGGAGAGGCCGCGCTCGAGGACGCGCTCGATCGCCGCCTCCGCCACGGGCTCGTTGCAGTGCAGCACGAGCGCGGTGGGCGGGACGGGTGCGGCGAGGATCGCGTCGATCGCGGCCGATGCGCTCGGGCGGCCGATGTGCGGGCGCTCGACCGCGATCTCGACTCCGAGCGCTGCGGCCTCGGCGCGGAACGCCTCGTCGAAGCGGCGGACGAAGCCTGCGTTGCGGTCGGTGTAGGACTGCGGGTGCTCGAGCAGGCCGAGCGAGCGGTGGCCCAGCTCGGCGAGCCGGCGGACGCTCTGGCGGGCGGCCTCGGCGAAGTCGAGGTCGACGCAGGCGAGATCGTGGGAGTCGGCGGGCACGCCGATGAAGGTGGCGGGGACCCCGGCCGCGCGGATCAGCTCGGCGCGGTCGTCGTCGTCGTCGACGCCCATCAGGACGATGCCGTCGACGAGCGAGGAGGAGGAGACGCGCCCGATGCCGCTGGAGGCCTCGTCGGTGACGAGCAGCAGGACGTCGTAGTCCGACTCCCGGGCGCGCTCGAGCACCTCGGTGACGAAGCGCATGTGGGTCGGCAGGTGCAGCTCGCCGCGCATCGGGGCGGAGAGGGCGAGGATGTGGGTCCGCGCCCCGGCGAGCATCCGGGCTCCCGCGTGGGGCCGGTAGCCGAGCTGGCGCACCGCGTCGTCGACGCGCTGCCGTGTGGAGGCGGCGATCGAGCGCTTGCCGGAGAGGGCGTAGGAGACGGTGCTGATCGAGACTCCGGCAGCGCGGGCCACGTCGTGGATGGTCGCCATGGCTCCTCCTGCCGGACGTCGTCGTCGGTCGCGGTCGAGCTTCGAAGCGCTTCGACCGGTCGTGCTGGAGCGACTGTACGCACAGTCGAAGCGCTTGCGCAAGCGATCCTCGCGACGTCCTCCCCGGGCACCGGCCCGCTCCGCGAGCGGTTCCGCGGCACGAGCGGGCGGCACCCGCGATGGGGCCGGAGGGCGACGCGCCGGGCCTTCCGCTCGTTGCGCCTCTCGATCCTCAGGAGATATGTTGGGCTCAACAACAATTCGGCGACGTCGCCGGAAAGGATTCGGATCCCATGTCCCTGACCCCCACCCGCGCCGACAAGTTCTCGTTCGGCCTCTGGACCATCGGCTACAACGGGACGGACCCGTTCGGCGGCCCGACCCGCGAGCCGCTCGACGTCGTCCACGCGGTCGAGAAGCTCGACGAGCTCGGCGCGTACGGCCTCACCTTCCACGACGACGACCTGTTCGCCTTCGGCTCCACCGACGCCGAGCGCCAGACCCAGATCGATCGCCTCAAGGGCGCGCTGGAGTCCACCGGCCTCATCGTGCCGATGGTCACCACGAACCTCTTCAGCGCCCCGGTCTTCAAGGACGGCGGCTTCACCTCGAACGACCGCGACGTCCGCCGCTTCGCGCTGCGCAAGGTCCTCCGCAACATCGACCTCGCCGCCGAGCTGGGCGCGAAGACGTTCGTCATGTGGGGCGGCCGCGAGGGCGCCGAGTACGACTCCGCCAAGGACATCCGCGCCGCGCTCGAGCGCTACCGCGAGGCCGTCAACCTGCTCGGCGACTACGTCACCGACAAGGGCTACGACATCCGCTTCGCCATCGAGCCCAAGCCGAACGAGCCCCGCGGCGACATCCTGCTTCCGACGCTCGGCCACGCGATCGCGTTCATCGACTCCCTCGAGCGCCCCGAGCTCGTCGGCGTGAACCCCGAGGTCGGCCACGAGCAGATGGCGGGCCTGAACTTCACCGCCGGCATCGCCCAGGCGCTGTACCACGGCAAGCTCTTCCACATCGACCTCAACGGCCAGCGCGGCATCAAGTACGACCAGGACCTGGTCTTCGGCCACGGCGACCTGCACAACGCGTTCTCGCTCGTCGACCTCCTCGAGAACGGCGGCCCCGGCGGCGTCCCGGCCTACGACGGCCCGCGCCACTTCGACTACAAGCCCTCGCGCACCGAGGACGAGACCGGAGTCTGGGACTCGGCCGCCGCGAACATGCGCACCTACCTGCTGCTCAAGGAGCGCGCCGCGGCCTTCCGCGCCGACCCCGAGGTGCAGGAGGCGCTGGCAGCCGCGAAGGTCGCCGAGCTCTCCACCCCGACGCTGAACGAGGGCGAGTCGTACGACGACCTGCTCGCGGACACCGCCTCGTACGAGTCGTTCGACGCCGACGCCTACCTCGGCGGCAAGGGCTTCGGCTTCGTGCGCCTGCAGCAGCTGGCCACCGAGCACCTGCTCGGCGCCCGCGGCTGACCCGCACCCTCTGAGCCCGCGGTCCGCCGCGGGACGACCTGAGACGGACGAGATCCCCGGCACCGGCACGGGGTCTCGTCCGTTCTCCTGCATCCGGCCCGGTTCCGCACCGGACGCCCGAACCCGCACCCCCCAACGAAAGAGGACAGCGATGACGCTCGTCGCAGGGATCGACTCGTCGACCCAGAGCTGCAAGGTGGTCGTCCGCGACCTCGACACCGGCGCCGTGGTGCGCACCGGCCGGGCGAGCCACCCGGACGGCACCGAGGTCGATCCGGCCGCGTGGTGGGAGGCGCTGCAGCTCGCCCTCGCCGACGCCGGCGGGCTCGACGACGTCGCCGCGATCTCGGTCGGCGGCCAGCAGCACGGCATGGTCGTCCTCGACGAGAGCGGCGCCGTCATCCGCCCCGCTCTGCTCTGGAACGACACCCGCAGCGCGCCCGCCGCCGCCGCGCTCGTCGAGGAGCTCGGAGCCGGGGCCTGGGCGGAGCGGACCGGATCGGTGCCGGTCGCCTCCTTCACCGCCACCAAGCTCCGCTGGCTGCGCGACGCCGAGCCCGAGAACGCCGCCCGTGTCGCCGCCGTCGCGCTCCCCCACGACTGGCTGACCTGGCGCCTGCTCGGCTACGGCCCCGACTCCGCCCGCGGTCCGCAGCTCGACGCCCTCACGACCGACCGGTCCGACGCGTCCGGCACCTCGTACTGGGGAGCGGACGGCTACGACCTCGACCTGCTCGAGCGCGCCCTCGGCCACCGCCCGCTGCTCCCCCGCGTGCTCGGCCCCTCGGAGGAGGCGGGCCGCACCGAGAGCGGACTCGTCGTCGGCCCCGGCGCGGGCGACAACGCGGGCGCCGCGCTCGGCCTCGGCGCCGGCCCCGGCGACGTGGTCGTCAGCATCGGCACGAGCGGCACCGTCTTCGCCGTCACGGACGACCCGGTGCGCGACGCCTCCGGGACCGTCGCCGGCTTCGCCGATGCGAGCGGGCGCTTCCTGCCGCTGGTCGCGACGCTCAACGCCGCGCGCGTGCTGGCCTCGACCGCGACCCTGCTCGGCAGCGACTTCGACGAGTTCGCCGCACTGGCGCTCGAGGCGGAGCCGGGTGCCGACGGCCTCGTGCTGGTCCCCTACTTCGAGGGCGAGCGCACGCCGAACCTGCCGGACGCGACCGCGAGCCTGCACGGGATGACCATCGCCTCGACCACGCGACCGAACCTCGCCCGCGCGGCGATCGAGGGCATGCTCTGCGGACTGGCCGACGGGCTCGACGCCGTTCGCGCGCAGGGAGTGGAGGCGCGGCGCATCCTCCTCATCGGCGGAGCCGCGCAGAACCGCGCCGTGCAGCTCGCTGCATCGCAGGTGTTCGACGTGCCCGTGCAGGTGCCGACGCCCGGCGAGTACGTGGCCGACGGTGCCGCCGTGCAGGCCGCCTGGGCGCTGACCGGATCGCGTCCGACGTGGACCGTCACCTCGGTGGCCGAGCCCGCGCCGGACCACCGCCCCGTGATCCGCGAGCAGTACGCGGCCGCCCGCGCCTGAGAGTCCGGCCCCGGCCCTCTCCAGGGTCGGGGCCTTGCCGCAAGCCCCAGTGGACGGGGAGCGGAACCGCGCTACTCTCATTACTCAGCCAGCTGACTAATGGAGGAGCGACATGACCGCCACACGAACCCCCGACCGCGCCGACCGGATCCGCCAGGTCGTCGTCGCCGTGAGCGCGGTGCTCGCCCTCATCGGCTCCTTCATCGGCTCGGGCGCCGCGGGCGGCACGCAGATCCAGAACGCGGCCGGCGGCGCCCTGACCGCGTCCTCGACCCCCATCGCTCCCGACGGCCCCGCCTTCGCGATCTGGAGCGTCATCTACACCGGCCTCATCGCCTACGCGATCTGGCAGTTCCTGCCCTCGCAGACCGCCCGCACCCGCCACCGCCGGCTGGGCTACTGGGCCGCCGCGAGCCTCCTCCTGAACGCCGCGTGGATCCTGGTCGTCCAGGCCGGCTTCCTGACGCTCAGCGTCGTCGTGATCGCCCTGCTGCTCGCCGTGCTCGCGCGCATCTTCGTGATCCTGCGGACCACCCGCTCGGCCGGAGTGGTCGACGCGATCGTGACGGACGGCACCTTCGGGCTCTACCTCGGCTGGGTGTGCGTGGCCACGGCCGCGAACGTCACCGCCGGGCTCGTCGGCGCCGGAGTCGGCAGCGCGGACGGTCCGGGCGCCGCGGTCTGGGCGGTCGTCGTCCTCGCCGTCGCCGCGCTCGTCGGACTCCTGATCGCGGTCACCGGCCGCGGCCGCATCGCCCCGATGCTCTCGCTCGTCTGGGGACTCTCCTGGGTCGCCGTCGGCCGCTTCGCCGGCGAGCTCGTCTCGGTCCCCGCCGGGATCGCCGCGCTGGTCGCCGCCGCCGTGGTGCTGGTGGTCACCCTCCTCGTCCGCGCCACCGCGGGACGCCGGGTCAGCGCCGCCTGACCCCTGCGCGACGAAGGCCGAGAGGCCGGGACAGCCCTGGTCCGGGGCCGCCCGGCCTCTCGGCCTTCGTCGTGGTGGCGGATCAGGTGATCAGCGTGTCGACGTACTCCCGGTTCTCGTCCATCCACGCGGCGAGGGCGGCGGAGCGGTCGTCGGCCCCGTCGTTGAACAGCGCGTTCTCGAGCGAGTAGAGCGTCTTCGAGTCCATCCGGAAGTCGCGGATCCAGCGGCTCATCGTCGGGTAGTCCGCGTCGAACGCGGCCGAGCCGAAGGAGTGGATCCCCTCCGCCTGCCCGAGCAGGCCCTTCGGGTCCGCGAGGTCCTTGACCGGGAAGGCGTCGTAGGCCCAGTGCGGGCGCCAGAGCGTGACGGCGATGTTCTCGCCCGCGGCGGTCGCGCTCGAGAGCTCCTGGAGCATGGCCGGCGTCGACGAGGTGAGGTAGTCCATCCCCTCCAGGCCGTAGCCGGGGATGACGTCCTCGGTCGTCGTCTTGTTGAGACCGGAGCCGGGCTCGATGCCGATCAGGCGGTTCCCGACGACGCCCGGGTCGGCGGCGAGCTCCTCGAGGGAGTCGATCGGGGCGTCCTCGTTGACCGCGATGGTCAGCTTCGCCTCGTCGTTCCATGCGCCCAGGTCGACGATCGAGTCGCCGTACTGCTCGACGTACCGGGCGTGGGTGAGCGGCAGCCAGGTGTCGAGGGCGAGGTCGTAGTCGCCGGTCGAGAGGCCCTGGAAGCCGGGGGCGACGTCGGCGTTCTGCAGGGTCACGTCGTAGCCCTGCTCCTCGAGCACCGCCTCCCACAGAGCGGAGACGGCGATCCCCTCGTCCCAGCCCTGGAACACGGCGACGGTCACGTCGGTGCGGTCGCCGTTGTCGACGGAGGCGGCGGTGGCGGGAGCGGCGAGGGTCGCGGCCCCGAGGGACGCGACCAGGCCGATCGAGACGACGCCGACGGCCGAGCGGGTCGCCATGACGGCGCGGCGGTTCTTCGCCCGGGCGACCCTCGCCGGCGAGGGCGAGCCCAGCGCGCCGGTCATCCGGTCGAGGACGACCGCGAGGATCACGACGGAGACGCCCGCCTCGAAGCCGAGCGCGACATCGATCCGGTTGAGGCTCGCGACGACGTCGCCGCCCAGCCCTCCGGCGCCGACCATGCCCGCGATGACGACCATCGAGAGCGAGAGCATGATGACCTGGTTGAGGCCCGCCAGGATCGAGGGCAGCGCGAGCGGCAGCTGGATCTGGCGGAGGATCCGCCACTTCGAGGAGCCGAACGACTCCCCCGCCTCGACGAGCTCCGGGTCGACGCCGCGGATGCCCAGCTCGGTGAGCCGGACGCCCGGCGCCATGGCGAACACGATGGTCGCGACGATGCCCGGCACCACTCCGACCCGGAACAGGATCAGCGCGGGGATCAGGTAGACGAAGGCCGGCATCGTCTGCATCAGGTCGAGCACGGGCCGGATGACCGCGGAGGCCGTGCGGTTGCGCGCGGCGAGCACGCCCAGCGGCACGCTCAGCGCGATGGCGATCACGGAGGCGACGAGCACCAGCGCGAGGGAGTCCATCGCGTTCTCCCACTGGTCGACCCCCACGATCAGCAGGAGCCCCACGGCGGTGCCGGCCGCGAAGACCCAGCCGCGGACGGCGTAGGCCAGTACGGCGAGGAAGGCGACGATCACCCAGAAGGGCGGCGTCGCGAGGACGAGGTCGACGCCGGAGTAGAGGGCGCCGAAGACGGTGCGCAGCAGGTCGAAGACCGGCTGGAAGGTCTGCGTGAGGACGTCGACGGCACCCTCGGCGAGGGCGCCGAGCGGGAGGCGGAAGCCGAGATCGGTCATCGTGCACCTCCGTCCGCCGCGAGGACGGCGTCCTCGACGGGGCCTCCGGTCGCGTGCAGGGTCGCGGTGACGACCTCGGTCGAGACGGTGGCGGGCGGCTCGATCACCGGGTGCTCGCCGGTGCGGGCGGGCACGTTGCCGAGCGCCGCGAGCAGGGTCACCCGCGGGATCGCTCCGAGCAGACGCCCGTAGGCGTCGACCACGGCGACCGGCAGCGCCGACTCGACGGCGGGCTCGATGACCTCGCTGAGGGCGGTGTCCGGACCGACGGTGACGACGTCGGAGGTGAGGACCGCCGAGAGGTCGCCGGCGCTCCGGCGCACCTGCTCGATCACGTCGCGGTCGCGGACCGTGCCCAGCAGGCGGCGTCCGCCGCCGACCACGAACGCGGCCGAGGTCTGCAGGTCGCGCATGCTCCGCAGCGCGGCGCGAGGACCGGCCGCCAGGGTGACCACGGAGCGGGCGGGCTCCATCACGGCGGAGGCGGTGAGCACACGGGCGCGGTCGACGTCCTGCACGAACTGGGCGACGTAGTCGTTCGCCGGGTCGGTGAGGATCTCCTCCGGGGTGCCGATCTGGACGATGCGGCCGTCGCGCATCACCGCGATGCGGTCGCCGAGGAACATGGCCTCGTTGAGGTCGTGCGTGATGAAGACGATGGTCTTGCCGAGCTCGTGCTGCAGCTCGATCAGCTGCTCCTGCATCTCGCGGCGGATCAGCGGGTCGAGTGCCGAGAACGCCTCGTCCATCAGCACGATGTCGGTGTCGGCGGCGAGCGCCCGGGCGAGGCCGACGCGCTGGCGCATGCCGCCGGAGAGCTCGTCGGGCATCTTCTCGTGCCAGCCGGCGAGACCGGCGCGCTCGACCGCGAGCAGGGCCCGCTCGCGGCGCTCGGCCGCGGGGACGCCCTGGATCTCGAGCGGGTACGCGACGTTGTCGAGCACGGTGCGGTGCGGGAGGAGCGCGAAGTGCTGGAACACCATCGACACCGACGAGCGGCGCACGCGGCGCAGCTCCGCCTCGGAGACGCCGGTGATGGTGGAGCCCTCGATCAGGACCTCGCCCGCGGAGGGCTCCTGGAGCCCGTTCAGCATGCGGATCAGGGTGGACTTCCCGGAGCCGGAGAGGCCCATCACGACGAAGATCTCGCCGCGGCGCACGGTGAAGGACGCGTCGATCACCGCGGCCGTGCCGAGTCCGGCGAGCTCGCCGCGGTCGGCGCCCTCGCCCAGTCGGCGGACGACCTCGTCGGGCTTCCGGCCGAACACCTTGAAGAGGTGGCGGGCCTCGAGAGCGGGGGTCGCGGGATCGGCGCCCGCCTCGCTCCGAAGCTCGCTGATGATCTGCTGGTTCTGGTGCACGTACACTCCGTCGGCGCGCAGGGACGACGCCCTGCGCTCATCTCGTGGTGCCGGGTCGGGAGCGTGGGACAGCCGTGCGTCGAGCCTCCGCGTGCATCCCGCCGCTCAGCGCGGCAGGGGGTGGAGGCGAGAGCGTCCGAGGCGGCCTCGGGGCCGCCTCCACTCCCGTTGACCGTACGATCGCGGCGCGTCCTGGGGGACGCCGTGCGAGCGCGGACCGGTTCATCGGGGCCCATGAGGACCGCCGACCACGGTAGCCGCGGAGCCGCCGAGGGGCAAACGTCGGACAATTGCGGGGGCGGGTCCAGGGGTGGTGATGAGCCGATCGGCGCGAGCGAATGTACTGGTCGGAGCTGGTTTCCGGAGTGTTGCGCGATCGTTACCGTGATGGCGCGGCCGGCGGCGCTCGTTCCGGCCGGTCTCCATCCGCCGCTGCTCGACCGGCGAGGAGGCCCCGCAGCTCAGACGGTGGTCTCGCCCGCCGGGCCCGAGGGGGCCGCCGCGCCGACTCCACTGACGGGCTCGCCCTGCCAGGACACGAGCGTCCACGCGTCGCCCGAGCCCTCGAGGACGACGACGCCGGTGTTGTCGAGCAGGTGGTCGGCGATGAAGCGCGCATCGAGGTCGAGGGAGCGCAGACCCGCCCAGCAGCGGATGGCCGCGCCGTGGCTGACCAGCGCGACGACCTCGTGCCCAAGCGCCTCCGCCTCCGCCACCACCGCGTCGTAGCGCGCCGCGAACTCGTCGCCCGTCTCGCCGCCCGCCAGCCGGATCGACGTCTCGCCGCCGGCCCAGCGGAAGACCGTGCCCATGTACTCCTCGACCGCCGCGTCGTCGCCGCGCATCTCGAGCCCCGCGGCCGCGACCTCGCGGATGCCGTCGCGCTCGATCGGCTCGAGCCCGAGCGCCGCGGCGAGAGGGGCGGCCGTCTCGTGGGTGCGGACCATCGTCGAGACGAGCAGCGCGCCGATCCCCTCGCCGGCGAGCCGACCGGGCAGCGCCGCGGCCTGGGTGCGGCCGAGGTCGGTGAGCCCGGGTCCGGGGATGCGGGTGTCGAGGAGCCCGGCGACGTTGGAGGGGGTCTGGCCGTGGCGGATCAGGAGGAGGCGCATCCGCCCACGCTAACCGCGGAGGCTGGGCTTCCGGGGCGCGCGGTCGCGCTCGCTCCCGCCGTTGTGCGGCGAGTGCGGCGCTGTCACGATGTGCGGGGACGCTCCCGGACCGGGAGCCGCAGACGGACGGGACGGGCGGACATGGCTTCCGAAGACGGTTTCTCGAAGGACGAGCGCGCGGCGATGAAGCAGCGCGCGGCCGAGCTGCGGGCGGAGGCGAAGCGGCAGAAGAGCGCCGACAAGGCCGACGCCGACCGCAGGGACGCGGAGGCCGCGATCGCCGCGATGACCGACGAGGAGCGGCCGATCGCCCAGATGCTGCACGACGTCGTCGGCGAGACCGCTCCCGACCTCCTCCCGAAGACCTGGTACGGCTTCCCCGCCTACGCGCGCTCCGACGGCAAGGCGATCGTCTTCTTCCAGCCCGGCGCGAAGTTCGGCACGCGCTACTCGACCCTCGGCTTCCAGGACGGCGCGCAGCTCGACGACGGCACGATCTGGCCGACCGCCTACGCGCTCGTCTCCGCCGACGCCGAGACGCGCGCCGCAGTCGCCGAGCTGGTCCGCCGCGCGGCCGGGGCCTGACCCCGTGGCGCACGTCTACGACGAGATCGACGAGAGCCTCTCCTCCTGGATCCACGAGCAGCCGATGTGGTTCGTCGCCACCGCGCCCCTCGCCGCGGACGGGCACGTCAACATGTCGCCGCGCGGCCACGACTCGTTCTCGATCCTGGGCCCGCGGCGCGTCGGCTGGGTCGACTACACGGGCAGCGGAGTCGAGACGATCGCGCACCTGCGCGAGAACGGGCGCGTGTGCCTGATGTTCGCGTCGTTCGGATCGCGTCCGCGCATCGTCCGCCTGCACGGCACCGGCTCCGTGCACCTGCCCGGTTCGGAGGCATTCACCGAGGTCGCGGAGCAGCACCCCGAGCACCCGAGCACCCGCGCGGTCGTCACCGTCGAGCTCACCCGCATCAGCGACGCGTGCGGCTGGGGCGTGCCCGTGATGGAGCCGGTCGGCGAGCGCGACCTGCTCCTCCTCCAGGCCGAGAAGAAGGGCCCCGACGGCATGGCCGAGTACCGCGCCACGCGGAACGCGGTCAGCATCGACGGGCTGCCGGGCTACCCGCTGGACTGAGCAAGCGGGAAGCGGCCGCAGCGCGGCGCGCACGAGCACGCCGACCGGCTCGAGCAGGGTCTCAGTGACGACGGCGAGCGGGTTCGACCCGGTCGGGCGGGAGCCGACGGAGAACCGAGTCCTCGTCATTCGTCAAGTCCTCGACCGCTGACCGCCGCTCAGCACGACCAGACGTGCATCACGGTCCGTCCCCCGTTCGGGAACCCCGGGTCGATCGACGTGTTCGTCGTCGGTGCGGGTCTGAAGCGGGCGCTCCTCGCGGGGACGATGACCGGCGGCCTCGTCGACGGGTACACCGCCGCCGTCTCAGGGAGATCGCACAGCGCGACGGGACGGGTTCGCGGAAGCACCCACGAGGACGCTTCGCACACGTCCCCAGGGGATGTACTCCTGGGACCAGTAGTCGGCCCGGATCTTCAGGAGGGGCCCTTCGACAGTGGAAGCCACCGAGATGGAGCGAGGGTCCCGGAGGGTTCCCGCGATGCGTGTCTGCGGGGTCCTTTCGAGCTCGCTCGACAACTGCTCGGGAGTGATTCGCGTCGGGAGGGACGACCGCGAGCAGCCGCCGGCATCCACCGGAGGCGTATTCGACGGTCCCGCTGACGAGCTCGCTCCCCTGTGGACGGTCGATGGCCGAGGCCGCCGACCGCGCTGGTGAGGCTCATCCATGGGTCGGGACGAGAGCGAGCTCCGGGGAGCTCCGGCCGATCCCTGGAGGGGCGGACGTGGAGCGCGACTGAGGCCTGCTCGATCGACGGTCGGATCGGACGGCGTCCGCACCATCGGCCCCGCAGAGATCCCCTGGCCGATCCGCCCGCCGCTACCCCCGCTCGTCGACGGCCCGGATCGAGAACAGCTCCTGCGGGGTGCAGTCGAGCGCGTCGCAGATGAGCGTCAGCGTCGTGAAGCGGATCGCGCGGGCGCGGTTGTTCTTGAGGATGGAGAGGTTCGCCATCGTGATGCCGGTGCGGGCAGAGAGGGCGGTGAGGGTCACGCCGCGCTCGGCCAGCACTGCTCCGAGGTGGCAGTCGATCCGGTGCCTCTCGTCGTCGGCGGGCTCAGACAACGCCGTCGACGTCCCGTTCGAGCTTCGCGCCGGCGCGGAACGCCGCCGTCAGGGCGAGGGCCACCACTCCGGCGAGCAGGACGGGGACGGGCCACTGCGGCAGGTTCGTCCCGATGGCCTGGTAGTCGCCGCCGAGGAAGGCGTCGCGCTGCTCGTCGGTCACCCGGCCGGCGGCGAAGAGCAGGCCGATGCCGGAGCTGAGGTACAGGCCCGCCGCGGTGTCGGCGAGGCCCTGCGCCACTCCTCCGATCAGCAGGGCGAGGCTCAGACGGCGCCAGTTCGCGAGGACGAAGGGGTCGAACGGGCGTCCGGCCGCGATGCCGCGGAGGACCCGCAGGAGGAAGACCGTGGCGAGGACGATCGTGACCGCCTGGAGGAGGCTCGGCAGCGCACCGAGCAGGCGGAGGGAGAGGGCGGCGTCGGCGAGCGTGGGCGCGGTGCCCTCGCGCGGCTGGGCCTGCAGCAGCTGCGGGAGGCTCCGGAGCGGGAGGCGGCCGTCCGCTCCCCCGAAGACCAGCAGGGTGCGCCCGGTGGTGACCGTCCAGGTCTGCAGGAGCGCGGTGAGCACGGAGAAGACCGCGACGATGAGCAGGACCGCTCTCGCCACCCGGAACACGCGCGGACGCTCCCGGACCGGTCCGCTGGGGATGACACTCGTCATGACGTACTCCTTATCGATCGTCGATGTTATCGAGTATCGATACTACGCACGCCGGTCCGCCGATGTCGACCCGCGGCGCCCCGCCGACCACGGAGACGGCGGGAGGGGTGGTTGCCCGGGGCGAGGAGCCCGATCTAGCGTGGAGAAATGTCGGATGCGAGGGAGCGCGCCGCCCGTTACCGGGCCGGCGCCGCGGGCGAGGAGGAGGCGGAGCAGCCCGCCCTGCCGGAGGATCCGCTCGAGCGGGCCGCGTTCGTCGAGACGGCGATCCAGCTCGCGATCCTCCGCGGCGACTTCGACGACCTGCCGGGATCGGGGAAGCCGCTCCCGGACCTGGGCACGGCCCACGACCCGGACTGGTGGATCCGCCGCAAGATCGAGCGCGAGAACCTCACCGGGATCGGTCCGGCCGCCTTCCTCCTCCGCGCCGAGGACCGCGCGCTCGACGAGCGCCTCGACCGCCTGCACCGCGAGGAGGAGGTGCGCGCCGAGCTCGCCGACTTCAACACGCGGGTGATCGAGGCGCGCCGCCAGCTGCTGGGCGGGCCGCCCGTCGTCACCCCGCTCCGGGACGTCGACGAGGAGGTCGCCGCCTGGTCGCAGCGGCGCGCCGATCGCGCCGCCGAGGCCGAGGCCCGGGCGGCCGCCGAGCCGGAGCGGTCCCGCCGCTGGTGGTCGCGGCGGCGCTGACGTCCCCGGAAACCGGACAGACCTGCCCCTCCCACTGGGGTCCCGCCCCGGGAAACCGGGCGGGAGCGCGCCTCCGAATCATGCCTACACATCAAGTCGACCGGAGTCCGCATGCTCACCGCCACCACCCCCGCACGCCTCCCGAGGGCCCGCCCCTCGACCCTCGCCGCGCCGCCGCTCGCGCTGCTCGAACCCGACTCGGACCGGATGCTCGTCATCCGCGCCGCGGAGGGCGACGACCGCGCGTTCGCCACCATCGTCCGCCGCTACACCGGGCTGCTCCGCGCGACGGCCGCCCTCACCCTCCGCAGCAGCGCCGACGTCGACGACGTGGTGCAGGAGACGTTCCTCGCGGCGTGGACCCACGTGGACAGCGTGATCGACGGCGAGACCATCGCCGGCTGGCTCGTCACGACCGCCCGCCGCCGCAGCGTCGACCGGCTCCGCTCCAGCGTCTCGCGGCTGCGAGCCGAGCTGGACGACGAGTTCCCCGCCTCCGCCGCCGACGACCCGGAGCACGCTGCGCACTGCGGGTCCCTCGCCGCCGACGCCAACCGGGTGCTCGCCGCGATGCCACCGGCCCAGCGCCGCTGCTGGGAGCTGCGCCAGCTGGAGCAGTGCAGCTACGACGCGATCGCGCACGAGCTGGGCCTCTCGACCTCGACCGTCCGCGGGCTGCTCGCCCGCGCCCGCGCGACCCTCCGCACGGAGCTCGTCCACTGGCGCTGATCCGCGCTGCGGATCTCGGCGCAGGAGACCGGGCGGGGGCCTTCAGCGCAGGAGAACCGGCCCCGCGCCGATCCGCACCCGGAACAGCGAGTACGGGTACGTCCGCAGATCCGTGCCGCCCTGGTAATCGGCCTGGCGGTGCAGCTGGTTCGCGGTGACGTACAGGTGCTCGTCCGTCGCGATCGACATCGTGTCGGGCCAGAGCAGCCGCTCGTCGTGCACGATCGTCTCCATCGTGCCGTCGGTGCGACGGCGGACGATCGCGTTGTTCTCGTAGCTCGTGGCGTAGAAGCGGCCCAGCGCATCCGTCTCGAGGCCGTCCGCTCCCCCGCCCTTGTCGCCCTCGTCGACGACGGTCGCCGCGACGGCCTCGTCCGGCACCGACCGGTCGACCAGGGCCGCCGTCGCCACGCTGAACCAGCGGCGGGAGGCGAGCGGGCAGTACCAGAGGCGCTCGCCGTCGGCCGAGATCGCGATGCCGTCGGCGCCCATCGTCACCGGCTGCGGGTCGCCGTCTGCCGGGCGCTTCATCAGCACGCGGCCCTCGGCCATCGGCACGAGCTCCGGAGGAGTGAGCGCCTTCGTGCTCGGGTGGTCGTGCAGGCGGCGCCAGGCGGTCCCCGTCTCGAGGTCGACGACGATGATCCCGTTCGGGCCGGAGTCGGCCGAGTCGGTGATGTAGGCGATGCCGCGCCGCAGATCGAAGCGCACGTCGTTGAGGTAGGTGGTCGGCAGGGCGACGTCCGGCTCGAGGAGGATCACCTGCTCGACGGTGTCGGTCGCCAGGTCGACGCGGACGAGCTTGGGGCCGCCCTTCTTCGTCGGCTCGAACATCGGGCTGCCGGTGTCGAGGATCCAGAGCCGGTCGGCCGGATCGACGACGATGCTCTGCACCGAGACGAGGGCGCCGGCGTCGTCGATCCCCGCCGGCGTGTTCCAGGCCTCGTCCGGGTAGGGCACCGCCGCTCCGTCGACCAGCTCCACGACCGTGGCCGGGACCTCGTCTCCCCACTTCGGGAAGTTCACGAAGATCCGCCCGGTGTGCGAGACGCTGACGCCGGTGGGCATCGGCCCGCTGGTGAAGGCGTGCACGAGCTCCAGCTCGCCGAGCGGCTCGTCGACCGGGCGCGTGCCGCGGGTCTCGTCGGTCGGTCCCCAGAATCCCATGGTGCTCTCGCTGTCCTCCCGCTGGCGCGGGCTCGTGGCGGTCTCGGTGCCGGTCGGGTGCGGGGTCGGTGCCCGCCGCGACCGGTGCTCCTCATCCTGCGCGCCGGCGCCGGTCGGCGGGGAGGAGGTGGCGGAGGAGGCGGCGAGCGCCTAGCATCCGGCCGCCGCCGGCGACCCGAGAGCCGCGACCGAGGAGGCGGAGGAGGGCCGGCCCGCGTCCGACTTCGGCACGGCCTTCACGAAGGGGCTCAGCATCGGGACGCGGCAGTGCCCGGTGGAGCGGGTCTCCTCGGCGGCCGCTCCCGCCGCCCGCAGCGCACCGCCCCCCGCCGTCGCGCTCACCCGTTGGTCGGCGGGTCGCCGGACCACTGATCCGCCGGCCGTCCGCTTCCGGACATGACCGCTAGAGGGCGTTGCCACTGCGGCCGCTCACCTGCCACGGTCGCAGAGCGACCGACGACGGTCCACCGATCAGAAGGACCGAGGCCCGCACATGGACGACTCCTCTTCGACCGAGACCAGCACGAGCGAGATGACGCCCGAGGTGCTGGCCGCGTTCAGCGACGCCTGGACCCGCCACGACCTCGAAGCGCTGATGAGCCACATGACCGACGACTGCGTGTACGGCGCGTCCGTCGGCCCCGAGCCCGGCCGCACCTGGACGGGGAAGGAGCAGGTCCGCGAGGGATTCGCGCTCATGCTCGCCTTCGACACCGGACAGGAACGGCACGAGGAGGGGGCTCCCCTCATCTCCGGGACGCGCGGCGCGGCCACCTGGTCCTTCACCGGGACCGGCCCCGACGGCCGACCCCAGGTCACGCGGGGCTGCGACATATACGAGTTCCGCGGCGGGAGGATCGCCCGCAAGGACGCGTTCCGGAAGGTCTACCGGGCGGACGAGGAGTAGTCCAGGTCGGCCTCCCTCGCGCAGCGGAGCCGGAGCGGCGTCCTCGTACCGGGTGGCCCCGCGCCTGCCCGCGGAGCTGATCGCATGGCTAGCCACGTCGGCGGGCAGCTGGGTCGTCGGGCAGGTGCTCACGACCGACGGCGGGTTCAGCCTGTGACCGGAGCGGCGGCGCAGCGGCTCCGGACCTAGTCGGAGGCGACGGCCCGCACGATGGTGCGGGCGACCTCGAGCACCTCGCGCTCGTGGCTCAGGTGCACCTCGTGCACCGCTCCGGGCCAGGACAGCAGCGGCGCGTCCAGGGCGGCGGCGACGCGCCGATGCACGCGATGCAGGGAGGACCCGGGCCTGCGGTCCGCGGTCACCACGGCCGCGGGGACCGCGGGCAGCTGAGACTCGTCGAAGCCCCGCGCCACCTGCTCCAGACCGGCGGCGGCGGAGGCGAGCCCCGGCAGGTCGACGTCCGCCATCGCGAGAGCGGCCGCGCGCGCGGCCGGGCTCATCGCGTGGCGCCTCGCCGACCGGGCGGCGCTCGTGCGCAGCAGCGCGGACAGCGCTCGGCCGAGCCCCGGCAGTCTCGAGAGCGTCGCCGTCGCCCGGGCCGTCCGCTCCACCTGACGCGCCAGTGCCGTGTCGTTGACGGGCGTCGGGTCGAGGAGCACCAGTCCCGCGACGTCCTCGGGATGATCGCGAGCGAGCAGCATCGCGACGGCACCGCCGAGGCTCTGGCCGATCACGACGACGGGACCTGTCCCGAGGCCGGCCAGCACGGCGTGGACGGCGTCTGCGGCGTCGGTGAGTCCGCCGGCGACCTCCGACCCCGCTGTGCCCGGTCTGTCGTAGAGGACCACCCGGCAGCCCGGATCGACGATCAGGCCCTCGACCAGCCCGGGGAAGAAACCGTCGACGGCCTCGCCCCCGCCCGGCAGGAGGAGCACGGCCTGCCCGGATTCACCCCGCACCTGCAGCATCCGGCGAGCCTAGCCGGGGAGCCGTCCGGCGCCGACGACCGGCGCGGCCGGGCCCGGGGATGATGGGCGCATGGGAACTCGTGGGGCCGGAGTGCTGTGGGTGGTGAGCGCGCTCGCCTACATCGGAGCGGAGGCGGTCGCCGCGTCCGCGTTCCCGGGCTACAGCTACGCACGGAACTACATCAGCGATCTCGGCGTGCCCGAGGTGGGCGTGTTCCAGGGGCGCGCGATCGACTCGCCGCTGCACGCGGTGATGAACGCCGGATTCCTCCTGCAGGGGGCGCTCTACCTCGCCGCCGCCGTCACGACCGTGCGGGCGGCGCGGGGTGGATCGCGGGGGCTGTTCCTCTCCCTCGCCGTGGTCCACGCCGTGGGCATCGCCGTGGTGGGCCTCGTGCACGGGAGCAGCGCCAGTGCGCAGAACGGGATCGGCGGCCTGCACGTGGTCGGCGCCGCGATGGCGATCGTCGGCGGCAACGCGGCCTCGATCGTCGCCGGTGCCGCGGCCCGGCGCGGCCGCGCCCCGTGGGCGCTCGAGACGGTCGGGATCGTGCTCGGCGCGGCCGGCCTGCTCGCGCTGCTGATGCTGCAGGTCGACACCCGCGTGCCCGGCGTCGACCTGCTGCCCGACGGCGTCTGGGAGCGCGCCTCCGTCTACGCCGTCACGGCCTGGCAGCTCGCGACCGGCCTGCGGCTGCTCCGACGGCCGGAGGTGCCGCGGCAGCCGCGGCCTCCTCAGACCGCGGGCAGCGGCGCGCAGGTGCGCAGCGCCGTGCACCGGCTCTTCCAGCTCGGGATCCGGATCCCGGAGGCCCTCTCGGTCGTCGTGTTCGACGACAACCCGTGGAGCGAGCTGGTCACCCCGCCGCTCAGCGTCGTCCGCCAGCCGATCGACATGCTCGCCCGTCACAGCGTCGAGCTCGTCCTCGCCCGCATGCAGGGCCGCCTCCCCGATGCCCCGCAGCACATCGAGGTGCAGGCCGACCTCGTCATCCGCTCCAGCTGCGCCGCACCCCCGCGGCGCTGATCCTCTCCCCCTCCGAAAGGCACGCCATGTCCGATCCCGTCGTCGTCACCGCGATCTTCACTCCCGCCGAGGGGCAGCGCGACGCGCTCGTCGCCGCCCTCTCCACCGCCATCGCGGAGGTGCACGAGGAGGAGGGCTGCGAGCTCTACGCGATCCACGACTCGCCCGACGGCACCATCGTCATGCTGGAGAAGTGGACGAGCGGCGACCTGCTCGACGCGCACGGCGCCGGCGAGCCGGTCGTCCGCCTCAACGCGGCGATCCGCGGACTCGTCGCCCACCCGCCCGTCGTGACGCGGCTCGTCCCGATCCCGGCCGGCACCTCACGGCAGGGCGAGCTCTAGCACCCGGGGGCGGGGCCGCTCCGGATCCGGATCGCGCCTCCCGCCGGAAACGCGCGCGAAACAGCGGAGGCCTACGGTCGGGAGCGACCCCGCCGCCCCAGCCGCTCCCTGGAGGATCCGCATGCCCCGCCCCGCCTTCCCCGCCCCGCCCAGCGCCGAGCTGCACATCCACCTCGAGGGCACGATCGAGCCCGAGCACATCGTCGAGATGGCGCGCCGCAACGGGGTCGCCCTGCCCACCGAGGACCTCGACGCCCTCCGCGCCCGGTATTCCTTCACCGACCTCGCGTCGTTCCTGGAGCTGCACTACTCGAACCTCACCGTGCTGAAGACGGAGCGGGACTTCTTCGAGCTCGCGACCGGCTACCTCGACCGGGCGCAGAAGGCGAACGTCCGCCGCGCCGAGATCTTCTTCGACCCGCAGACGCACCTCGGCAACGGCGTCGCGCTCGACACCGTGATGAGCGGGATCACCCGTGCGCTCGGTCGGAGCGAGGAGACCCACGGGATCTCGACGGACCTGATCATGTGCTTCCTCCGCGACCTGGGCGCCGACGCGGCCGACGAGATGCTGACGGCGATCCTCCCCTGGCGCGAGCACGTCATCGGCGTCGGGCTCGACTCGAACGAGGTGGGCTTCGGCCCGGAGCTGTTCGTCGACGTCTACGCGCGCGCCGCGGCGGAGGGACTGCGCCTGGTCGCGCATGCCGGCGAGGAGGGCGGGCCCGAGACGGTCGCGGCCACCGTCGAGCTGCTGAAGGTCGAGCGGATCGACCACGGGATCCGCGCGATGGAGGACCCGGAGGTCGTCGCGATGCTCCGCGAGCGCCGCATCCCGGTGACGGTGTGCCCGCTGTCGAACGTCGCCCTGCGCGCGGTGGACACGATGGCCGACCACCCGCTGCCCGCGATGCTCCGCGAGGGACTCGTCGTGACGGTCTCGAGCGACGATCCGCCCTACTTCGGCGGCTACGTGGATGAGAACTACCGCGCCCTGGTCGAGGAGCTGGGGATGGACGACGCGCAGCTCGAGCAGCTGGCGCTCAACTCCTTCGACGCGGCGTTCATCACGGAGGAGGACCGCGAGCGCTGGCAGGCGGAGGTGCGCGAGCACTTCGCGCGGTGAGCGCGCCACTGCCCGGAGAACGATCGTTCCCACCCTCCCCGCGCGCTGAGCCCTCGTTCCGCGGTCGCACGCCTCCGCGCCCGCCCTACGCTGGCCGGATGACCCGATCCGACGGCACACGATGAGCTGGGTGCTCCTCACCGGCGCGATCCTCACCGAGGTGACGGCGTCGCTCGCCCTCCAGGCCGCCATCGAGTCGCCGGGCTGGTACGCCCTCGTGGTGGCGGGCTACCTGGCGGCGTTCGTCCTCCTCAGCCGGGTGCTCAAGGCCGGCATGCCGATCGGAGTCGCGTACGGCGTGTGGGGCGCGTGCGGCGTCGCGCTGACGGCGGTCCTCGCGGCCGTGCTCTTCGGTCAGCCGCTGACGGGCGTGATGACGATCGGGCTGGTGCTGATCATCGCGGGCGTGCTGATGGTCGAGATCGGCTCGCAGCGAGCGCAGGCCGCGCGCCGGGCGGTGCGCTGATGGCCTGGCTGCTGCTCTCGGGCGCGATCCTCACCGAGGTCGCCGCGACGATGAGCCTCAAGCCCGCGACGGACGGCCGGAAGCGCTGGTACGTCGTGGTCGGAGTCGGCTACGTCGTCGCGTTCACGCTGCTGGCCGGGGCGCTCGCGCAGGGCATGCCGATCGGGGTGGCCTACGGGATCTGGGCGGCGGTCGGAGTCGCGCTGACCGCGGTGCTCGGCCGCTGGCTGTTCCAGGACCCGCTGACCTGGACGATGCTCGGCGGGATCGGCCTGATCATCGCCGGCGTGCTGCTGGTGGAGCTCGGGCACTGACCGGCCGAGTGCCGTCGCGGCGGGAGTCTCTCCACTCAGCGGCCGTCGCGGCGGGAGCGCGCCTCCTCAGCCGTCGTCGCGGCGGAAGCGCTTCGGCGTCACCGGTTGTCGCGGCGGTACCGCGCCTCGCGGCCGGCGATGTGGAGGCCGAGCCCGGTGACGGCGACCGCGAAGGCGACCAGCACGCCGATGAACGCGATCTCGTCGCCCGCTCCGACCGCCACGGCCGCGACGGCGAGCCCGATCAGCGCGAGGGCGAGCACCACGGCGCCGACGATCTCGAGAGGGCTCCATGCGGTCATGGCTCCAGCGTGCGCTCGGAGCGGCGCGCGGGCAAGGGGCGGGCGCGGCGGCGTGACCGCCTCCGTCCCCGCCCCCCAGCCCCGGCCCCGCGACGTCGTCGGCATCGTCGGCCTCGTCCTCGCGATCGTCCTCGTCCTCGCGCAGATCGGGCGGACCGCGCTCACCACGGCCATCCCGGTCCTCGCGTTCCAGGGCGGCTTCGACACCACGCAGATCGGGGCGCTCTTCGCCGCCCTCGGGGTCACGATGCTCGTGCTCGCGACGGCGACCGCGATCGTCGGCGTCATCGGCGTCGCGCGGAAGGACCGCGCCCGGCTGCTCTCGGCCGTCACGCTCGGCGTCGGCGCGAGCGTCGCGATCGTCGAGCTGGGCGCGCTCGTCGTCCCGCCCCTGGTCGGCCTCTCCCTCCAGTACTGACGAGGCCCGCCGGAGCGGATCCCTCCGCCCGCCCTCGCAGGATCCGCACGGCGCCGCGTCCGTTCCTCGCGCTCCGCTGCGCCGCGACGGCCCTGCCGGCTTCCCGGCGATGCGCCAGGATGGGGGCATGACGACACGCGTGGACGGCCTCTTCGTCTACCCGGTGAAGGGCTTGACCCCGCAGCCGCTCCCCCGCGTCGAGCTCACCGCCGGCCGCGGCGTCCCCTTCGACCGCACGATCGCCCTCGCCCGCCCCGGCGGCGCCTACCGGCCCGGCATGCGGCACGGCATCTCCAAGCGCGAGTACTTCGTGCTCGTCGCCGAGGCGCGCCTCGCCGGCCTGACCACGCACCTCGACCCCGACAGCGGAGTGCTCACCGTCGACGTCCGCGGCCACCGGGTCCTCTCCGCCGACCTCGGCGCGGAGGACGGCCGGGCCGCACTGCGCTCCTTCGCCGCCCGCGTGCTCGACCTGCCGCCCGGCGTCGAGCCCGTGATCGCCCAGGACGCGGGGCGCCGCTACACCGACACGGCCCACAACTCCGATGTCGAGATGGAGTACGTCTCGCTGATCAACCTGGCGAGTGTCCGCGACCTCGCCGAGCGCACCGGCCGGAGCGTCGATCCGCTGCGGTTCCGCGGGAACATCCACCTCGAGGGGCTGCCGGCGTGGAGCGAGCTCGAGCAGCTCGGGTGCGAGCTCAGCGCGGGCGGGCTGCGGCTGCGGATCACGAAGGCCACCGAGCGGTGCGCCGCGACCGAGGTCGAGCCGGGCACCGGTCGGCGCGACCTGCCCGTCCCGCGCCTGCTGCACGAGACCTACGGCCACGAGCTCCTCGGCGTCTACGCGGAGGTCCTCGACGGCGGCACGCTCGGCGTGGGCGACGAGCTGGTGCTCCGTGGCTGAGCTGCGGCTCGTGGTGGCCGAGCGCGAGGCGCTCACCCCGGCCGTCACCCGCTTCGTGCTGCGGAGCGAGGACGGCGCCCCGCTGCCCGGCTACTCCGCCGGCGCGCACCTCACGCTCACGACCCCCTCCGGCGAGCGCCGCAGCTACAGCCTCGTCGAGCCGGGATCCGCGGAGCCGTCGCACTACGCGATCGCGGTGCGCCGCGAGCCCGGGGGTCGGGGCGGATCGCGGAGCCTCCACGACGACGTCCGCGTCGGCGACGTCCTCTCCTCCGCGCCGCCCGCGAACACCTTCGCCCTCCGGCCCGCCGCCCGCTACCTCCTGATCGCCGGCGGGATCGGCGTCACCCCGATCCGCGCCATGGCCGCCGAGCTCCGGGCGCAGGGCTCGGCCGTGCAGGTCGTCTACCTCAGCCGCACCCCCGAGGACACCGCGTGGCTCGACGAGTTCTCCGCCGACGGCTCCCTCGTGCACCACAGTGCGATCCACGGCCGGCTCGACCTCTGGCCGCTCGTCGCCGAGCCCGACGACGACGCCCGGATCTACTGCTGCGGTCCGTCCGCGCTGATCGACGAGGTCCTCGCCCTCACGATGCACTGGCGCCCGAGCCGGATCCACGTCGAGGACTTCGCGGGCGTCGACGCCGTCGGCGACCGGGCCGTCCCCTTCGCCGCCGTCTGGGAGCCGACCGGAGCCGTCGTGGAGGTCCCGGCCGACCGCTCGCTCCTCACCGCGCTCCGCTCCTCCGGGATCGACGTCGACTCCTCCTGCGAGTCGGGCACCTGCGGCACCTGCCGCCTGCGCCTCGTCGGCGGGACGGCGGAGCACCGCGACCTGGTGCTGACCCCCGAGGAGCAGGACCGCTGGATCATGCCGTGCGTCTCGCGCTCCGCCGGCGGCGAGCTGGTCGTCGCCCCGGAATGACGGAGCGACGGGGCCGGGCCCCACGCACGCCGGCCGACACGCGTCGGCCGTCGTGTGACGCCGCGTGACGGGCGCCCGGCGCCCGGTCCCCCGCATGCCTAGGCTCCCGGACGGGGGAACACGACCGTCACGACCGAAGGACTTCCGATGACCAGCACCTCCGTCCGCACCCAGCTCGACGAGTTCACCGTCGGCTTCGACGAGACGGTCGGCCCCGAGCTCGCCGCCGTCTTCTCCGGCGAGCGCGACGACCTCGTCGCCGCCGGCGCCCCGAGCGGAGCCGTCACCGCCGGCGACGCGCTCCCCGCCGCCTCCGTCGTGACCGTCGACGGCGACACCGTCGACCTCGCGGACGTCCTCGGCGCGGGCCCGGCCGTCCTCGTCTTCTACCGCGGAGCCTGGTGCCCGTACTGCAACATCACGCTCAAGCACTACAACGAGACCCTCGCCCCCGAGCTCGCGTCGCGCGGAGTCGCCCTCGTCGCGATCAGCCCGCAGACCCCCGACGGGTCGCGCGCGGCGGTCGCGAACGGCGACCTGGGCTTCACCGTCGTCTCCGACCCCGGCAACACGCTCGCGAGCGCTCTCGGCATCGTCACCGCCCCCAGCGGCGACGCGCAGGAGGCGCACACCGCGCTCGGCTTCGCCGTGAAGGACAGCAACGCCGACGACACCCCGGCCGTCCCGTACCCGACCGTCCTGGTCGTCGACGTCGACCGGATCGTCCGCACGGCGGACGTGCACGTCGACTACACGACGCGCACGGAGACCGAGGAGATCCTCGCCGCCGTCGACGCGCTCTGACGCCTCCGCTCGCACCCTGAGCACGCGCGGCGGTCGAGCGCACCCCCTCGCCCGCCGCGCCGCCGCTCCCTAGGCTCGACCCGTGACAGCGGAGACGGACGTGCTCGTGGTCGGCGGCGGTCCGGTCGGACTCCTGCTCGGCGCGCTCCTGGCGCGGGCCGGAGTGGACGTGCAGGTGTGGGAGCGGCGCTCCTCGGTGCCGCGCGGCTCGCGGGCGATCGGCATCCATCCGCCGTCGCTCGACGCGTTCGCCGCGGTCGGCGCCGATGCTCCCGTGCTGGCCGAGGCCACCCGGGTCCGCGACGGCGTCGCGCGCAGCCGGGGCCGCACGCTCGGCACGCTCTCGTTCGCGCGCGCCTCCGCGACGCACCCCTACGTCGTCACCCTCGACCAGCACCGCACCGAGGCGATCCTCCGCGAGCGCCTCGAGGCGGCGGCCCCGGACGCGCTGCGCCCCGGCGTCGCGCTGACCGGCCTGCTCCGTCGCGACTCCACCGTCGAGGCGACCGGCACCGGACCGGGCGGCGAGCCGGTCTCCGTCCGCGCCGCCTTCGTGGTGGGAGCCGACGGCGCACGCAGCACCGTCCGCGATCTGCTCGGGATCCGCACCACCGGCCGCGACTACCCGGACCGCTACGTGATGGGCGACTTCGCCGACCCCGAGCCCGGCGGTCTCACCGGCACCGCGCTGGTCGACGTCGGCCCGGCCGGAGTGGTGGAGTCCTTCCCGCTCCCGGGCGGTCGGCGCCGGTACGTCGCCCTGAGCGGCCCGGACCGCTCCCTCGGCGCCCCCGCCTGGCGGCCCGAGGAGGCCCCCGACCAGGAGGCCGCGCGCGCCCTGGCCGCCGCTGTCCGCGACCGGACGGGCGCCGACGCCGACCCGGACACCTGCACGATGCTCAGCGGATTCCAGGTGCGGCGCCGCGAGGCCGAGCGGATGGGCGTCGGCCGCGTCGTGCTCATCGGCGACGCCGCGCACGAGATCAGTCCGATCGGCGGGCAGGGCATGAACCTCGGCTGGCTCGACGCCGCCGAACTCGCCCCGCTCCTGGCCGGTGCCGTGCGCCGCGGCGAGGCCGGCCCCTGGCCCGGCTTCGCCCGGCGGCGCACCACCGCGGCCCGGCGCGCGGCGCGGCAGGCGGAGGCGAACATGGCGCTCGGACGCCCGCTCGGCACGCTCGCGCACCGCGGCCGCGAGGCGTTACTCCGCACCGCCCTCGCCCTGCCGACCTCGGACCTGCTCGCCCGCGTCTACGCGATGCGCTGGTCCTGAGGTCGCGGGCGGCCGGTCAGCCGACCAGCCGCGCGCCCGCCAGCCCGAGCTCGACCACCAGCACGAGCGAGGCCGCGATCACCAGCCGGAACAGGGTGCGCGTGGGCGGGCCGGTCAGCACCAGGCGGATGCCCGCCGCGGCGAGCACGACCACCGCGAGGGTCCCGATCACCGCGAGCACCACGCCCGTCCCGCGCACCGGCTGGTCGCCGACGAGCTGTCCGACGAGCACGAGCAGCGCGGCGACCATCAGCGACCCGAAGGCGACGACTCCGGAGAGCCGCAGGCCGAGGCGGTGGGGGAAGCCGCGGACCCCGGTGGCCTCGTCGTCGACCAGGTCGGGGAGCACGTTCGTGCAGTGGATCGCGATGCCGAACACGGCGCCGGTCGCGATCGCCCACCAGGCGGGGAGCCGGCCGTCGCCCGCCGCGACCGCCACCACCGGCAGCAGCCCGAAGGCGACCACGAAGGGAGCGACCGACCAGACCGTGCGCTTGAGCCCCGCGTCGTAGGCCCAGCCCGCGGCGACCAGCACCAGGTGCGCGACCGCGGCGACCGGTCCGAGCAGCAGCGAGAGCACCACGGCGGCCGCCGCCGTCCCCAGTGCGGCGGCGCGGACGGCGCCCACGCCGATCAGCCCCTGCGCGACCGGCTTGTCGGTGCGCCCCACCGCGCGGTCGCGGTCGGCGTCGATCCAGTCGTTCGCGAGCCCGATCGAGAGCTGCCCGAGCAGCACGGCGAGCGCCACCAGCACGACCTGCCCGAGCGGATGCCCGGACGCCGCCGCGATCACGGTCGCCAGCACGGTGACCGTCACGGTCGGCCCGGGGTGCGACGAGGCCAGCAGGAGTCGCACCCGGGACGTCATCCCGCCAGCCTACGGTCGCGGCGGCACAGCGGGGCGCCGGTCGCGCTCCCCGCCCCGGAGCGGGATCCAGCGTGGTTCGAGCGCGGCGCCCTCATCAGCCCGCGACGGGAATGGCCCGGGATGGGGCAGGGTTGCACCACCCGGCATCCCGACTCAGGAAGAAGGCCTCGTGGACCTCGTGCACTGGCTGTTCGACGCGCAGATCGTCATCGGCGAGCAGACCGTCCTCTGGCGGGAGGTCATCGGCAACGTCTTCGGGCTCCTCAGCGCCCTCGGCGGGATGCGGCGGAAGGTCTGGGCCTGGCCCGTCGGCCTCATCGGCAACGTGCTGCTGTTCACGGTCTTCATGGGCGCCCTGTTCGGCACTCCCAACCCCGTCAACCTGCTCGGCCAGGCCGGGCGGCAGGTGATGTTCATCCTGGTCAGCGTCTACGGCTGGTACCGGTGGACCCACCGCCCCGACGACTCCGCCACCCTGATCGAACCGCGCTGGGCGTCGTGGCGCACCCGCGGCCTGCTGGTGCTCGGGATGGTCGGCGGCACCGCGGTGCTGACGCCCGTGTTCCGCGCGCTCGGCTCCTACGAGCCCGTCTGGAGCGACGCGTGGATCTTCGTCGGCTCCGTCCTCGCCACCTACGGCATGGCGAAGGGCTGGACCGAGTTCTGGCTCATCTGGGTGGCCGTCGACCTGGTCGGCGTGCCGCTGCTGTTCTCGGCCGGCTACTACGCGTCGGGGCTGATGTACGTCTTCTACGGCGCGTTCACCCTGGTCGGGTTCTTCGTCTGGATGCGGCAGGGCACCCGTCCGTCCGCCGCTCCGATCACGGTCGGCTAGCTCTAGCAGCCTGCCGCCGCCGGCGGAAGTGGCCGTGCGGGAGGCGCTGTCGGTGGTCCACTGGGAGCGGAGGCGCCCGCCTCCCCCACCCGGAACGGACGCCATGCTCTCCCTCGTCTACTCCAGCCGCACCTCCGCCGGCTTCACGGACGCCGACCTCCCCGCGCTGCTCGCCCAGTGCCGCGCGAACAACGAGCGCCTCGGCCTGACCGGCATGCTCCTGCACCGCGACGGCCGATTCCTCCAGGTGCTCGAGGGGCCGGACGCGGTCCTGCGCGAGCGGATGGCCGTCATCGCCGCCGACGAGCGCCACGCGCAGCTGCGCACCCTCCTCGAGGAGCCGATCCGGGAGCGGCTGTTCCCGGAGTGGTCGATGGCGTTCGAGTCCGCCGCCGACGCCGACGCCGCCGGGCTCCGCACCTCCTTCGACGACCTCGACGACGCCGAGGCCGAGAGCGCGACGCTCCCGGCCCTGCGCGAGCTCATCCGCTTCTTCCGCGAGCGGAGCTAGGCGGAGCTGGGCGGAGCTGGGCGGAGCTGGGCGGAGCGATACGGGACGCCGGGATCGCGGCCGGTCCGCCGCCGGAACCCGACGCCCGTCACTCCTCCGCCGAGAGAGGAGCGAGCCGGTCGAGCCGCGCCAGGAGCGGGGCGAAGCCGTCGCCGAGCAGGGCGCTCAGCGGCTCGCCGAACCAGAACCGCCAGACGGCGTCGAGCTCCTCGCCGGTGATCCGTCCTCGGCGCAGGAGGATGCTCGCGATCGGGGCCGCCTCAGACGCGTACTCGTCGCGGGGAGCGCCGTCCTCGCGACCCGGCTCGAGTCCGTACGGATCGACCCCGTCGAGCTCCCGCAGGACGGCCGCCACCATCGCGTCACGGCGTTCCGCGGTCGCGCCGTCCTGATCCGTCGGTGCTCGGCGCTTCATCGCGAGAAGGTAGCCAGCCCACTCCTCGTCGTCCATTCGTCGTCTCCGATCTCTCTGGATGCCGCGCCTTCTCGAGGCCTTTCTCTTTTTTCGGCGCCGGCTTGTCGAGGCACGGGGGAACCGCCTCTCCGACGGCTTGTCATCCCCCCGCGAGAAAGGCGCGGACGCCTTCCCGCGTCAGCCCCGAGGCGACGGCGAGCCGGTGCTCTCCGGCCCCGAGTCGGGCGGCTCCGCGGAGGGCCGCGGCCCTTTCTCCGCCCTCGCCGGAAGTCCCGCTCCGGAATGCCGCGAATTCCGCGGACACCTTATCGAGAGCGTCGACGACATCGCCGGACACGCTCTCCGGCGGCTCGCCGAGATCGATGCGCCAGCCTCTCCCGGACTTCTCGTCGCTGTCGTTCACACGCGGGAAAGTACCCCGGACCGCAGGGCAGCGCCTGTGATCGCCCTGCGGTCGTCTCGCCCCGAAGGACGCGCTTCCCGCACACTAGGTATTGCCAGGCCTTGCAACGCAAGGCATAGTGGTCCGCATGGCGACGGACGCGGAGAAGATCCTCACGAACCTCCGGAAGGGGGTCGTCGAGTTCTGCGTCCTGGCCGCGGTCTCGGGCGAGCCGAAGTACGGTCGCGACCTCGCGCTCACCCTGAGCGAGAAGGGCCTGCTCGCCGGCGAGGGCACCCTCTACCCCCTGCTCTCACGCCTGCGCGACAGCGGACTCGTCTCGACGGAGCTCACCGATCCGAGCCTCGGACGACAGCGGCGCTACTACACCCTCGCTCCCGCAGGCCGCGCGCGGCTCGAGGAGTTCCGGGCGGCCTGGGCGCCGTTCCGATCCACCGTCGACGACCTCCTGGAGACGCACTGATGACGACGCACACCACGGACACGACCGGCCGCGGCTACACCGCCCGACTGCGCCGCGAACTGGCGGTCCTTCCGCGGCGGTCGCGACGCGAGCTGCTCGAGGACGCCTCGGAGCACGCCGCGGGCGACGAGTCGGAGCTCGCGCGCTCCTTCGGCGATCCCGTCGAGATCGCCCGCGCCGCACTCGATCAGCACGACGCCCGCACAGGCCGTCCGATGCGCCCCAGCCTTCTGCTGCCCTCGAAGCTCCTGCAGCTGGGCGCGGCGGTCCTCACCGGCCCGTTCGCCGCGATCGCGCTCCTCGACCTCCTCCTGAACGGCTCCGCCCTCGGCCTGCCGAGGCTCGCGCTCTGGGCACTCATCGCGCTGCCGCCGCTCCTCGTCCGCTGGACGACGTGGTGGCGCGTCTCCCTCGCCTGCGCGGCCCTCCACGCCTGCTTCCTCGCGGTCGCGGCCGTGGCCACCCTCGGCGGAGGGAACGTGCCCGCCCCGGCCGTGGTCCTCCTCCTCTCGGCGCCCGTCGCTCTGGCTCAGCTCCTGGCCCTCGGCCTCTCGGCGGTCGCCCTCCTCCGGGCCCCGCGGGTCCTCCGCGCCCGCTGACGAGGAGCGTCGGGCAGGATGAGCCGGGTGTCGATCAGCAGAACGTGGAGAGCAGCGGCGGTGATGGCGTCGATCACGTCGCTCTCGGCGTGCGCGACGGAGTACCACGGCCATGACAGCGGGATCGACGGCAGGCTGTGGCGGCAGATGGCCGCGGTCGAGGATCCTCTCAGCACGAGTGTCTACCGGTCGCTCGACGAGACGATCGGCATACTCCACGGCCTGAATCCGGAGGCTTATCCACCGCCTCTCGAGGACCCGTCCGCCTATCTCTCGGGAATCGACGTCCCCCGCTGGAACGGAGAGGCCGAGTCGGTCGATCCCTCGGTGCTCGAGGACGGCGGAGTGGTGCTCTACGACGAGGACGTCACGGACGGCGAGGCCCGCTTCTCGCTCTTCCTCGCGTCCGGTCCGATCCCCGGAGAGGAGGATGAGGGCGGCTGGTTCAGCGGTCCCAGCGAGGTCTACACCTGCTACGGACTCGTCGTCGACTTCCGAGCGCACACGCCTCCCGGTCCGGAGAGGACGGCCTTCGAGGACTGTCCCGCGGACCTCGTCGCCGTGCTCCGCTCCGATGCGGCCTTCGCCTCGGCCGAGGTCTTCGACGGCTGACCCGACCGCGGCGACCACCCGCTGCGACGACGCGGGGCGGAGGCGCGGATCGCGTCGTTCCGGCGCGCCCGCACCAGCGGCGTCGGAACGTCCGGCCGATCCGGGAGCGGCACCCCGTCCGAGCCGTCGAGGTTCCGTCGGTGTGCAGGCCCCCGCGCCGAGGGACGTAAAGTGTGCTCACACGCGCCCGCGGACGGGCGAGCCGCCCGTGAGGGTGCCCCGGTCCTGCGTCGGAGGCGCCGATCACAGAGAGCCGCGGTGCCCGATGCCGGAAGACAAGCCCGCGTCGCGGGCGCCGAGCATCTACGACGTCGCCCGCGCGGCCGGCGTCTCGCACCAGACCGTCTCCCGGGTCCTGAACGACCACCCGAGCCTCCGCGCCGAGACGAAGAAGCGCGTGCTCGAGGTCATGGCCGAGCTCGACTACCGCCCCAACCTCGCCGCGCGGGCACTGGTCACCAGCCGCACCCGCACCGTCGGCGTGCTGTCCTCGCAGAGCCTGCAGTACGGTCCGGCCTCCAGCATCCAGGCCATCGAGGTGGCGGCGCGCGACGCGGGCTACCTCGTCGTCACGGCCAACGTCGACGGCACCGACGGCGCGTCGATCCAGGCCGGGATCCGGCATCTGCTCAACCAGGCGGTCGAGGGCCTCGTTGTCGTCGCCCCGCAGATCCGCGTCTTCGACATCCTCTCCGGAGTCGCGCTGCGCATCCCGCACGTGACGCTGCAGACGAGCGAGGACGACCGCGACGACGCGCTCTACGTCGACCAGATGGCCGGCGCCCGCATCGCCACCGGGCACCTGATCGACCTCGGGCACACCGAGATCGTGCACCTCGCCGGCCCGCAGGACTGGATCGAGGCCGAGGCGCGGATGCGCGGCTACCTCGCCGAGCTCGACCACCGCTCGATCCCGCTGCGCCCGCCGCTGCTCGGCGACTGGAGCGCCGAGCGCGGCCACCGCGTGGGCCTCGAGCTCTCGCGCTTCCTCGACTTCACCGCGGTGTTCGCGGGGAACGACCAGATGGCACTCGGACTGATGAGCGCGTTCCACGAGCGCGGGGTCCGCGTGCCGGAGGACGTCAGCGTCATCGGCTTCGACGACATCCCCGAGGCGGCGTTCTACTGGCCGCCGCTGACCAGCGTCCGCCAGGACTTCGTGGAGCTCGGACGCCGGTGCGTGGCCGCGCTGCTCAGCCTGATCGAGGGCGACCGGCCGGAGAAGGCGGCGCCGATCGCTCCGCAGCTGGTCGTCCGCGGATCCACGGCCGTCCCCCGGAGCGCGAGCGTCACCGCCTCGCGCTGACCGGCGGCCGCGACGCCCTCGCGCCGCGACCGCCCGGGATCACTCGCCGTGAGCAGCGATCGACACGTCGTTCCAGCGCTTCCAGGTCTCGAGGCGCGACTCGTAGTCCGCCGTCGCGATGCCCAGCGGCGCGCGCCCGAAGAAGATCCGCAGCGGCGGCTCGTCCGCGTCCACGACCGCGAGGATCCCGAGGCGCGAGGCCCGCGGGTCGCCCTGCTGAGCGGCGGAGGGGCGTCGGCTCGCTGCCTCCCGGACCTCGTCGTACGCGTCGATCGGCTCGCTGCGCGACGCGGAGGGACCGGACCAGTCGGTCGAGTACCCGCCGGGCTCGACGAGGGTCACGTGGATCCCGAAGCCGGCGACCTCGGCGGCCAGCGACTGGGTGAAGCCCTCGAGCGCCCACTTCGACGCGTGGTACGCGCCGATCGAGGGGAACGCGCTGATGCCGCCGATGCTCGACACCTGGACGATGTGGCCCGAGCCCTGCTCGCGGAGGATCGGCAGCGCGGCCTGGGTGACCCAGAGGGCGCCGAAGGCGTTGGTCTCGAGCTGCGCGCGGACCTCCTCCTCGGTGAGCTCCTCGATCATGCCGAAGTGCCCGTAGCCGGCGTTGTTGATCACGACGTCCAGTCGGCCGAACCGGTCGGCCGCGGCCTGCACGGCGGCGAAGCCGGCCTCGCGGTCGGTCACGTCGAGGGTCAGCGGGAGGAACGTGTCCGGGTACTCCTCGACGAGGGCGTCGAGGGTCTCGATCCGGCGGGCGGTCCCGGCGACCGAGTCGCCGCGCTCGAGCGCCGCCTCGGCCCACTCGCGGCCGAAGCCCTTCGAGGCGCCGGTGATGAACCAGGTCTTCGTCATGGTGTGCGTCCTTTCGACAGTGCTGGACGCAACGCCGACGGCTCCGGCTCCCTTCCGGGGCCGGGGACCCTTGACAGCACCGCTCCGAGAGCGGACGACGCGCCGCCGGTGTCCCGTTACCGAGTCGAGACGTGCGCGTTGACACGAATGGCGCCGTCGGGTCTAGCATGACGCAATGTGATCGCTCACATGGCATCACATCTCCGCCCCGATCCCGAGGGCGGCCCTGCATCCACTGCATTCAATGACGAAGGAATCACAGTGACCACAATGAAGCGCGCTCTCATCGCCGGCATCGCCGGCGGAGCGATGATCCTCTCCCTCGCCGCCTGCTCCTCCGGAACCGGTGGCGGCTCGGGCTCGGGATCCGGCGACGGCGGCCTCGTCGGCGTCGCGATGCCGACCAAGTCGTCCGAGCGCTGGATCGCTGACGGCAACAACGTCAAGTCGCAGCTCGAGGAGGCCGGCTACCAGGTCGACCTGCAGTACGCCGAGGACGACATCCCCACCCAGGTCTCGCAGCTCGAGAACATGATCACCAAGGGCGCCAAGGCCCTGATCGTCGCCTCGATCGACGGCACCACCCTCACGAGCGTGCTCGAGGAGGCCAAGGCCAACGACATCCCCGTCATCGCCTACGACCGCCTCATCCGCGACTCCGAGAACGTGGACTACTACGCCACGTTCGACAACTACAAGGTGGGCGTCCAGCAGGCCACCTCGCTGCTCGCGGGCCTCGGTCTCACCGACCTCACCGGCGCGAAGGCCGCCGACGCCCCCGCCGGCCCCTTCAACGTCGAGCTGTTCGCCGGCAGCCCCGACGACAACAACGCCACGTTCTTCTTCAACGGCGCGATGGACACCCTCCAGCCGTACATCGACGACAAGACGCTCGTCGTGAAGTCCGGCGAGACCGACTTCAACACCGTCGCCACGCTCCGCTGGGACGGCGAGGTCGCCCAGAGCCGCATGGAGGACATCCTCACCAAGACGTACTCCGACGGCTCCAAGGTCCAGGGCGTCCTCTCGCCCTACGACGGCCTCAGCCGCGGCATCATCTCGGCTCTGACCGACGCCGGCTACACCGTCGGCTCCGACTTCCCGATCATCACCGGTCAGGACGCCGAGCTCGACTCCGTCAAGGCGATCATCGCCGGCGAGCAGTACGCGACCATCTACAAGGACACCCGCGAGCTCGCCAAGGAGGCCGTGAAGATGGCCCAGGCCGTGCTCGAGGGCACCGAGCCCGAGGTCAACGACACCGACACCTACGACAACGGCAAGAAGGTCGTCCCGTCCTTCCTGCTCGAGCCGGTCATCGTCACCAAGGACCAGATCCAGTCCGTCCTCGTCGACGGCGGCTACTACACCGACGCGGAAGTGAACGGCTAGTCCTCTCTCCTCACCCGAGAAGGAACACCCCGGGAGGGCGCCCACTGGGCGCCCTCCCCCACTACGAAGGAAGGGAGGCGGCGTGACCTCGAACATCCTCGAGATGCGCGGCATCACCAAGACGTTCCCGGGCGTGAAGGCGCTCCAGGACGTCACGCTCAACGCACAGCGCGGCGAAGTCCACGCGATCTGCGGGGAGAACGGCGCCGGCAAGTCGACGCTGATGAAGGTCCTGTCGGGCGTCTACCCGCACGGCACCTACGAGGGCGACATCGTCTTCGAGGACGAGGTGATGCAGTTCTCCAGCATCCGCGACTCGGAGGCGAAGGGCATCGTCATCATCCACCAGGAGCTGGCCCTCAGCCCCTACCTCTCCATCGCGGAGAACATCTTCCTCGGCAACGAGGTGCGCGGCTTCGGCGGCCTGATCGACTGGAACAAGACCAACCAGGAGGCCGCGGCGCTGCTGGCCCGCGTGGGTCTGCGCGAGAACCCGACCACCAAGATCATGGAGATCGGAGTCGGCAAGCAGCAGCTCGTCGAGATCGCGAAGGCGCTCTCCAAGCGGGTCAAGCTGCTCATCCTCGACGAGCCCACCGCGGCCCTGAACGACGAGGACTCGGACCACCTGCTCGACCTGATCCTGCACCTCAAGGAGCAGGGCATCACGTCGATCATCATCAGCCACAAGCTGAACGAGATCAAGAAGATCGCGGACACCGTCACGGTCATCCGCGACGGCAAGACCATCGAGACGATCGCTCACGACGACGTCACCGAGGACCGCATCATCAAGGACATGGTCGGCCGCGACCTCGACCACCGCTACCCGGACCACACGCCGCACATCGGCGAGGAGATCCTGCGCGTGGTCGACTGGACGGCCCACCACCCCCAGGACCCGACCCGCGTCATGGTGGACAAGGTCAACCTGTCGGTGCACCGCGGCGAGATCGTCGGCATCGCCGGACTCATGGGCGCCGGGCGCACCGAGTTCGCGATGAGCCTCTTCGGCCGCTCCTACGGCAGCCGAATCTCCGGCCAGGTCTTCAAGGCCGGCAAGGAGATCAAGATCCGCAACGTCTCGGAGGCGATCGCCCACGGGCTCGCCTACGCGACCGAGGACCGCAAGCACTACGGCCTCAACCTCATCGACGACATCAAGCGGAACATCTCGCTCGCGTCGCTCGACAAGGTCGCCCGCGGCGGACTCGTCGACGACAACCGCGAGTTCGAGGTCGCCAACGAGTACCGCGGCAGCATGAACATCAAGTCGCCGACCGTGCTCGCCAAGACCGGGAAGCTCTCCGGCGGCAACCAGCAGAAGGTCGTCCTGTCGAAGTGGATCTACTCCGACCCGGACGTCCTCATCCTCGACGAGCCCACCCGCGGCATCGACGTGGGTGCGAAGTACGAGATCTACACCATCATCAACCGGCTCGCGGCGCAGGGTAAGGGGATCATCGTCATCTCCTCCGAGCTGCCGGAGCTGCTCGGCATCTGCGACCGCGTCTACGCGCTGTCGGAGGGCCGGATCACGGGCGAGCTGCCCATCGCCGAGGCGACGCCCGAGGCGGTCCTCACCCTCATGACCCAGGAGAAGCAACGATGACCGATCTGCAGAACGAACCGTCCACCGCGGCCGGTGCGCAGGTGAAGCCCACCGAGAACGCCTTCACGAAGCGCCTCAGCCACGTGCTGGGCGACCTCGGCAAGAACGGCATCTTCATCGCCCTCATCGTGGTGGTGCTGCTGTTCGAGGTGATGACCGGCGGAATCCTCCTCCGCCCCCAGAACATCTCGAACCTGATCGTCCAGAACGGCTACATCCTGATCCTCGCCATCGGCATGGTGATGGTCATCGTGGCCGGGCACATCGACCTCTCGGTCGGCTCGGTCGCGGCGTTCGTCGGAGCGATCTCGGGCGTCTTCGCGGTCAACATGGGTCTCCCGTGGTGGCTGTCGATCATCCTCTCCCTCCTCATCGGCGCCCTGGTCGGAGCGTGGCAGGGCTTCTGGATCGCCTACGTCGGAATCCCGGCGTTCATCGTGACCCTGGCGGGCATGCTGATCTTCCGCGGCCTGGCGCTCGTCGTCCTCGGCAACGCGAACATCGGCTCCTTCCCGACCGAGTACCGCGCGCTGGGCAACGGCTTCCTCACCGACCTGTTCGGCGAGACCGACCTCGACCCGCTGTCGCTCGTCATCGGCGCGCTCGCGATCGTCGCCTTCGCCGTGCAGTCCGTGCGCACCCGCCGCGGCCGCCAGAAGTACGCGCAGAGCGTCGAGCCGGGCGCCTGGTTCGTCACCAAGCTCGTCCTCGTCTCCGTCGTGATCGCGGCCTTCTCCTTCGCGCTGGCCACCTTCAAGGGCATCCCGGTCACCCTGATCGTGCTCGCCGTGCTCGTCCTGATCTACGGCGTGGTCATGAACCGCTCCGTCTTCGGTCGCCACGTCTACGCGATCGGCGGCAACCTGCACGCCGCGGAGCTGTCCGGCATCAAGACCCGCAACGTCACCTTCTGGCTGTTCGTCAACATGGGCGTCCTCGCGGCGCTGGCCGGCCTCGTCTTCACCGCGCGACTCAACCTCGCCGGCCCGAAGGCGGGCGACGGCTTCGAGCTCGAGGCCATCTCGGCCGCGTTCATCGGCGGCGCGGCGGTCCAGGGCGGCGTCGGCACCATCGGCGGCGCGATCATCGGTGGCCTCATCATCGGCGTCCTGAACAACGGAATGTCGATCATGGGCATCGGCATCGAGTGGCAGCAGGCGGTCAAGGGCCTCGTGCTCCTGCTCGCGGTCGCCTTCGACGTCTACAACAAGCGCCGCTCGGGCGGACGCTAGGCCCTGCGGTCGTGCCCGACTGGTCGCGGTTCCTGCCGCTGAGCACCGGGCCCTCGGTCGACGAGACGGGCGTCAGCAACGACTGGCGCCCCCTCGTCGCCGAGAGGCTCGACCGCCTCGCCGTCCTGGCCGCCTCGCCCTCCACCACGGAAGGCGAGGCGGCCAGTGCCGTCTCCCGGGACGCCCTGCTCGGAGAGCTCGTCGTGCGGCTCTCGAGCAGCACCGGCCAGCGCCTCGCGACGCGGATGGGCGCCCGCGAGGCCTCCTCCCCTCCCCCTGCCGCCGAGATCGCCCCGGCCCTGGCCGCTCTCGCCTCCGCTCGCCGCGCCGGCGCCGGTCCCCGCTCGGTCGCCGAGCTGGTCGAGGTCGTCCGCGTCGAGCTCGCCCTCTCCCCCGAGCCGCTCGCCCTCTCCTCCCGCATCACCGGCGGGGTGGCCCTGGACCGCCTGCAGCGCGCGCCGCTCGCGATCCGCGCCGCCGTCCGCGGTCGCACCCTCGCTCCGACCGACGCGGAGTGGGAGCTCGGCTCCGGCCCCGCCCTGCGCGTGCCGGCCGACGCGATCCTCCGCTTCCTGCTCGGCCTCGGGCCCTTCCCCGCCGAGCCGACCGCCTAGGCGGCGCCGCCTCCTGCCCCCGGGCGGAGGCGGCGCCGCGCCGGTCGTAGCATCGGAGGATGACGCGCTCACTGCCGAGAAGCACCCCGTCCGCCCGCTCCGTCGACGCCGAGGGAGTGCTGGCCTTCGTCGAAGGGGTCGAGGCCGCCTCCGGCGTCGAGCTGCACGGCCTGATGGTCGTGCAGGGCGGCGACGTGGTCGCCGAGGGCTGGTGGGCGCCGTACTCGGCCGAGCGGCCGCACCTCTTCTACTCGCTGAGCAAGAGCTTCACCGCGACCGCCGTCGGCCTCGCGGTCGCCGAGGGCCTGGTCGACCTGGACGCCACCGTCCTCTCGTACTTCCCCGAGCTCGACGACGAGATCACCGACCCGCGCTCGCGTGCGGTCCGCGTCCGCCACGTCCTCGCGATGGCGAGCGGCCACTCCGCCGAGACGATCGACCGCGCCGAGGAGACGGATCCGGTCGACCTGGTGCGCGGCTTCCTCCTCCTCCCGCCGGAGCAGGAGCCGGGCAGCGTCTTCGCCTACAACCAGCCCTGCACCTTCGCCGCCGCCGCGATCGTGCAGCGCGTGAGCGGGCAGTCGCTGACCGACTACCTGCGCCCGCGCCTGCTCGATCCGCTCGGCATCGGCGAGGTCGCCTGGCATCGGGACGACTCGGGGCGCGAGCTCGGCTACAGCGGGCTGCACGCCACCACCGAGGCGGCAGCTGCGCTCGGACTGCTGTACCTGCAGGAGGGGCGCTGGGGCGACCGGCGGATCCTCTCGCCGGAATGGATCGCCGAGGCGTCCCGCGCGCACGTCCCGACCCACGAGGACGGCGGACCGGACTGGCAGCAGGGCTACGGCTTCCAGTTCTGGCGGTCGCTGCACGGCTACCGCGCGGACGGCGCGTACGGGCAGTTCAGCCTGATCGTGCCCGAGCACGAGCTCGTGATCGCGCTGACCGGCCAGACCTCGGACACGCAGACGCTGCTCGCGCTCGCCTGGGAGCACCTGCTCCCCGCCGTCGGCCGCGGGTCCACGGCGGAGGCCGACGCCCGGCTGGCCGACCGGCTGTCGGAGCTCGCCCTTCCCCCGCTCGAGGGCGCCTCCCCCGCGACCGGGAGCTACACGCCGGTCGGATCGTGGCCCGACGCCCTCGAGGTGACGGCCGACGAGGGCGGCTGGACGCTCGCGCTGACCGAGGGCGACGAGCGCTTCGCCGTGACGCCCGGCGCAGGAGCCTGGACCGTCGACGGGCCGTTCGCGGCGAGCGCCGGTCCCTCGGGCGACGGCGTCCTGGTCGACGTCGTGTTCCTCGAGACCCCGCACCGCCTGCACGTCGAGCTCGCTCCCGACCGCACCGCCCGCGTCCGCTGGGAGACGGAGCCGCTGCACGACGGCCCGCTCGCCGGGCTGCGCGCCCCGCGCTGACGGCAGGACCCGCTCCGCTCATCCGTCGCGAACGGCCCGTCCGCCCCTCGACGACGGGCCGTTCGCGACGGATCGAGAGGGGTCGCGCTCGGCCGTGCGGATCGCGCGCATCGGGCGGTGCTCACCGGGGGTCGACGAGTCGAGGAGCGGAGTGGGCACGAGGGTCCTTCCTGGGTGGCGGCGCTCTGGCACAATCGTCGGAGCGCTGCTCCGGAACATTGCGGAGCACTGCTCCGGAATGTGGTGGAGCTGCGTTCGGAGAAATTACGGAGCGCCGCTCCGAAAAGCAAGGAGAACCGATGAGCGACCGTGTGCCCCGCACGCCCGGCCGACCGCGGACGAGTCGCGACGCACTGCTCGCCGCCGCGGCGACGGTGTTCGTGGCCTCCGGCGTGGACGCGCCGGTCCGCGAGATCGCGGCGGAGGCCGGCGTCGGCGTGGGGACGATCTACCGGCACTTCCCGACCCGCTCGGAGCTCGTGGTCGCCGTCTACCGCCACCAGGTCGAGGCCTGCGCGGAGGCGGGCCCACGGCTGCTCGCGGACAGCGCGACTCCGGAGGCCGCCCTCCGGGCCTGGGTCGCCCACTTCGTCGACCTCCTGGTGACCAAGCACGGCCTCGCCGGTGCGCTCCAGGGCGACAGCGCCGGATCCGACGCCCTGCACTCCTACTTCGTGGAGCGGCTCGTCCCCGTCTGCGGCGACCTGCTCGAGGCGGCACGACCCGCCCGGATCCCGGCGTCGAGTCTTAGCGGCTACATGCTCCTCAAGGGCATCGGCAACCTCTGCATCGGCGCCGCCCACGATCCGGACTACGACGCCGACACCCTCGTGCAGGCCCTCGTCACCGGAGCGCTGCAGGCGGATCAGCCCTGATCGCCTCCACGGTCCGCTCGACCGCGTCCTCGACCGCCGCCCTGCGGCTCGCGTCGTCCTCGCGCTCGGACTCGTGGACGAAGACGGCCCCGCCGCGCCGGGCTCCGCAGTAGTCGATGATCCCGTGCTGGATCTGCGTCAGCAGCGCCTGCTCGTAGCCGTGCCGCTCGTAGGCCCCGGCGGAGTCCCCCGCGACGAGGACGAGGTGGACGGTCAGAGCGCCGAGCCTGCGCTGCGTGCCGTGGACGGGGTCGATGTCGAAGGCCCAGCCCGCGAGGAAGACGCGGTCGATCCAGCCCTTCAGCAGCGCGGGCATCGACCACCAGTAGACGGGGAAGACGAGCACGAGGTGGTCCACGCCGTCGAGCCGGCGCTGCTCGCGGAGGACGTCGTCGGGAACCGGGCCGACACCGCGGTAGCGGTCCCGGTCGGCCGCGCCGAACCGCGGGTCGAAGCCCTCGGCGTCGAGGTCGGCCGTCTCCACTCCGTCGGGGCCGAGCTCGTACCGCAGCCGCCGGGCGAGGGCGGCGGTGAGGGAGTCGCGGTCGGGGTGCGCGGTGACGAGGAGGGTGCTCACCGCTCCAGTGAACCGCACCCGCCCTGCGGCACCCTGGCAGGATGACCCGGTGACTCCGCACCGCTCCCCCCGCCGCCCCGACGTCGTCTCCGTCGAGCTCGTCGGTGGACCGGAGCCGCTCGAGCTCGCCCTGCACGAGTACGACCCCGAGTGGTCCGCCCTGTTCGAGGAGCACCGGCGGCGCATCCTCGAGGCCGTCCCGGGCGTGCGTGTCGAGCACATCGGCTCGACCTCCGTCCCGGGCCTGCCCGCGAAGCCGATCGTCGACGTGCTGGTCGTCGTGCCCGACGTCACGGCGGAGGAGGACCACGTCGCGCCGCTGCTCGAGGCCGGCTACGTCCTGCGCACCCGCGAGCCCGGGCACCGGCTCGTCCGCACGCCCGGACGGGACGCCCACGTCCACATCTACGAGGAGGGTCATCCCGCGATCGACGCGTACCTCCTCCTGCGCGACCGGCTGCGCACCGACCCGTCCGACCGCGAGCTCTACCGCAGCACGAAGGCGTCTCTCCTCCTCCGGCGCTGGGAGGACGGGAACGACTACGCCGAGGCGAAGTCCGCCGTGATCGCGGCCATCCTTGAGCGCGCGAGATCCTCGCAGCCCTGAGACCTCCCGCGCTTCGTCCAGAACAGCGCCAACTTCCTCGACCTGCGCACGCTGGGCGGCGACGACGTCGGAGCGGACTACCTGCCCTGGGCGGCGGACGCGGCGACCGCGGCGGACGGCTCCGTCGTGGGCGTGCCGACCGACGTGGGCGGCCTCAGCTTCGCCTACCGTGCGGACCTGTTCGAGCAGGCAGGCCTCCCCACCGATCCGGACGAGGTCGCCGCGCTCTGGAGCGACTGGGACGGCTTCCTCGCGACCGGCGAGAAGTACACGGCCGCGACCGGTCAGCCCTTCGTCGACAACGTGGAGACCAGCGTCTTCTACTCGACGATCAACCAGGTCACCGAGAAGTACTACTCCCCCGACGGCGAGCTCGTCTACGACACGAACCTGCAGGTGGAGGACGCCTTCGACATCGCCGTGAAGGCCCACGACGCGGGGATCAGCGCCGGCATCGCCGCCTTCTCCTCCGGCTGGGCGCCCGGCCGGGCGAACGGCTCGTTCGCCGTGACCGTCGCTCCGTCCTGGATCCTCCAGGGCATCAAGACCGACGCCCCCGACACCGCGGGGAACCGGCGCGTCACCTCGGTCCCCGGAGTCGGCGGCAACTGGGGAGGCAGCGTCATCGCCATCCCGGCGCGGGCCGAGCACCCGCAGGCCGCGTGGCAGTACATCCAGACGATGATGTCGGCGGAGGGCCAGGAGGACCACTTCGCCACCTCCGGCACGTTCCCCGCCGCCACCGCCGCCCTGCAGAGCGACAGCGTCCGCGCCTACACCGATCCGTTCTTCGGCGACTCGAGGATCGGCGAGGTGATCGCGAGCTCGGTCGAGGACTTCCCCTCGTTCGTGAACGGCCCCGACACCGGAGCGATCGGCGCCGCTCTCTCGGGGGCGCTGGTCGAGCTGGAGTCGGGCAACGCCTCCTCCGCCGACGCCTTCTCGAGCGGGCTCGACAGCGCTCGCCAGGCGGTCGGCGGCTAGGCCGCACCGCACGTCCGATCGCCCTCGAGCCCTCCGGCCCGGGGGCGGTCGCGGTTCGGGCGGCATCGGATGATCGACGGTTCGCGGAGCGCGCCCTCCAACCGGGCGGAGCGTTCGCGCCGGAAGGTCGAGCAGCGAGGACCGGGCCCGCGCAGCCGTCGGGATCCGGCGATCGGATCGACCTGGATGTTGACGTCATCAGAGCCTCGTGGAAGCCTGATGTTTGCGTGAACATGCGCGAAGTCCCCGGTGCAAAGGAGCACAGCATGACGTCTCGACCACGAACGGCCGCCGCGGCGGTGGCCGCGCTGCTCGTCGCAGC
Source organism: Rathayibacter sp. AY1G1 (assembly GCF_002932095.1). Lineage (NCBI taxonomy): Bacteria > Bacillati > Actinomycetota > Actinomycetes > Micrococcales > Microbacteriaceae > Rathayibacter > Rathayibacter sp. AY1G1. Next base: position 47,074 of record NZ_PSUZ01000016.1, read on the forward strand.
ACTCCTGGGGACAGGAGCGCAGTCGGCCTCGGCCGCCGTGGCCACGGATCCCGACGACGGAGTGCCGCGCACCTCGACGCCCGTGACCTACACCGACTACCCGGCGGTCCAGGACCCGGGCAGCACCGCGGCCGGCTACTTCCAGCCCTACTGGTACGACACCGACGGCCGCCACATCCAGGCGCACGGCGGCCAGATCGTCACCGTCGAGGAGGGCGGTCAGCAGGTCCAGTACTGGTACGGCGAGGACCGCACGAAGGGCTACTGGAACAGCCCCGGAGTCGCGGTCTACCGCTCCACCGACGGCCACAACTGGGAGAACAAGGGCACCGCGCTGCGCAGCGTCTCGGCTCCGGCCGACCTCGAGGCCCCCTACTTCGACGCGCTCTACGACACCGTCGACGACTCCGGAGCCCCTCGCGCCGACCGCATCGCGGAGCTCGACTACCACCTCGACACGACGCAGGCCTCGCCGAACACCGCCATCTTCGAGCGCCCCAAGGTCCTCTTCAACGAGAAGACCGGCAAGTGGGTCATGTGGTGGCACTCCGACGGCCGGACCACGCCGGGCGGCAGCACCTACGCGCGCTCGATGGCGGGAGTCGCCGTCTCGGACAGCCCGACCGGGCCCTTCACGCTCCAGGGCGTCTACCGCCTCTACAACCGCACGGACTACAAGGCCTGCACCACCTCCGCCGTGCCCGGGCAGGCACGGGACATGACCGTCTTCCAGGATGAGGACGGCACCGCGTACATCTCCTACTCCTCCGAGGAGAACTACTCGCTCTACGTGGCGAAGCTGGACGCCGACTACACCAACGTCGAGCGGACCACCACGACCGACACCCTCGACGCGAACCAGTACTCGGCCGACGGGACGTACCCCTACGTCTTCGCCGACGGTGCGGCCGGAGCACCGGTGCGCGGCACCGACTTCCAGATCGTCAAGGAATGCGGACACCTCGAGGCGCCCGCGATCTTCGCCAACGGCGGCAAGTACTACACGATCGCCTCCGGGGCGACCGGCTGGGCGCCGAACCCGCAGACCTACTACACCGCCGACTCGATCCTCGGCGCGTGGACCCGCGGAGTCGAGAAGGGCGACGCCGACGAGAACGTCGCCTACAACGCGATCCCGGAGGGCGGCGACGGCCTGCTCTCGATCGGCGACTCCCGCAAGACCACCTTCGGCTCGCAGTCGACGAACGTCCTCACCCTCGCTCCCGGGAAGTACGTCTACATGGGCGACCGCTGGAACGAGGGCAAGTCGGACTCGACCTACGTCTGGCTCCCGATGACGGTCGGTGAGAACGGCCGCCTCGAGATGCGGAATCCGGCTCAGGAGGACCCGGCGCGCTGGGGATCCGGCTGGAACCTCTCCTACTGGGACGACAAGGGGGTCGGCGAGGGCGTCTGGTCGGTCGTGGACGCCCGTCTGCCGAAGCAGGTCCGCCGCGGCGCCGACATCGCCGCCGCGCTCCCCTCGACGGTCTCGGTCGCGAGCAACGGCTCGACCCGCGACGTCGCCGTGACCTGGGCGGCCCCCGGCCCCGCCGAGCTCGGCACGGTGCAGGTGACGGGCACGCTCGCCGCCGACGCCGGATTCTCCTCCGGCCGCCGCTTCACCCGCACGATCGAGGTGGCGGAGCCGGGCATCGCGAACCTCGCTCCCGGAGCGTCCGTCGCGGTCTCGAGCCGCACGGACCTCGCCGGCAAGCTCATCGACGGCGACGTCAAGGGCAAGGGCTGGGACGACTGGTCCTCGGCCGGCTACCCGCGCGACAGCCGCCTCTCCTTCTCCTGGGGCGCGGCGCAGAACCTCGACTCGGTGACGGTCAGCACCTACAAGGACGGTGCGACCGCCACCTGGCCCTCGAGGATCGAGGTCGAGTACCAGGTGAACGGCGCATGGACGACCTCCTCGGTCGCCACCACCCTCAGCCAGGCCGCGACCGGATCCGCCCCGACGGCGATCCTCGACCTGTCCTCCCTGCCCGACACCACGGGCCTCCGCCTGCACCTCACCAGTGCGGCGAACACGTGGCAGTCGGTCTCGGAGGTGCAGATCTGGGGCACCGCGCCGCCGACGAACGTCTGCCGCGTTCCCGGAGCCGCGGTCTCGGCGTCGTTCAGCCAGACGAAGTACGCGACCCTCCCCGCGAAGAACGCCTGCGACGGCAACGTGAGCACCCCCTGGTCGACCTGGACCGACGGAACCTTCGCCGGCAGCGCCGAGTTCACGCTGACGAACACCGAGGCGCACCGCGTCGCCGGGCTCACCTTCACCAACACCGAGGGCACCTTGGCGTCGGTGAGCGTGGCCTACCGCGCCGAGGACGGCACCTGGAAGCCGACCACCGCGCAGAACGTCGCTCCGGCGGCGAACGGCACGCTGACCACGATCCCGTTCGCGGCGGTCTCGGCCACCGGCCTGAAGCTGACCTTCTCCACGCCGGGCTCGTTCCTCAAGATCGGCGAGATCGTCGTCCCCGAGGCGGCCGCCCCGGCGCTGACGGTGCCGGTGACCGTGACGTCGCGCTGCGTCGCCGGGAAGGCGGTGCTGACTGTCCTCGCCAAGAACGGCGGCACCGCTCCGATCGACGTCGCGATGGCCTCGGCCTACGGCTCGAAGACGGTCACCGCGGTGGCCGCGGGTGCGAGCGGATCGGCCGCGTTCACCACCCGCCTCGCGAGCATGCCGGGCAGCCAGGTGACGGTGACCGCCACGGCGGGCTCCGAGACCCTCGCGCAGACGGTGGCCTACCCGGCCCGCGTCTGCTGAGCGCACGGCGGCCGGTCGACCGGCCGTGACGGAGGAGGGGGTGCCCGCGGGCGCTCCCTCCTCTGCGTGTGCGGCGCATCATCCGACGCGCAGGGCGAGTGCGGGCTCGATGTGCGCGGCTCAGGGCACCAGATGCCGAAGGACGTGCCGGGCCTGGGCGGGAGCGCCGTCACGTCGATCTCCGCGGGCGAGAAGGAACGGCCGCTCCCCCGCAGGCGCTCCCCGAGAAGGAGATCGGTCGTCTGATCGATCCGGCTCAGCGCCGCCTCGTCGAGGAGGTGGGCGCACGAGCATGGCCGAGCCCGCTGGCGCGCTCCGCGGCACTCCACCCGGAAGCGGGGGTGCAGAGCACTTCGCGCTCCTGGTAGTAATCACAGGCGGGCGCATCGCAGAGCCCGCAGAACTGGACCGTCCGTGACCCGCACCACCCGCGCTCTCGCCGCGTTCGTCCCGACGACGACCCTCGTGCTCTCCGTGGTGTTCGCCTCCGCCGCACTCGCGCCCGAGGCGATGACCGCCCCGGAAGCGGTGTCGACGCCGACCGCCGCCTCGCCCGCGGAGGATGCGGCGCCGACTGCGGACCCCTCCGTTCCCGGTGTGGGATCCGGCGCCTCCGACCGCCGCTCCTCGAGCTCCTCCTCCGCAGGCCCCGTCGAGCCCGCGCAGCCGACGACCGGCTCCTCCCCCGCGGACCGGCCCCCCACAGACCCGCCCGCCGCGGACCGTCCCGCCGACTCCCCCTCCGCCACCCCGCCCGATGCCGCCGATCCCCTCACCGGCGAGGACCCGGCCCGCACGCCGCCCCTGCTCCACGACCTCGACGGAGTGGACGTCGACGTCGACATCACCCCTCCCGCGCAGCCCGGCTCCCTCTCGCTCTCCGTCGCCGCCGACGCCGTCGACCTCGCCGAGTCGGGCTCCACCGCCCTCCAGCGCCGGTTCACGGGCGGGCTGCCCACGGTCACCGTCACCGACTCGCGCGTCGGCGCGCAGAACGACTGGTACGTCCTCGCCTCGGCGAGCGCCCTCACCGGCCCGAGCGCCTCGATCGGAGCCGACCACCTCGGCTGGACCCCGCGCCTGATCACCGGCACCGGCGCCATCGCGGGCGATCCGGTCGCCTCCTCCCTCGAGGGCGGCGCGGGCCTGCGGGACGCGCTGCTGCTCGGAGCCGCCGGCGGGGCCGGCACCTGGAGCGCCGACGCCGAGCTGCGGCTGCTGGCCGAGCCGGACGTCGAGGCCGGCTCCTACCGCTCGACGATCACGCTGTCGCTGTTCGCCTAGGCGCGGACCAGCGCAACGGCCGGGGACCGCGCCCCGCGGTCACTCCTGAGCGACCGCGACCGCCACGACGAGCGCGGAGTGGACCGTCGGCTCAGAGACGGCGAAGTAGCGGCTCGAGCCCTCGATCCAGGCCTCGGTCGCGCCCTCCCTGGTGCGGAAGCGGACGGGCTCGTCGCTCGACGTCCCGCGCCCGTCGGCCTTCGCGACCGCCTGCGAGCGCAGATCGGCGAGCACCTGCTCCGCCGTCGTCGCCCCGGACGCCACGCGGTCGCGGACGCTGCGGGCGCGCACCGCGTCGATCCCGATGTCGCGTCCGGTCGCCAGCGCCGCGACCACCGCGCCGTCGCAGTGCGCGATGCTGATCCGCATCCGCTCCAGCGCCGGGTGCTCGCCGCGGAGCACCGGGCGGCCGTGCGGTCCGGAGCAGCGCTCGCAGCGCGCGTCCACGGCGACCTCGAGGGGATCGATCCCGAGCGTCTCGGCGGCCAGCTCGCGCACGAGGACCCGGCCGAGGAGGAAGCCGTCCCGGACCTCGCGCCGACTCGTCGCCTCGTAGCGCAGGCGCTCGGCGAGGGTGAGCAGGCGCAGCATCCGGTGGCGGGCGGAGTCGAGGACCTCGGGCCGCGCCCAGCGCAGCTGCACGTCGTCGGTGGCGAGGAGGGGGAGTCCGGTCATGCCCCGGACGCTACGCACGCCAGGCGACATCGGCGTGACGGGAGGGTGGCCGGAGGGAGACGGGCCGCTGTTGACTGGGAGGCGTGCAGACCTTCCTCCCCTACCCCGACTTCCATCGCAGCGTCCGCGCCCTCGACGGCAAGCGGCTCGGCAAGCAGCGCGTCGAGACGCTGCAGGTCATGCGGGCGCTGACCGTCCCGGGGTACGGCTGGCAGAACCACCCCGTCACGCGGATGTGGCGGGGCTACCGGCCGGCGCTGATGACCTACCAGCGCGAGACCTGCGCGGAGTGGACGGAGCGCGGCTTCGCCGACACGTGCCTCGTGAAGACCGAGGAGGCCCTCGCCGCCGCCCCGGAGGATCTCGCCGCCTACCTGACCGGCGACTACCCGCTCCCGCCGTGGTTCGGCGACGAGCGGCTGCACCTCTCGCACCGCTCGAAGCTCGTGGCCAAGGACGAGGACCACTACGGCCCGCTGTTCCCCGGCACGCCGCCGGGGCTCGACTACCTCTGGCCCGTCGGCGCCTGAGCTCAGGCCGCGGGCGGGCGGAGGAACGGGATCGCGATGCGCGGACGGAACACCTCGCGCTGGTTCGCCTTCACCAGTCCGCAGATGATCAGCACGAAGTGCACCAGCCAGAGCACGGCGAACAGCGTGATCGGGATGCCGATCGGGTAGAAGCCCTTCGCGAGCGGGGTGTCGGAGGCGGCGAAGAGCAGCACGACGTGCGCGCCGAGCGTCACGACCCCGATCAGGATCACCGTCAGACCCCAGTTCGCCGCGTTCCGCGCGTTCTCGGCGGCGAGCCCGCCCTTCCTCCGGGCGGAGGGGTACACGGACGCCATGACGATGCCGCCCACGATCAGGCTGAGGAACGGGATCCCGATGAACGCGAGGAAGCCGAGAGCGTACGAGAGGGCGCCCGTGGGCGGTGCGGGGACGGCCTGCGGGGGGGCGACCGGAGCGGCCTCCGGGGTCGTCGCGTCGGCCGGTCCGGGGTCGGAGGAGGGGCTCGCCATGCCGACAGCCTAGGGAACACCGTCCCCCGGGTCGCGGTCAGGGTCTTTTCAGGCCTCTGGCCGGGCCTTCGTCTTCGGGGGCTCTCGGGTTAGTCTGTCGAGGTTGACCTGCCGCACGGAGCGTGCAGGGCGTCGGCCGCGGTCGTCGCAGCATCCGGGGGGATTCGCGAAGGAGAAGGTTTGGCGTCCGACAGAAGGACCACCGGTGGTGTGGTCAAGGCGATCGTGGGCTTCCTGGGCATGAGCGTCGTGGCCGGAGTCCTCGTGACCGCCACCGTCACCCCGGCTGTGGCGCTCGCCGGAGTCGCCGCGAACCAGTCGATCGGCGTCTTCGACGGCCTGCCCGACTACCTCGAGGTCGACAAGCTCTCCGAGAAGAGCAACATCTACGCGACCGGCTCCGACGGCCCGCAGCTGCTCGCCTCCTTCTACGTCGAGAACCGCGTCGAGGTGCCGCTCGACCGCATCGCCCAGGCCGCCAAGGACGCCGCCGTCTCGGGTGAGGACCCCCGCTTCTACGACCACGGCGGAGTCGACCTCCCCGGCACGCTCCGCGCCGTCGCGCAGACCTACGTGCTCGGCAACGACGTGCAGGGCGGATCCTCGATCACCCAGCAGTACGTGAAGAACGTCCTCGTCGAGAAGGCCGTCCGCAACATCTCGGACGACGCCGAGCGCGCGGCCGCGATCGACGAGGCCACCCGGACCTCCCCCGAGCGCAAGCTCCGCGAGATGAAGCTCGCCATCGGGCTCGAGAAGCAGTACACGAAGGACCAGATCCTCCAGGGCTACCTCAACATCGCGTTCTTCGGAGGCACCACCTACGGCCTCGAGACCGCCGCGAACTACTACTACGCGACCTCGGCCGCGGACCTCTCGATCGCCCAGGCCGCGAGCCTCATCGCGATCGTCAACAACCCGGCCGTCCTGCGGATCGACCAGCCCGACAACCCGGACAACGGCGCCGCGAACGGCTACGCCCGCAACAAGGACCGCCGCGACTACATCATCGGCAAGATGCTCGAGGAGGGGAAGATCTCGCAGGAGGACCACGACGCCGCCGTCGCCGCTCCGATCGAGCCCCGCATCACTCAGCCCAGCACCGGCTGCTCGACCGCGGGCAACGCGGGCTTCTTCTGCGACTACGTCACCAACGTCCTGAAGAACAACGAGATCTTCGGCGCCGACGAGGACACCCGCTGGACCAACTTCCGCCGCGGCGGCCTCGACGTCTACACGACGCTCGACGTCGGCCTGCAGGACGCGGCCGTCGCCGCCGTCGACGCGCAGGTCCCGCAGACCTGGAACTTCGACGTCGGAGCCGTCTCCGTCAGCGTCGAGGTCGGATCCGGGCGCGTGCTCGCGATGACGCAGAACAAGAAGTACTCGCAGGATCCGGACGTCCTCACGACCGACCCGTCCTACAGCGCCGTGAACTACAGCACCGATCGGGCCAACGGCGGATCCTCCGGGATCCAGCCGGGCTCGACCTACAAGCTCTTCACCCTGGTGGAGTGGCTGAAGGAGGGCCACAGCATCAACGAGTCGGTCGACGGGACGCGCAAGTCCACCTGGGGCACCTTCACGGACTCCTGCGTCTCCGGCGGCACCGACACGAGCAACGAGACGAGCGCGAAGAACGACGAGGGCGGAACCGGCGAGGTCGGCACCCCGGTGTCCTTCACGAAGACCTCCCTCAACACCGGCTTCGTCGGCATGGCCCGTGAGCTCGACCTGTGCGGCATCCGCGACACCGCGGTCGACATGGGCGTGAAGCAGGGCAGCGGCGAGGAGCTCGAGCACAACCCGTCGTCGGTGCTCGGCACGAACTACGTCTCGCCCCTCTCGATGGCCGGCGCCTTCGCCACCATCGCCTCCGGCGGCACGACCTGCGACCCCGTCGCGATCGACCGCATCACCGACTCCGCCGGAGCCGACCAGCCGGTGCCCCCGGCGAACTGCCGCCAGTCGATCGACCGCAACGTCGCCGCCACCGCGGCCGTCGCGCTGCAGGCGACCTTCACCGGCGGAGGGACGGCCGTGGCCTCCCGCACCGGCGACGGCGTTCCGCTGATCGGCAAGACCGGCACCACCGACGACGCGAAGGCCACCTGGATGACCGGAGCGAGCACCCGCGTCGCGACCGCCGTCGGCGTGTTCAACGTGAAGGGTGACGCGAACCTGCGCCTCGGCCGCTACTCCTTCGACTCCGGATCCGCCGCCACCGCGCGCCACCGCATCTGGCCGGTCGTCATGCGCGCCGCCGACGCGACGTACGGCGGGACGGCGTTCCCGGAGGCCGACGGCTCGCTGCAGGTCGTCCCGAAGGTCGACATCCCGGATGTCGTCGGGCTCTCCTCCGCCGACGCCGAGGCCAAGCTCGAGGCGGCCGGCTTCGGCGTCGTGCAGGGCGGCACGGAGGCGAGCGACGCCGCGGTCGGGACGGTCACCCGCGCCGACCCGTCGGGCTCGGCCCCGCGCGGCACCGCGATCACCGTGTTCACCAGCTCCGGCAACCAGAAGACCGTGCCGAACGTGACGGGCCAGGACCTGGAGGCCGCGAAGAACGCCTTCGGCGCCGCCGGCTTCACGAAGATCACGCTCGCCTGCGCCGAGGACCCGAAGGCGCCCGACGCCGGCCAGGTCACCGGGCAGGAGCCGGCCGGCGGCTCCCCCGTCGCTCCGGACGCCACGCTGAAGGTGACGATCACCGCGAAGAAGTGCCCCTGACCGGCGCCTGACGGCTCGTGAGAACGCGTCCGGCCCGCGAGGATCCTCGGATCCCGCGGGCCGGACGCGTTCCTGTCGGACGACGGCGTCGGAGCCGGGGCTACTGCCCGCGCCCCCGGATCGCGCCGACGATCGCGACGGTCGCGAAGTAGACGATGAGGGCCAGCACGCCGAACGAGGCGAGCGCCCCGCTGGCCTCGGCCCAGGGCCGTCGCTCGTCCGTCATGGTGCCGGGCATGACGATGTCGAGGGCGAACATGCCCACCGCCAGGGCGAAGCAGACGAGGCTCAGCACGAGCAGCGCCCGGACCGCCTTGCCCACGGGGTCGTAGTAGCGCGGGTTCGACATCGTGCCTCCGGTTCTCGTGCTCTCGTGTCTATCCCGCCCGGACCGCTGTGGCAAGCCGTGGGGACGCGGAGACCCCCGCCCCTCCCCCTCCGCGGGCGCCGCTCGCGACGACGGGCGGTGCCGTCGCCACGAGCGGTCTCTCGCGGGAGGATGAGGGACGGGGGTCGGAGCGGGACCGGCTACGCGGCCAGCGGGAGGGCGGCGGCCGAGGTCACCAGCAGCTCGCCGCCGACGGCGTCGACGCGGACAGCGCCTCCGTCGGAGACCTCGCCGCTGACGAACAGGTCGGCGATCCGGTCGTCGATGGAGCGCTGGACGAGGCGGCGCAGGGGCCGGGCGCCGTACTGCGGCTCGTAGCCGTTCTCGGCGAGCCAGTCGACGGCCGCCTCCGTCACCTCGAGCGTCACCTCGCGGGGAGCGAGGCGGGAGCGCGTGGTGTCGAGGACGATGCCGACGATCTCCCGCAGCTGCTCGCGGCCGAGGCGGCGGAACAGGACGATCTCGTCGATCCGGTTGAGGAACTCGGGGCGCATCGCCTCGCGGAGACGGCCCATGACGCGATCCCGCAGGTCCTTGTCCGAGGCGAAGCCCTCGGCCGACGCATCGCTCTGAGCGACGAAGCCGAGCGCACCCGACCGCGAGGCCAGGAACTCCGAGCCGAGGTTCGAGGTCATGATGATCACCGTGTTGCGGAAGTCGACCGTCCGCCCCTGGCCGTCGGTCAGACGCCCGTCGTCGAGCACCTGCAGCAGCAGGTTGAACACGTCGGGGTGCGCCTTCTCGATCTCGTCGAAGAGGACCACCGAGTACGGGTTCCGGCGCACGCGCTCGGTCAGCTGACCGGCCTCGTCGTAGCCGACGTACCCGGGAGGGGCGCCGACCAGCCGCGAGACCGTGTGACGCTCGCCGAACTCGCTCATGTCGAAGCGGATGACCGACTGCTCGTCGGCGAAGAGGGAGCCTGCGAGGGTGCGCGCCAGCTCCGTCTTGCCGACACCGGTCGGGCCGAGGAAGAGGAACGAGCCGACCGGGCGCGAGGAGTCGCCGAGGCCTGTGCGGCTGCGGCGGACGGCCCGGGCGACAGCGGTGACCGCGTCGTCCTGGCCGATGACCCGCTGGTGCAGCTCGGTCTCGAGGTGCGCGAGGCGCTCACGCTCCCCCTCCGTGAGCCGCGACACCGGGATGCCGGTGGCGCGGGCGATGACGGCCGCGATCTCGGTCTCGCCGACGACCGCCTCCGCGGGGGCGCTGCCGGTGGCCGCGTCGAGATCCGCCTGCACGGCACTGATCTCGTCGCGGACGCGGGACGCCTCCTCGTAGTGCTCGGCCGAGACGGCCGCGTTCTTGTCGGCCTCCAGGGTCGCCAGACGCTCGAGCAGAGCTCCGGTGTCGACGCCGGATCCGAGGCGGAGGCGGAGGCGCGCGCCGGCCTGGTCGATCAGGTCGATCGCCTTGTCGGGCAGCACGCGGTCGGTGAGGTACCGGGCCGAGAGCTCGACGGAGGCGCGGAGTGCCTCGTCCGTGAAGCGCACGCGGTGGTGCTCCTCGTAGGCGGGGCGCAGGCCGTGCAGGATGGCGACCGCGTCCTCGATGCCGGGCTCGCCGACGCGGACCGGCTGGAAGCGCCGCTCCAGTGCCGGGTCCTTCTCCATGGTGCGGTACTCCTTGAGCGTGGTGGCGCCGACGAGGTGCAGCTCGCCCCGGGCCAGACGCGGCTTGAGGATGTTGCCCGCGTCCATGCCGCCCTCGCCGCCGCCGCCCGCACCGACCACGGTGTGGACCTCGTCGATGAAGACGATCAGCTCGCCGGAGTGCGCCGCGATCTCGTCCATGGTGCCGGTGAGGCGCTCCTCGAAGTCGCCGCGGTAGCGGGTGCCGGCCAGCATGCCGGGGAGGTCGAGCGAGATCACGCGCTTGCCGCGCAGCTGCTCGGGGACCTCCTCCGCCACGATCGCGCGGGCGAGGCCCTCGACGATCGCGGTCTTGCCGACGCCGGCCTCGCCGACGAGCACCGGGTTGTTCTTGGTGCGGCGGCTGAGGATCTCGACGGTCTGCTCGATCTCGTCGGCGCGCCCGATGACCGGGTCGAGCCGGCCCTGGCGGGCGAGAGCGGTGAGGTCGGTGCCGAACTTGTCGAGCAGCGGAGTGTCGGAGGCGGGCTGTCCCGCCTCCTGCTGCTGCGGGGCCTCGGTCTCGCGCATGCCCTGGGTGAGGGCCTCGGCGGTGACGCCGGCGTGGGCGAGGACCTGCCCGGCGGGGGCGTCCTGGCCGAGCACGAGCGCGAAGAAGAGGTGCTCGGGCTCGATGTAGGTCGAACCGCTGGAGCGGGCGACCTGGTAGGCGTGGAACAGCGCGCGCTGCGCGCTGGGGGTGATGGTGGCCGCGTTCTGCGAGGCGTGGGCCTCGTCGGCCTGCGGGAGGCGCGCCTCCGCGGCGGTGGCGATGGCGGCGGGGTCGACGCCGATGCGGCGCACGGCCTGCGAGACGGTCTCGTCGTCGATGAGCACGCGGAGCACGTGCAGGGCGTCGAGCTCGGTCTGGCCGCGCTCGAGGGCGAAGCGTCCTGCGGACTGCAGGATGTCGCGGGTACGGGCGGTGAGGAATCGGCTGAGGTCGATCGACCGCGCCGCGCGGGCGCGCTCACCGTCGAGGTAGCGGGCGAGGAAGTCGTCGAACGAGCTCGCTCCGGCCTCGCTGTAGTTGTCGGGCACCTGTCCTCCTGAGGAAGTTGAGTCGGTTACGCTCAAGTTCAACGCAGGGGTGCCGTTCCTATTCCCGCCCCTCCCCCGCGAGATGCCGCTTCGGTCCGCGACGGGCGTACGACCGGCGTCTCGCGGGGACGGGAAGAGGCACGGACTCCGGGGAGTCCGTGCCTCTCTGCGCCGACGCGCATTTCCTCCGGGGTGGGAGCTCTAGGGGACGAGGTAGCCCGCCGCGCGGAACAGCTCGTACCACTCCGGCCGCGTGAGCGGCAGATCGGAGCCGAGGGCCGCATCGCGCACGCGCTGCTCGTTGGTCGTGCCGAGCACGACCTGCATGCCCGCCGGGTGGCGGGTGATCCAGGCGGTGGCCACGGCGATCGCTGGGACCCCGTACGTCGCTGCGAGCCGGTCGATGACGGCGTTCAGCTCGGGGTAGGCCGGGTTGTCGAGGAAGACGCCGGTGAAGAACCCCGCCTGGAAGGGCGACCAGGCCTGCACGGTGATGTCGTTCAGGCGGCAGTAGTCGAGGATGCCGGCGTCGCGCATGACGGACTGGTCCTCGCCGACCATGTTGGAGGCGACGCCCTGCGCGATCAGCGGCGCATGGGTGATCGAGAGCTGCAGCTGGTTCGCCACGATCGGCTGGTTCAGCGACTTCTTCAGCAGCTCGATCTGGTACGGCGTCTGGTTCGAGACGCCGAAGTGCTTCACCTTGCCGGACGCGTGCAGCTCGTCGAACGCGCGGGCCACCTCATCGGGCTCGACGAGCGCGTCGGGCCGGTGCAGGAGCAGCACGTCGACGTAGTCGGTGCGCAGCGCCTTCAGCGAGCCCTCGACCGAGGCGATCAGATGCTCGTACGAGAAGTCGAAGTAGGGGCCGTCCGGGACGATGCCCGCCTTGGTCTGCAGGACGACCTGCTCGCGCTCCGACGGGGTGAGCGCCATCGCCTCGGCGAAGCGCTCCTCGCAGCGGTGCAGCTCGCCGCCGTACACGTCGGCGTGGTCGAAGAAGTCGATGCCGGAGTCGCGGGCGGCGCCGACGAGGCCGCGGATCGCCTCGTCGCTCATCTCGGGGATGCGCATGAGGCCGAGGACGACGTTCGGGGAGTCGACACCGGAGGTGCCGAGGGGGACGTGCTTCACAGGGAGTGCTCCTTCGTTGGATACCTCGTCCACGGTAGGCGCACCGCCTGGGCGCCGTCCAACAGGGGGCGCTGGTGCGATTCATCCGGTGGAGTGGTGAATCGGCGGAGGGCGTTGAGGATGCCGGACGAACGTGGTGCCGCGACGCCGATTCCGCGGCGGGGAGGGAGTCCTTCGTCGTTCGTCCTGAGTTCTGAACGGCTTGTCCGCGTATCCCGACGGTGGAAGGCTGCCGCCATGACGATCGAGGTGCGCGCGGCCACCGTCTTCGACGACCTGGCGACGATGGTCGGCCCGAAGCGCCCCGACGCGAGCGTGTGCTGGTGCCTGAGCTACCGGCTCCGCTCCTCCGTCGAGAACCGGGCTCTCGCCGGTCCCGCTCGCGGCGCCCGGGTGCGGGAGCTGGTCGCGGAGGATCCTCCGCCCGGCGTCCTCGCGTACGACGGCGACCAGGTGGTCGGCTGGGCGGCGGTGCACCCCCGGGCCGACACGAGCTACGCGACGAACCGGCGCATCCCGCACGTGGACGCCCTCGACGCATGGAGCGTGTGGTGCCTCCGCGTGCGGCCCGGCTTCCGCGGGCGCGGGATCTCGCATCCGCTGCTCGAGGGCGCCGTCGAGTTCGCCCGATCGCAGGGGGCACCGGCGATCGAGGGCTACCCGGTCGACAACGCCGGCACGGAGGTCGACCTGACGATGGCGTACGTCGGCACGCGCTCGCTGTTCGAGCGCGCCGGCTTCGAGAAGGCCGCGGACACGACCTCGGTGCTCGGCGGCTTCCCCCGGGTGCTGATGCGCCTGGCCCTTTGACGGCGCCCACGACAGCCGCTCCGGCCCGTCCGCCGAGACACCGACGTGCCGCCCGAGGCGCCGCCGGCAGGACGGAGCCTCGGCGACAGGGCGGCGCCTTGCCGGGTGCGGTGACCCGGCGCCCGCCCGCCGCCCGGAGACGGGGAACGACCCCTCACCCGCGAGGGGAGGGGCCGTTCGCCGTGGAGGCCGGGACGTGGTGTCGACGCCTAGAAGTCCCAGTCCTCGTCCTCGGTGTTCACGGCCTTGCCGATCACGTAGGAGGAGCCGGAGCCCGAGAAGAAGTCGTGGTTCTCGTCCGCGTTGGGCGAGAGGGCCGACAGGATCGCGGGGTTCACATCGGTGACCTGCTTGGGGAACATCGGCTCGTAGCCGAGGTTCATCAGCGCCTTGTTGGCGTTGTAGTGCAGGAACTTCTTGACGTCCTCGGTCAGGCCGAGCTGGTCGTAGAGGTCCTGCGTGTACTGCGCCTCGTTGTCGTAGAGCTCGTAGAGCAGCGAGAACGTGTAGTCCTTGATCTCGTCGCGCTTGGCCTGGTCGACCCGCTCGAGCCCCTTCTGGAACTTGTAGCCGATGTAGTAGCCGTGCACGGCCTCGTCGCGGATGATCAGGCGCACGAGGTCGGCCGTGTTGGTGAGCTTGGCGCGCGAGGACCAGTACATCGGCAGGTAGAAGCCCGAGTAGAAGAGGAACGACTCCAGCAGCGTGGAGGCGACCTTCCGCTTCAGCGGGTCGTCGCCGCGGTAGTAGTCCATCACGATGGACGCCTTCTTCTGCAGGTTCGGGTTCTCCATCGACCAGCGGAAGGCCTCGTCGATGTCCTGGGTGTTCGACAGGGTCGAGAACACCGAGGAGTACGACTTGGCGTGGACCGACTCCATGAACGCGATGTTCGTGTAGACGGCCTCCTCGTGAGGCGTGATCGCGTCCGGGATGAGCGAGACGGCGCCGACGGTGCCCTGCACGGTGTCGAGCAGGGTGAGCCCGGTGAACACGCGCATGGTGAGCTGCTGCTCCTGGTGCGTGAGCGTGTTCCACGACTGGATGTCGTTCGACAGCGGGACCTTCTCGGGCAGCCAGAAGTTGCTCGTGAGGCGGTTCCACACCTCGACGTCCTTGTCGTCCTGGATCCGGTTCCAGTTGATCGCCTGGACGGAGTCGACGAGCTTGAGCTTCTCGGGGGGAGTCATGATTCCTTCTCGCTGCTGCGGATGGGTCGTGCGGAGGGGGGTGGGGCTGCGTGCTCTAGAGCATGCACGAGACGCACTGGTCGAGCTCGGTGCCCTCGAGCGCCAGCTGACGGATGCGGATGTAGTAGATCGTCTTGATGCCCTTGCGCCAGGCGTAGATCTGGGCGCGGTTGACGTCGCGGGTGGTCGCCGTGTCCTTGAAGAAGAGCGTGAGCGAGAGGCCCTGGTCGACGTGCTGCGTGGCCGCGGCGTAGGTGTCGATGATCTTCTCGTAGCCGATCTCGTACGCGTCCTGGTAGTACTCCAGGTTGTCGTTCGTCATGAACGGCGCCGGGTAGTAGACGCGGCCGAGCTTGCCCTCCTTGCGGATCTCGATCTTCGACGCGATCGGGTGGATCGAGGACGTCGAGTTGTTGATGTACGAGATCGAGCCGGTCGGCGGGACGGCCTGCAGGTTCTGGTTGTAGATGCCGTGCTCCATGACCGAGGCCTTGAGCGCACGCCAGTCGTCCCGGGTGGGGACCGCGATGCCCGAGTCGGCGAAGAGGCGGGAGACGCGCTCGGTGGCCGGCGCCCACTCCTTCTCGGTGTAGGTGTCGAAGAACTCGCCCGAGGCGTACGTCGAGTCGGCGAAGCCCTCGAAGGTGGTGCCGCGCTCGATGGAGAGGTTGTTGGAGGCGCGCAGGGCGTGGAACAGCACCGAGTAGAAGTAGATGTTGGTGAAGTCGATGCCCTCCTCGGATCCGTAGTGGATCCGCTCGCGGGCGAGGTAGCCGTGCAGGTTCATCTGGCCGAGGCCGATGGCGTGCGACTTGTCGTTGCCGTCCTCGATCGAGCGGACCGAGGTGATGTGCGACTGGTCGGACACCGAGGTGAGGCCGCGGATCGCGGTCTCGATGGTGCGGCCGAAGTCGGGCGAGTCCATCGTCAGCGCGATGTTCAGCGAGCCGAGGTTGCAGGAGATGTCCTTGCCGATCTGCGCATAGGAGAGGTCCTCGTTGTAGGTCGTCGGAGTGTTGACCTGGAGGATCTCGGAGCAGAGGTTGGACATGTTGATGCGGCCCTTGATCGGGTTCGCCTGGTTCACCGTGTCCTCGAACACGATGTAGGGGTAGCCCGACTCGAACTGGATCTCGGCGATGGTCTGGAAGAACTCGCGCGCCGAGATCTTGGTCTTCTTGATGCGCGGGTCGTCGACCATCTCGCGGTACTTCTCCGAGAGGGAGATGTCGCCGAAGGGGATGCCGTAGACGCGCTCGACGTCGTAGGGCGAGAAGAGGTACATGTCCTCGTTGTTCTTCGCGAGCTCGAACGTGATGTCGGGCACGACGACGCCGAGGGAGAGCGTCTTGATGCGGATCTTCTCGTCGGCGTTCTCGCGCTTGGTGTCGAGGAAGCGGAGGATGTCGGGGTGGTGCGCCGAGAGGTACACCGCTCCCGCGCCCTGGCGCGCGCCGAGCTGGTTGGCGTAGCTGAAGCTGTCCTCGAGGAGCTTCATCACGGGGATGATGCCCGAGGACTGGTTCTCGATCTGCTTGATCGGGGCGCCGGCCTCGCGGATGTTCGAGAGCGAGAGGGCGACGCCGCCGCCGCGCTTGGAGAGCTGGAGCGCGGAGTTGATGCCGCGGGCGATCGACTCCATGTTGTCCTCGATGCGGAGCAGGAAGCAGGAGACGAGCTCGCCGCGCTGTGCCTTGCCTGTGTTGAGGAAGGTCGGGGTCGCGGGCTGGAAGCGGCCGGCGACGATCTCCTCGACGAGGGCGGTCGCGAGCGTCTCGTCGCCCTGGGCGAGGCCGAGGGCAGTCATCACGACGCGGTCCTCGAAGCGCTCGAGGTAGCGCTTCCCGTCGAACGTCTTGAGCGTGTACGAGGTGTAGTACTTGAACGCGCCGAGGAAGGTCGCGAAGCGGAACTTCTTCGAGTACGCCAGGTCGTTGAGCTGCTGGATGAACTCGAACGAGTACTGGTCGAGCACGGCCTGCTCGTAGTACTCCTTCTCGACCAGGTAGTCGAGGCGCTCCTTGAGCGTGTGGAAGAACACCGTGTTCTGGTTGACGTGCTGCAGGAAGAACTCGCGAGCGGCCTCGCGGTCCTTGTCGAACTGGATCTCTCCGTTCGGGCCGTAGAGGTTCAGCATCGCGTTGAGCGAGTGGTAGTCCATCTGTGCGGCGTCGCGGGGAGCGTCGATCACTGCTGCGTCCAAAACGTGTCCAATCCTTCGTCGACGGCGCGGACGTCGTCGGGTGTTCCGAATACTTCGAATCGATAGAGGTGCGGCACCTCGCACTTGCGGGCGATGATGTCGCCGGCGAGGCAGTACGCCTCGCCGAAGTTCGTGTTGCCGGCGCCGATGACGCCGCGGATCAGGGAGCGGTTGCACGGATCGTTGAGGAACCGGATGACCTGCTTGGGGACCGCTCCTCCGCCGTTGCCGCCGCCGTAGGTGGGGAGGACGAGCACGTACGGCTCGTGGACGTGGAGCGTGTCGAGGGCGGCTCCGTCGCGGCGGGCGTGGAGCGGGATGCGCTGCGCCGGCCGTCCGAGCTTCTCGATGAACCGGTGCGTGTTCCCCGAGCTGCTGGAGAAGTACACGAGCCCGCTCATCCTTCGGCCCCTCTCCCCGTCAGCTGCTGTTCTCGGTCCCGCCTCCGAGGCGGCTGCGCGGTGAGCCGCAAGGCGGAGGAGGAAGCCGCAGCGGCGCTACGGCGCCCGCCGACGACGTCGCGGATCGCCGTCCGTGCGCCTCAGAGGGTCGCGATCTTGTCGGGGCGGAAGCCGGACCAGTGGTCGTCGTCCGTGATGACGACCGGCGCCTGGAGGTAGCCGAGGGCCTTGACGGCCTCGAGGGCCTTCTCGTCCACGGAGAGGTCGAACACCTCGTAGTCGATGCCCTTGCTGTCGAGGGCGCGGTACGTCGCGGTGCACTGGACGCAGGAGGGCTTGGTGTAGACCGTCACAGCCATGGGTGTCGCCTTTCGGAGGGGGTGTCCCGGTGCCGCTCCCCGACCGGCGGCTCGCGATGCGGGCGGGGTCGGAGGGTGGTCCGGGTGAGTTCTGGGTGCCGGTGGGGCTCTCGCTCCGACCTGCTCAGCAATACTACATATAGGGGGCGGGCCGGTGTCAGCCCACTAGACGTAGTAGTTACAGCCGTGTAGTTATCCACCGGTTCCTCCCCCGTTCATCCACAGGCCGGAGCCCGTGGAACCGCGGAAGGACGCGGATCCGCACGAACCATCCACAGGTGTGGACAGAAGGATCCCGTTCACTGTGTACAACGCGCCACGGCGTGTCGGCATGCCCGACCGGTGGGGTCCGCGCGGCGGCTCGACCACAAGATGTGGTGGTCGGATCGCATCTCGGGGCATGCCCGGACGGTACGCCCGACCACCGACACCGCGAACGGTCAGAGGAGCTGCGCGGCCCACTCCCGGGCGACGGCGCGCAGGTGCGGGAACGGGTCCGCGAGGGCCGCGGACGAGGAGCCCGCCGCCTCCGTCAGCGACACCGCAGCGGTGAAGCCGGGAGTCGGCGCCGCGATCGCCCCGGCGACGAGGAGCGTCCGCGCCCCGGCCGCCTCGGCGAGCGCGAGGACGTGCACCGGGACCTTGCCGGCGGCGGACTGCGCGTCGAAGCGCCCCTCCCCCGTGATGACGACGTCCGCGCCCGCGAGGAGCGCCGGGAGCCCGATCGCCCGTCCGACGGCGTCGGCGCCGGAGGTCGGGCGCGCGCCCCAGGCGAGCAGCCCGAAGCCCGTCCCGCCCGCCGCCCCGGAGCCCGGCGCATCGGGATCCGCGTCCAGGTGCGCAGCGAGACGGCGGAGGCCGCTCTCGAGGAGGAGGACGTCCTCGGGGCCGGCCCCCTTCTGCGGTCCGAAGACGCGGGCCGCCCCGGAGTCGCCGAGCAGCGGGGTCGCGACGTCGCTGAGCACGACCGCGCCTCCGGGCGGCAGAGGACGCAGCGCGCGGAGGTCGGCGGCGGCGAGCGCGGGCAGCGCACCGCCTCCCTCGCCGAGGTCGCGGCCGGAGGCGGTGGAGAAGCGTGCGCCGAGCTCGCGGAGCGCTCCGACTCCGCCGTCGGTCGAGGCGCTGCCGCCGATCGCCAGCAGCAGGGCGTGCGCCCCCGCGTCGAGGGCGGCGGCGATCGCGCGGCCGAAGCCGCGCGTGTGCGCGGTGAGCGGTCGGAGCGGGTCGAGCAGCGTGATGCCGCTCGTGGAGGCGAGCTCGACGACGGCTGTCCCGTCGGGGAGCAGCAGCCACCAGGCGCGGATCGGCCGGGAGTCCGGGCCGGGCACGACGACCGGCAGCCGCTGCGACCCCGGGACCGCGAGCGCGAAGGCCTCGACCGTGCCCTCTCCCCCGTCGGCCATCGGCGCGAGGACGATCTCGTCCCCCGCGCGCGCAGCGCTCCAGCCCTCGGCGATCGCCCGCGCGACCTCGACCGCGCTCGCCGACCCCTTGAAGGAGTCGGGCGCGACGACGACCCTCAGCCTGCCCACGCGCTCAGTGTGGCACCGCGCCCGGCGCGGCCTCGAGCGGTCGCCCGTCCGCGACCTCGGTCGCGTCGCCCCCGTCGCGCGTCCACTCGTGGTGAGCGGCGTGTGCCGAACGAGCGGAGTCGCGGCCTCCTGCGATGGACGCCTGGAGCCGCGCCAACGGGCGCGGAGAGGGCCGCAGCCGCATCGCGTTGCCACTCAGAGCGGGGTCGCGAGCCGGTAGCCGCGCTTGATCACCGTCGCCACGAGCCGCGGTTCGGGGAGGGCCTGACGGAGGCGGCTGACAGCGACGTCGACCGCGTGGTCGTCGAGAGCCTCCGGCGCGGAGGCCGCGAGGACGTGACGCGCGACGGTCGCGCCCTCGGCGGCGACGAGAGTCCGGAACAGCGCGAGCGCGACCGGGGTCAGCGCCACCCGGGTCCCGGCCAGGACGGCGTGCCGGCCTCGGAGCTCGAGAGTGCCGAAGGCCGTCTCGATGCGGGGCGACGCCTGCTCGAGGTGCTCGCAGGTCAGGCGGATGAGCGCGCCCATCCGGAACCGGTCCGGCACGACCGGGAGGATCCCTGCCTCGACCAGGGGTGCTGCGGTCACGGGGCCCACGGCGGCGGCGACCACCGTCTCGCGGAAGGCCGCCTGGAGGTCGTCGAGGCGGCCCGCGGCCTCCGCGACCGTGAAGAGCGCCTCCACCGCCGGCGCGCTGGTGAAGGTGACGGCGTCGATGCCCCCTCCGCAGACCGCGTCGATCAGCCGCAGCACCCGGGCGGAGTCCTCGTGCACGCTCCAGCGGTAGGGCGCGGCCGTGAGCACCCGGGCGCCGGCGTCGCGGAGACGCTGCAGCTGAGCCGGGTCGGTGAATCCGTGCAGCTGCACCGCGATCGTGCGGCCGGCGACGCCCTCGCGCAGGGCCAGGTCGACGAGGGAGGTGGTCGTCTCGCGCTCGCTCATCCCGTGGTCGTCGAGACCCGCCGCACGGATCGCTCCGCGCGCCTTGGGTCCGCGGACGAGGATCCGCGCGGAGGACAGCGCGTCGGCCAGCTCGATCCCCGCGGCGTCCGCGGCCTCGAGCCAGCGCCGCAGGCCGTAGGAGGTGGTGGCGAGGAGCACGTCGGGACGGGCGGCGACGATGGCGCGGGTCTCCTCCTCGAGCGCGCCCTCGGTGTCGACGCCGCGCATGCGGATGGTGGGGGCGTGCGTGACGGCGGCACCGCGGCGCTCGAACGCGGCGATCAGGTCCTCGGAGCGGCGGTCGGAGGTGACCCCGATGCGGAAGCCGTCCAGCTGGTCGGGTCGGAACCCCACGGCGGCGTCGGGATCGGTGCCGGTCATGCTCGGCCCCCTCGGGGTCTCACGCGGTCAGTGCATCGACCGCTCGGGCGATGCTCTCGGGGTCCCCCGCATCATGGCACGCGGCCTGCCGGACCACCTCGCCGATGACGATCACGGCGGGCGAGCGCGGTGCCAGCTCGGCGAGCAGGCCGAGCACTGCGCCGACCGACGAGACCGTCGTGCGCTGGTCGCGCGACCAGCCCCGCTCGACGATCGCGAGGGGCGTGTCGGCGCGCATCCCGGCGCGCTGCAGCCCGGCGACGAGGTGCGGGAGGGTGTTCACGCCCATCAGCACCACGATCGTCCCGCCCAGCCCGGCCAGATGGCCGAGCTCCTGCTCGCTGAACGGCGCATGGCCCGAGACCACGGTGAAGGCCCTGCTGACCTCGCGGTGGGTGACCGGGATCCCGGCGGCGGCGGGCACCGAGATCGCGCTGGTCACTCCGGGGACGACCGTGGAGCCGACGCCGGCGAGCCGGCACGCGCGCACCTCCTCCGACCCGCGGCCGAACACGAACGGATCGCCGCCCTTGAGGCGCACGACGTCCAGACCCGCGAGGGCCCGCTCGATCATCAGCCGCTCGATCTCGTGCTGCGGCACCGCATGATGACCCGGCGTCTTGCCGACGTCGATCAGCTCGGCGCCGGGCGCCCACTCGGCCAGGCCCTCGTGCGGACCGAGCCGGTCGAAGAGCACCACGTCCGCGTCGCGGAGGGCGCGGCGGGCGGCGAGGGTCATCAGATCCGGATCGCCGGGGCCGCCGCCGACGATGCTGACGTGCCCGACCGGCCGGGTCGGCGCGGGGGCCTCGTCGACGATCCAGGGGCAGAGCTCGGCCGCCGCTGCTCGGAGCGGCGCCGGCCCCTCCACCCACACGATCAGGGCCGGGGGCGCCGGGGTGAGCGCGTCCTCCGCCTCGTGCCGCTCGACGAGTGCGCCGGCGGCTCGGTAGCGGGCGAGCACGCGGCGGGTCCCGGAGGCGGTGCCGATCACGAGCACGCGGCGTCCGGCGAGGTCGAGGGAGAGCTGCATCACGAGTCCGATCCGATCCCGGCCGGACCGACGGGGATCCTCGGCCCCGCGACCAGCACGGGTCCGTCCGGTCTCTCGTCCCGGCCGGCGGGCCGGACCTGCCCGCGCTCGCGCACGGTCGCGACGCGCGGATCCGCGGTGTCCGGGGCGTTCACGAAGGAGCGGAAGCGGCGGAGCCGGTCGGGATCGGCGAGGGTCGCCGCCCACTCGTCGACGTAGGTGTCGACGTGCGTGGCCATGGCGGCCTCCAGCTCGGCGGCGATGCCGAGCGAGTCCTCGCAGACCACCTCGCGCACGTGGTCGAGTCCGCCGGGGAGCTCCTCCTGCCAGCGGGCGGTGCGCTGGAGCCGCTCGGCCGTGCGCACGTAGTACATGACGTAGCGGTCGATGTAGCGCACCAGGGTCTCGTCGTCGAGGTCCTGCGCGAGCAGCTGGGCGTGCGCCGGCTGGTAGCCGCCGTTGCCGCCGACGTAGAGGTTCCAGCCGAGGTCGCTCGCGATGACGCCGATGTCCTTCCCCCGCGCCTCGGCGCACTCGCGGGCGCAGCCGCTGACCCCGAGCTTGAACTTGTGCGGCGAGCGGAGACCCCGGTACCGCTCCTCGAGGAAGACCGCCATCCCGACCGCGTCCTGGACTCCGAAGCGGCACCAGGTCGATCCGACGCACGACTTGACCGTGCGCAGCGACTTGCCGTACGCCTGACCCGACTCGAAGCCGGCGTCGACGAGGAGGCGCCAGATCTCGGGCAGCTGCTCGAGGCGGGCGCCGAACATGTCGATCCGCTGCCCGCCGGTGATCTTCGTGTAGAGGCCGTACTGCTCGGCGACCTCGGCGATCACCTTGAGCTTCGCCGGCGTGATCTCGCCCCCGGGGATCCGCGGGACGACGGAGTAGGTGCCGTCCTTCTGCATGTTGGCCAGGGCGCGGTCGTTGGTGTCCTGCAGCGGCGCCTGGCCGCCGTCGAGGATGTAGGCGTTCGTCTGGGTGGCGAGGACGGAGGCGATCACCGGCTTGCAGACGTCGCAGCCCAGCCCGGAGCCGAAGCGCTCCATCACCTGCTCGGCCGAGTGCAGCCCGAGGATGCGGACCGACTCGAACAGCTCGCTGCGGCTGAGCGCCACGTGCTCGCAGAGGGCGCGGGAGACCTCGACGCCCGCACGGATCAGCTCCGTGTCGAGCAGCTTCTTCACCAGGGGCACGCACGATCCGCACTGGGTGCCCGCGCGGGTGCAGGCCTTGAGCGGCCCCAGCTCGGTGCACCCCTCGCCGATCGCGTGGCGGACCTCGCCGACCGAGACGTTGTTGCACGAGCAGACCTGGGCGTCGTCCGGAAGGTCGCCCGAGGGCGCCTCCGCCCCCGCCGCCGCGAGGTAGGCGCCGGGCTCGGCCGGCAGCTCGCGCCCCAGCAGCGGGCGGAGGGAGGAGTAGGGGCCCGCGTCGCCGACGAACATCCCGCCGAGCAGCGTGCGCGCATCGTCCGAGACGACGACCTTCTGGTAGAGACCGCGGGCCGGATCGGCGTAGACGACCTCGAGCGCTCCCTCCGTGGTGCCGAGGGCGTCGCCGAAGCTGGCGACCTCCACGCCCGAGAGCTTGAGCTTGGTGGCGTCGTCGACCCCCGGGAAGGTCGCGTCGCCGCCGAGGATCCGGTCGGCGACCACCTCCGCCATCGCGTTGGCGGGTGCGACGAGCCCGACCGTGCGGCCGGCGATCGCGGCGACCTCGCCGATGGCCCAGACTCCCGCCCTGCTGGTGCGGCAGGCCTCGTCGACGACCACGCCTCCGCGCGGTGCGACCTCGATCCCGACCGCTCGGGCGAGCTCGTCGCGCGCCGTGATCCCGATGGAGAAGACCACGAGATCGGCGCTGATGCTGCTGCCGTCGGTCAGCGCGACGCCGAGCACCGTCCCCGTCGGCGAGGTGAGGATCGCGGTGGGCCGGTTGCCGAGGTGCAGCGCGATCCCCTGCGCCGAGATGATGCGGCCGAGGGCCTGCCCGGCGCCCTCGTCGAGCTGCGCGCTCATCAGCCAGCGGCCGGAGTGGACGAGGGCGGTGCGCGCACCGAGCCGGTGCGCGCCTCCCGCCGCCTCGAGGCCGAGCAGACCGCCGCCGACCACGACCACGATCGCGGGGCGTCCGCGCCGGGCGCGGAACGCGGCGAGCTCGGCGACGAGCCCGTCCACGTCCTCGAGCGTGCGGTAGACGCGGCCGTGCTCGGCGCCCTCGATCGGCGGGACCGTGGCGGAGGAGCCCGTCGCCAGGACGATCTCGTCGCCCTCGAGGGAGCGGCCGTCCGCGAGCTCGACGCGCAGGCGGTCGGGATCGATCGCGACGACACGGGAGGAGGTGATCAGCCGCGCCGACTCCCACAGAGCGCCGTCGCCCAGAGTCAGGTCGTGCTCGCCGTCGAGGCGCTTCGAGAGTGCGACGCGGTCGTAGGGACGGTGCACCTCCTCGCCGAGGACGGTGATCTCCAGCGCCTGGTCGCCGGCCCGGGCGACGAGCGCGTCGACCAGGCGGTGCGCGGCGGGTCCCGCTCCGACGACGAGCACGCGTCGGGGCCGGGCGGCGGGGTTCGCTCCAGGAGTCATGACGTCCACCGTAGGGACGGCCCGTTTCCCCGCCGTTGCCCCTGTGTAACAGCGTGTGACGCGCGCCTCTCGGCGAGCGCCGCAGGCCGTGAGGGCTTCGTTACGCCCGTGACACCGGAGGCGTGCTCGCACGAAACGCGCGATCCCTACCGTTGCCTCATCGCGTCCGACCGGATGCGGTGGCCCACCCGCAGGAAGAAGGCGCAGCGATGACCCTCCTCGATCGGCTCGCCCCCGCGACCGCCACCACCTGGGTGCCGGTCTGCGCCGTCGGCGACCTCGAGCCGCTCTGGGGCGAGGCCGCCCTGGTCGGCGGTGTGCAGCTCGCCCTGTTCCTCCTGCCCGACGGGCGGGTGCGGGCCGTCTCGAACCTCGACCCCGCGACCGGCGCCGCCGTGCTCTCACGCGGCATCGTCGGCTCGCGTCTGGTCGACGGGGTGCAGCGGCCCACGATCGCCTCGCCCCTGCACAAGGACGTCTTCGACCTCGAGACCGGCGCCTGCTTCACACGAGCGGAGCTGCACCTCGCCACCTGGCAGGTGCGCGAGAGCGACGGCACGATCGAGGTCGCCCAGCGGACCGCTGTGGTCGCCGCGTCCCACGGGACCTCCGACGACGACGGGAGACGTGCCGTCGCCGCGCTGGTCGAGGCGGTCCGCCGGGCCAACCCGGCGCTGGACGTGCTCGACTCCTTCGTCGACGTGCAGCAGCCCGACGTCCCTGCGACCCTGGGCTCTCTCGAGCCGGGCCGGCCGGCGGTGGTCGTGCCGCTGCTGCTCTCGGCCGGCTACCACGTGCACGTCGACCTGGCCGAGGCCGCGGCGGAGGCGGAGCGGCCGGTGCGGGTCTCGGGCGCGCTCGGACCCGATCCCCGCCTGGCGCGCGTGCTCGCCCGCCGGCTCCACGAGGCAGGGCTCGACGACGGCGACCGCGTCGTGCTCGCCGCTGCCGGCTCGAGCGACGCCGGTGCCGTCGCGGACTGCTGGACCACCGGCCGCCTCCTCGCCGCCGAGCTCGGCCGCGAGGTGAGCACCTCGTTCATCTCGGCCGCCGAGCCGCGGATCGCGGAGGCGGTCGCCGCCGAGCGCGCCGCCCACCCCGGCGCGCGCGTCGTGGTCGCCACCTACCTGCTCGCGCCCGGCTACTTCGCCGGCCTGGCCGCCTCCGCGGGGGCCGACCTCGCCTCCGCTCCCCTCCTCACCGCCGTCGATCCGCCCGCCCGCGAGCTGGTCGACATCGTCTCGGAGCTGTTCGGGCGCAACGCCTGACGCCTCCTCCCCGCACCACCACCGCTCCACCTCCCCGTCCCGAGCGCGCCCTCGCGCGCGCCGCCCACCCTCCGGAGGACCACGATGACTGCTGCACCCCCGACCACCGTCCCCACGACCGCCGCCACATCCACCGGCATCATCCGACGGCCGGGCCGCTGGATCGACGGCTGGAACCCCGAGGACCCCGCCCAGTGGGAGGCGGAGGGACGCTCCGTCGCCGCTCGCAATCTGAGGTGGTCGATCTTCGCCGAGTTCCTCGGCTTCGTCGTCTGGCAGCTCTGGTCGGTCGTCGTCGTCTCGCTGCCGGCGGCCGGGTTCGCCTTCGACACCGGGCAGATCTTCTGGCTCATCTCGATGCCGAGCCTCGTCGGCGCCACCCTGCGGATCCCGTACACGTTCATGGTCCCCCGCTTCGGCGGCCGCAACTGGACGATCGTGTCGGCGGGCCTCCTGCTGATCCCGAGCGTCGGACTCGGCATCGCGGTCTCGAATCCGGAGACCCCGTTCGGCGTCATGCTCCTGGTGGCCGCGCTCGCCGGCTTCGGCGGCGGCAACTTCGCCAGCTCGATGGCGAACATCACCTTCTTCTACCCGCACGCGCAGAAGGGCTGGGCTCTGGGGCTCAACGCCGCGGGCGGCAACCTGGGCGCCTCCGTCGCGCAGCTCGTCGTGCCGATCGCGATCACCGTCGGCGCCGCGGCCACGCTGAACCTGCCGATCGCTGGCTTCCTCTGGGTCCCCCTGATCGTCGTGGCGATGATCGGCGCCGCCAAGCGCATGGACAACCTCTCGACCGCGAAGTCCGACGTCGCCGCCTCCCTCGCCGCGCTCCGCGAGCCGCACCTCTGGCTGCTGGCCGTGCTCTACATCGGCACCTTCGGGTCCTTCATCGGATTCGCCGGCGTGTTCCCGAAGCTCATCGCCGACACCTTCCCCGAGTTCTCCGGCTTCGCCGTCGGCTCGGCGACGGTCGGCCTCGCGTTCCTCGGCTCCCTGGTGGGCTCGCTGTCCCGCCCCTCCGGCGGCCGTCTGGCCGACCGCTTCGGCGGAGCGCCTGTCACGGTCCTCGCCTTCGTCGCCATGGGCGCCGGGATCCTCGGCGTGATCGCGACACTGCCGCTCGGCAGCTTCTGGCTCTTCCTCGCCTGCTTCCTCGTGCTCTTCTCGGCGGCCGGTATCGGCAACGGCGCGACCTACCGCATGATCCCCACGGTGTTCGCCCTCCGCGCCCGCCAGCGCGGCGACGACGGCATCGGCGCCCAGCGCACGTCCGCCGCGGCGCTCGGCCTGATCTCGGCGATCGGCGCCTACGGCGGCTTCGTGATCCCCCAGCTGCTCGGCTTCTCCAAGACCGAGTTCGGCGACTACACCACGGCGCTGGGCTGGTTCGTCGGCGCCTACGCGGTGATGCTCGCGATCACGGCCGGCGTCTACCTCCGCCTCGCCGCGAAGACGGGGACCCGGATCTGACGATGAGCGCCCCCGCCCCGACCGACTCCCACTGCCCGTACTGCGCCCTGCAGTGCGCGATGACGCTGACACCCGCGGCGGGCCCCGTACCCGTGGCGGTCGAGGGGAGGGAGTTCCCGACGAACCGGGGCGGGCTCTGCGCCAAGGGCTGGACCTCCGCCGAGCTGCTGGCGAGCGGACAGCGCCTGGTCTCCCCGCTGCTGCGCGGCGCCGACGGCGTCCTCGCGGAGGCGTCGTGGGAGGAGGCGCTCGACGCGGTCGCCGGGGCGGTGCGCGGCGTCCGGGAGCGGCACGGCGCCGACGCGGTGGCCGTCTTCGGCGGCGGGGGCCTCACCAACGAGAAGGCCTACCAGCTCGGGAAGTTCGCTCGGATCGCTCTCGGCACCTCCCGGATCGACTACAACGGCCGCTTCTGCATGTCCTCGGCCGCGGCGGCCGGCAACCGCGCCTTCGGCGTCGATCGCGGACTGCCGTTCCCGGTGTCCGACCTCGACGACGCCGACACGATCCTGCTCCTGGGCTCGAACGTCGCCGCGACGATGCCGCCGCTTCTCGCCCACTTCGCCGGTGCCCGCTCGCGGGGCGGCCTGGTGGTCGTCGACCCGCGCCGCTCGGCCACCGCGCGGCTGACGGAGGACGGCGCCGGCACGCATCTGCAGCCCGCTCCCGGGACGGATCTGCCGCTCCTGCTCGGGCTGATCCACCTGGTCTTCGCCGAGGGCCTCGCCGACACCGCCTACCTCGCCGCGCGCACGACCGGCGCCGAGGCGGTGCGCCGCAGCGTCTCGGCGTGGTGGCCGGAGCGCACGTCCGCGGTCACGGGCGTGCCGACCACGCTCCTCCGCTCCCTCGCGCGCCGGCTCGCCGCGGGGCGGTCGTTCGTCCTGACCGGCCGCGGGGTCGAGCAGCACGTCGACGGCACCGACACCGCGACCGCCGCGATCAACCTCGCTCTCGTGCTCGGCCTGGTGGGCCGCGAGGGGTCGGGGTACGGCACGCTCACCGGTCAGGGCAACGGCCAGGGCGGACGCGAGCACGGCCAGAAGGCCGATCAGCTCCCGGGGTACCGCTCCATCCGCGATCCGGAGGCGCGGCGCCACGTCGCCGCCGTCTGGGACGTGACGCCCGAATCGATCCCCGGCCCGGGCCTGCCCGCCACCGCCCTGCTCGCCGAGCTCGGACGCTCCGTGCACTGCCTGCTGGTGCACGGCTCCAACGTGGTCGTCTCGGCTCCGGACGCCGACGCCGTCCGCGCCGGGCTCGAGGCCCTGGACACGCTGGTCGTCTGCGACTTCTTCCTCTCCGAGACCGCCGCGCTGGCCGATGTGGTGCTCCCGGTGCCGCAGTGGGCGGAGGAGGAGGGCACGATGACCTCGCTCGAGGGCCGGGTGCTCCGCCGCCGCCGGGCGATCGACCCGCCGGCGGGAGTGCGCAGCGAGCTCTGGATCATGAGCGAACTGGCGCGCCGTCTCGACGCCCCCTCGAGCTGGTCGACCGTCCCCGCGGAGGTGTTCGACGAGCTGGCCCGCGCGTCCGCGGGAGGCGTGGCCGACTACTCCGGCCTCTCGCACGCCCTGCTCGACACCGGGATCGCCGCCCACTGGCCCTACCCCGCGGGCGGCACGGGGACGCCGCGCCTCTTCGCTGAGCGCTTCGGGCACCCCGACGGCCGGGCGCGCCTGGTCGCCGTCATCCCCGCCGTCCCTGACGTCGTGGACCGCGGCGAGGAGCTGACCCTGGTGACCGGCCGCTACCTCCAGCAGTATCAGTCGGGCACCCAGACCCGGCGGGTCGCGGAGCTCGATGCGGCCCGCCCGGAGGCTCGACTCGAGATCCACCCGGCGACCGCCTCCCGGCTCGGCGTCAGCGACGGAGCACCTGTGGCGATCGGGAACGCGCGCGGCGTGGTCCGCGCCCGCGCGAGCGTCACCGCGGACATCCGCCACGACACGGTGTTCCTGCCCTTCCACTACGCGGGTGAGCAGTGTGCGAACCTCCTCACCGAGGCCGTCGTGGACCCGGTGTCGTCGATGCCCGAGTTCAAGCGCACGCGGGTCTGGGTCCGCGCGGAAGGGACGGCACATGCCTGAGACACCTCCCGAGCGGATCGTCCTGATCGGCTACGGACCCGTCGGCTCGCGCTTCGTCGAGGAGCTGCTGCCGGCCGTGCGGGCCGGTCTGGTCGCGCTGACGGTCGTCGGCGCCGAGGGCGACGACCCCTACAACCGTGTCCTGCTCGCGGAGTACGCCGTCGGCCGGGCGACCCGCGAGCGCCTCGACCTCGGCGACCGGACGGCGGCGGAGGCGGCGGGCGTCGTCCTGCGCCTGGGAGCGGCCGTCGTGGGGATCGACCGCGCGCGGAACGTCGTGCGGCTGCACGACGGCGAGCGGCTCCCCTACGACCGCCTCGTCCTGGCGACCGGCGCCCGGGCGAACGTGCCGACCCTCGCCGGGATGGAGCGGGCCCGACGTGAGCGGACGGTGCGCGCCGCCGATCCGGAGTCGCTCGACGCGGGCTCCCGGCCCCTCCCGGAGAGGGTGGTGGCGCTGCGAGACCTGGCCGACGCCCGGGTGGTCCGCGAGGCCGTGCGCTCCGGCGCTCGCCTCGTCGTGCTCGGGGCGGGAGTGCTCGGGATCGAGTTCGCCCTCGCCGCCGCCGAGCAGGGCGCGCAGGTGGTGGTCGTCTTCCACGGCGACATCCCGATGGCCCGCAATCTCGACACGGGCGGGGGGCGGATGCTGGCCGCGGCCGCCCGCGCGGCCGGCGTCGAGATGGTGGCGCACGCCCGGTCCGAGAGCGTCCTGCTCGCGCACGACGACCGCGGCCGTGCGCACTTCCAGGCGCTCGTCTGCGCTGACGGCAAGCAGATCGAGGGGGATCTGCTGGTGCTCTCGTGCGGTGTCGGTGCGCGGGTCGAGCTGGCCGCGGGCGCGGAGCTCGCCGTCTCGACCGGGATCCTCGTCGATGAGCAGCTGCGCAGCTGGAGCGACCCGGACGTCTTCGCGATCGGCGACTGCGCGCACGTCGCCCCCCGCGGCTCGGCCCTCCCCGACGGCCGCGTGCCCGGCGGACCGAGCGGACTGATCGGTCCGGGATGGGAGCAGGCGGACCGGCTCGCAGCGCGGATCCGGGCGGAGGCTGAGGGCCGCTGCGGCGAGGAGCGCGTCCCCGACGCCCGACCGGCGGTCGTGATGCTGAAGGCCGAGGGTGTCGACCTCGTGGCAGGAGGCGACGTGGCCCCGGAGCCGTGGGACCCGCACCGCCCGGGCGAGGAGCACCTCGAGGTGACGCTGTGGGCTGACCCCGCCCGCGGCGGCTACGCCAAGCTCGTGACCGCAGGAGGAGTGCTGCGCGGGTTCGTCTCGGTGGGTCTGCCCCGGGTCGGCGCCGAGCTCAGCCTCCTCTTCGAGCGGGGCTCGGAGCTGCCGGCGGACCGGTCGAGCCTCCTGCGTCTGGACGCCCCGGATGCGGGCGCCGCGGCGACCGGCGATCCGTTCGCCCCCGATGCCACGGTCTGCTGGTGCAACGGCGTGACGGCGGCGGTGATCACCGATGCGGCTGCGGCGGGACACGGGACGGTCGCCTGCGTCGGGCGGGCGACCCGCGCCGGCACGGGCTGCGGCGGCTGCACCGGTCGTATCGCCGAGCTGCTCGCGCGGACGGCGGTCCCCGCCTGATCGCCGCGAGGACCGGGCCTCGCCGCCTCAGCGGTCGAGCGCCTCCGCGAGGCGCCGGGTGACCGCCCGCAGTTCGAGCTCGACCCCGCGGACGCGCTCGTCGAGAGCCGCCGCGGTGTCGGCGGCCTGCTCGGCGGCCGTCGCACCCGCCGCCTCGGACGAGGCGCGGTCGGCCGCGACCGACGCGCTGAGCTCGTCCAGCGCCGCCCGGAGGCCCGCCGACTCGTCGCGCAGCACGGAGACGTCGCCCTGCACCGCGCTCAGCTCGCCGCGGAGCCCGGCCACCTCGTCGCGCAGGGCCGCCGTCTCGGCGCGCAGCTCCTCCGTGCGCAGCCGCGCCTGCTCGAACCAGGGGGCGACCAGCCGGTGCACGGCGTCGCGGAGCACGACGCCGCCGCGGCCGAGCCGGGTGGGCGCCGAGCCGGGGTCCTGGAGGAAGTCGTGGTCAGTGGTCATCGTCGTGGTCCCGTCCGGAGAAGCGGCGGTGGAGCACGTCCATCGCCCGCAGATCCTTGTCCATGATGTCGGCCTCGAGGGTGGTGTCGGCGAGGCGGTCGGCGAGGCCCGGCCGGGAGCGGCGCTCGAGCGAGGCCTCGATCAGCTCGACGGAGCGCTCGAACGAGAGCGGTCCGCGCGCCGCGGCCCGGCCCCGCCGACCGAGCGCCTCGAGGTCCACCGCCCCGCTCGCCACGTCCCGCATCGCCTCGAGGAGCGCCGGGGCGGAGCGGGTGATCTTGATGCAGTCGACGCCGTCGATGAGGAACTCCGCTACTCCGCTGGCCGCCGTCACGATCGGCACGGC
Source organism: Rathayibacter sp. AY1G1 (assembly GCF_002932095.1). Taxonomy (NCBI): domain Bacteria; kingdom Bacillati; phylum Actinomycetota; class Actinomycetes; order Micrococcales; family Microbacteriaceae; genus Rathayibacter; species Rathayibacter sp. AY1G1. The sequence continues at coordinate 78,423 of NZ_PSUZ01000016.1, forward strand.
GCCCGCCGCGGCCGCCTCGACCGGCGCGACGCCGAACGCCTCTCCGGCCCAGGTCGGGAAGAGGAACGCGTCGGCGCGGCCGTGCGCGGCGAGCACCTCGGCGTGCGGCGTCGCTCCGTGGAACTCGACCAGGCCGGCCAGGCCCGCCTCGTCCGCCCGGGCGCGCCAGCCGTCCACGTCTCCGTCGCCGTAGAGGTCCACGCGGAAGTCGCGGGTCTCCTCCGCGAGAGACGCCGCCGCCTCCAGCACCAGCCCGACGCCCTTGTGCTCGCCGAGCGACGCGGCGAACGTGAACCGGGTGGTCCCGCCCTCGCGGTAGCGCCGCGGCTCCGCGGTGTCGGGGGGAACGGACACTCCGCGCCCGATCACCTCGACCTCGCCCAGGCTCAGCCCGCCGGCCTCGATCGCGTCGACGAGGGAGCGGCTGACCGCGACGATCTCGCCGCGGTCGAAGTGGTCGGGGGCCTGGGCGCCGTAGACGCGGAGCACGCGCTCGGGCAGCCCGTCGACCAGGGCGTTCGGGATGCGGTCGCCGAGGTTCCACATCCACGGGGCCTCCACCGCCCGCAGCAGGTCGATCAGCGCGAGGCCGCCGATCCCGAGCAGGTTGAAGGCCACCACGTGGGTCGGCGCGAAGTCGCGCAGCTCCTCGAGCAGGATGCGGGTGTTCTCGAACCGCGAGACGGCGCTCTCGTGGTGCAGCAGCTGAGCGATCTCGCCGCCCGTCTGCGGCAGCGGGAAGTAGGTGCGCAGGCTCAGCGTGCGGTGCACCTCGACGCCCGAGGGCTCCGGCGGCAGGTAGGTCGGCGTGGTCAGCACGCGCACGGTGTGGCCGCGGACCGCCATCGCCTCCGCGACGCGCGCACAGGTCATCTCGTATCCGCCGAGCACCTGCGGCGGGTAGAGGTTGCTCACGAACAGCAGGCGCATCACCGCACCTCCCCTCTCGCGGAGGCGTCCGCCGCGATCCGCGCCGTCACCTCGGGCGTGTAGGCCGCGCGGGCCTGGCGGTCGTTGCCGCCGTCCCAGTAGTTGACGAGGTAGAGCCCGGACTGCTGCGTCCGCGGCACGAACGGGAACAGCTGGGCGCGGGGCTCGATCTGCGCGATCCGGTAGCCGGCGTCGACCGCGCGCACGTGCAGCCAGATGTCGTCGGCGTCCGGGGCGATCTCGCGGAACGCCTCCCCGTGCGCGGCGATCTCGCCGAGGAGCGGGGCGGGCAGCAGCTGCCCGGAGACGGAGGTGCCGAAGACATCGGTCGACGCGCGCGTGTCGGCGACCGGCGTCCAGCTCGTGTACGGAGCCACGGCGCCGTCGACGATCCCCACCCGGTGGGCGCGGTAGCAGAGCACGGTCTCGCGGGGGTAGCGCGAGCGGGCGTCGAGCAGGCCCCTCAGCCAGGTGCGCGGGTACACGATGTCGTCGTCGGAGGTGACGAGGTCGCGCTCCCCCGCCCGGCCCGAGAGCAGGTGCGGGTAGTACTTCGTGTGCACGCGGTAGCCGTCGACCAGGCGGATCTCGACGCCGCGGCGCCGGAGGCGTCGCAGCGGCGCGGGCAGGTCGGCGTGCAGGGCCGGGTCGTCGAGCCAGAGCACCAGGCGCGCGGGCCGGGCGTCGCCGCGGGCGATGGACTCGAGCGCCACGTGGACCCGCTGCAGCCGCTCGCCGTGCGTGGTCATCGTCACCACGACCTCGCCCGCCGGATCGACCGCGGAGCGGCGGGAGACGCGGTTGGCCAGGTCGAGCAGCAGCAGCTCGCGCCGGAGCGCGGGCGAGGGGTGGTCGATCGGCCGGGCGGCGATCACGGCGGCGCGGCGCTCCGAGAGGCGCTGAGGGGCGGAGCGGACGACCCGGGCCGCGGAGCGCAGCCGCGTGCGGGGACGGACACGACGGCCCAGCGCCGCGAGGCGCGTGCGGGGCCGGACGCGCCGGCCGACGGCGGCGAGAGCGGGATGCATCGGTCCAGGTTAGCCGGAGGCGCCCGGGCGCCCTGCGCCGGTCAGGGCTCGTCGACGACCGCGAAGGCCCGCACCGGGAAGGTCCCGAAGCCCCGCACCTTCGGCGGCACAGCGGTGAAGCGCGCCCCTGTCGCCGGCAGCCCGCCGAGGCCGGTGAGGTGCTCGACGACGTGCACTCCCGCGGCGAGGAGGGCCGAGTGCGCGGGCCGCGATCCGCCCGACTCCGTGTCGTCGATGTTCACCGAGTCGATGCCGACCAGCACCGCGCCGGCGGCGACGAGCGCCTCCGCCGCCTCGCCGCTGAGGAAGGGGGCGCCCCTGCCGAACCCGGGCGTGGCGAAGTGCGCGTCCCAGCCGGTGCGGAGGAGGACGGCGGCGCCGCGGACGTCGAGTCCCGCGACCGCGTCCGAGCCGATGCCCCGTTCGGTGGCTCCGGTCGCGTCGACCACGACGGTCGGCAGGTCGACCAGCGTCTCGAGCGGGAGAGCGGCGAGATCGGCTCCGCCTTCGTAGCGGTGGAACGGGCTGTCGAGGTAGGTGCCCGTGTTCCCGATCATCTCGATGACGTCCATCGCGAACTCGGTGCCGGGTGCGTAGGAGGCGCGGGACGCCTCACGGGTGAGGTGCGGCCGGATGCGCGGAGCGGGCAGGCCCGGGTAGGTCACCAGCCCGTCCGCGACGGTGTGGCTGAGATCGACGAAGCGGCGCGAGGAGGTCATGCGCCCGATCCTGGCAGGGGCCGGATCGGGCGCACCATCGAGATGCCGCCCCGCGGGGCGGCGTTCCCGCCTCTACTTCTTCGGCAGCGCCGCCGACAGGTCCGCGATCAGGTCGGACGAGTCCTCGAGGCCCACCGAGAGGCGCACCAGCGACTCCGAGACCTCCAGCGGCGTGCCCTTCACCGACGCGTGCGTCATCTCGCTCGGGTAGCCGATCAGCGACTCGACGCCGCCCAGCGACTCCGCGAGCTGGAACAGCTCGGTCGACTCGGCGAACTTCCGGGCGGCGCGCGGCGTCGCGAGCTCGAGCGAGAGCATCCCGCCGAACCGCGACATCTGGCGCTTCGCCAGCTCGTGGCCGGGGTGCGAGGGCAGGCCCGGGTAGTGCACGGCCGTCACAGCCGGGTGCTCGACGAGGAACTCGGCGACCGCCTGCGCGTTGACGGAGTGGCGCTCCATCCGCACCCCGAGGGTCTTGATGCCGCGGACCGTGAGCCATGCGTCCATCGGGCCCGAGATCGCTCCGACCGCGAACTGCAGGAACGCGATCTTCTCGGCCAGCGGCCCCGAGCGCAGGGCGAGCGCGCCGCCGACGACGTCCGAGTGGCCGCCGAGGTACTTCGTGGTCGAGTGCACGACCACGTCGGCACCGAGGGCCAGCGGCTGCTGCAGGGCGGAGGAGGCGAAGGTGTTGTCGACGACGACGATCAGGTCGTGCGCGTGGGCCAGGTCGGCGAGCTCGGCGATGTCGCTGATGGTCATCAGCGGGTTCGACGGGGTCTCGACCCAGAGCATCTTCGTCTCGCCGGGGACGATCGCCCGCTGCACCTCGCGGAGGTTCGACATGTCGACGGCCGTGTTGCGCACGCCCCAGGCGCTGTGCACCCGGTCGATCAGGCGGTGGCTGCCGCCGTACGCGTCGTTGCCCAGGACGACGTGGTCGCCGGGCGCGAGGGCGGCGCGCAGCAGGGTGTCCTCGGCGGCGAGGCCGGAGGAGAAGGAGTAGGCGACGTCCGCGCCCTCGAGCGAGGCGATGAGCTCCTGGAGCGAGTCGCGCGTCGGGTTCGCCGAGCGGGCGTACTCGTAGCCGCCCCGGAGACCGCCGATGCCGTCCTGGACGAACGTGGAGGTCATGTAGACGGGCGGCACGACCGCCCCGGTGGTCGGATCGAACTCCTGGCCGGCGTGGATGGCGCGGGTGTCGAAGTGCTGCTTCTTGGGCATGGTGCGGGCTCCCTGGGTCGGAGGTGCGGAGGCGGCGGCCGTCAGGCCGTGGCGTAGGTGAGGAGGTCCTGTCGGGTGATCACCGCGACGGGCTTGCCCTCGTCGGTGACGAGGAGGGCGCTGTGCTCGGTGAGCGCGGCGCGGGCGGCGGTGATGCTCTCGCCGAGCCCGATCAGCGCGAGCGCATCGCCCACGCAGTCGCCGAGCGGGTCGTTCATCGAGGCGGATCCGGCGAAGACGCGGTCGAGCAGCTCGCGCTCGTCGACGGCTCCGACGACCTCGCCCATCACGACCGGCGGCTCGGCGGTCAGCACCGGGAGCTGCGAGACGCCGTACTCGGTCATGATGCCGATCGCGTCGCGGATCGTGTCGGTCGGGTGCGCGTGCACGAGCGCCGGGAGGTCGGCCTGCCCGCTCGCCGCCCTCGCGCGGAGCACGTCGCGGACGGTGCCCTCGTCGCGCATCTCGAGGAAGCCGTAGGAGCGCATCCAGCGGTCGTTGAAGATCTTGCCGAGGTAGCCGCGCCCGCCGTCCGGCAGGAGCACGACGACCACGTCGTCCGGCCCGAGACCGGCGGCTGCCTTGAGCGCGACGGAGACGGCGAGCCCGCTCGATCCGCCGACGAGCAGCCCCTCCTCGCGGGCGAGGCGGCGGGTCATCGCGAACGACTCGGCGTCGCTGGAGGCGATGATCCGGTCGACCACGCTCGGGTCGTACGCGCTCGGCCAGAAGTCCTCGCCGACGCCCTCGGTCAGGTACGGGCGACCGCCGCCGCCCGAGTAGACGGAACCCTCGGGGTCGGCGCCGACGATCTGCACGCGGCCCTCCGACACCTCCTTGAGGTAGCGGCCGGCGCCGCTGATGGTGCCGCCCGTGCCGACTCCCGCGACGAAGTGGGTGAGCCGGCCGGCGGTGTCGCGCCAGATCTCGGGGCCCGTGGTCTCGTAGTGGCTGAGCGGTCCGTTGAGGTTCGCGTACTGGTTGGGCTTGAAGGCGCCGGGGATCTCGCGGGCGAGGCGGTCCGAGACGGAGTAGTAGGAGGCGGGGTCCTCCGGAGCGACGGCCGTCGGCGTCACGACGATCTCGGCCCCGTAGGCGGTGAGGACGTTGCGCTTGTCCTCCCCCACCTTGTCCGGCAGCACGAACACGCAGCGGTAGCCGCGCTGCTGCGCGACGAGGGCGAGGCCGATGCCGGTGTTGCCGCTGGTCGGCTCCACGATGGTGCCGCCGGGCTTCAGCAGCCCGTCGCGCTCGGCGGCGTCGATGATGCGGGTCGCGATGCGGTCCTTCGACGAGCCGCCGGGGTTCAGGTACTCGACCTTGACCAGCACGGTCGCCTGCACGCCCGCCGCGACCGGACCCAGCTTCACCAGCGGGGTGTCGCCGATGAGGTCGAGCACCGAATCGGCGTAGGCCATCCCGGTCTCCGGGCGTGCGGGAAGGGCGCGATCCAGGCTCATCCCGCCAGCGTAGCAACCGGCTGCGGGCGTGTGACGGGGGTGGGCGGAGGCACAGGGAGCGGTCTCGGGAGGGGAGTGCCGCCGGTCGCGCCGGTGCCCTATCGTGGGGGTCCGCGAGCGCCGCGGTCAACCCGGAACGGACCCCGAATGACCTCACCGATCGCCGCACCGCCGCGGCGTCCGGCCGACATCCACCTCCTCCGCCTGCTCGGCCCGGCGCTGGTCGCCGGAGTCGCCTACCTCGACCCGGGCAACGTCGCCAGCAACATGACGGCCGGCGCCCGGTTCGGCTACCTCCTGGTCTGGGTGGTGGTGCTCGGCAACCTGATGGCCTGGCTCATCCAGTACCTCTCGGCGAAGCTCGGCCTGATGACCGGCCGCAGCCTCCCCGAGCTGCTCGGCGACCGCCTGCGCGGCCGCTGGGGCCGCCGGGCCTACTGGCTGCAGGCCGAGACGGTCGCGATGGCGACCGACCTGGCCGAGGTGATCGGCGGCGCGATCGCGCTGAACCTGCTCTTCGGACTGCCGCTGCTGGCCGGCGGCGTGGTCACCGGCGCGGTCTCGCTGGTGCTGCTGCTCGTGCAGACGCGGGGCGGGGCGCAGCCGTTCGAGCGGGTGATCACGGCGCTGATGGTGCTGATCGCCGTCGGCTTCACGGTCGGCGTGGTCGTCGATCCGCCGGACGCGGGCGCGACCGTCGCCGGTCTCGTGCCGCGCTTCGAGGGCTCGGAGTCGGTGCTGCTCGCCGCCTCGATCCTCGGCGCGACCGTCATGCCCCACGCGATCTACGCCCACTCCGCGCTCGCCCGCGACCGCTTCGGCCACGTCGAGGGCGTCGGCGCGCGCCGGAGGATCCTGGTCGCCACCCGGATCGACGTGACGATCGCGCTCGCCATCGCCGGCACCGTGAACCTCGCGATCCTGCTCCTCGCCGCGCACTCCCTCGCGGGAGTCGCCGGGACCGACAGCCTCGAGGGCGCCCACGCGGCCATCGGGGCGGCGCTCGGACCGGTGGTCGCGACCCTGTTCGCCGTCGGCCTGCTCGCCTCCGGCCTCGCCTCGACCTCGGTCGGCGCGTACGCGGGGGCCGAGATCATGCACGGTCTGCTCCAGGTGCGGGTGCCGCTCGTCGCCCGTCGTCTGGTCACGCTGATCCCGGCGCTCCTGGTGCTCGCGATCGGCTTCGACCCGACGCGCGCGCTGGTGCTCAGCCAGGTGGTCCTGTCGTTCGGCATCCCCTTCGCGCTCGTGCCGCTCGTGATCCTGACCCGCGACCGCCGCCTGATGGGCGACCAGACGAACCGCTGGTTCACCACCCTCGCCGCCGCCCTGGCCGCCGTCTTCCTCATCGTCCTGAACGGCCTGCTGCTCTGGCTCACCTTCGCTCCTTGAGCGGGGAGCGGCGGCGCATCCTGCTGATCGAGCAGCCCGCTCCTCGGGAGTACCGAGATCCCTCCTGACCGCGCATTGATCCGATCCGAAGCCTCGCTCGTTATCCTCTGAGAGCGCCTCTCAGGCGCCTGCGCCCGCCCCAGGCGCCTTCCGCCCTCAGAACGAGAGACGCCGCCGTGCCCAAAGACACGATGTCCGCCAAGAACCGCGCCCGACAGGAGAAGCTCGAGGCCTACAAGCGCGAGCAGGACCGCCGCAAGCGCGGCTCCCGCATCTGGATCTGGTCGCTGTCGGCCCTGGCCGTCCTCGCTGTCGGCGGGATCGTCGCGGTCACCGTCTTCGGGAACCAGCAGATCGTCGAGGCGCGCGAGATCGACGGCCTGCAGACCTTCGACAACGACGCCACCCACGTCGCCGGCGCCGTCGACTACCCGCAGACCCCGCCGGCGGGCGGCCCGCACAACGCCGTGTGGATGAACTGCGGCGTCTACGACGAGCCCGTCCCGAACGAGAACGCGGTGCACGACCTCGAGCACGGCGCCGTCTGGGCCACCTACGACCCCGAGCTCCCGCAGAGCGAGGTCGACGCGCTGATCGCCGCGATGCCCGACACCTACTCCGTCGTCTCGCCCTACGAGGGCCTCGAGTCGCCCATCGTGCTGAGCGCCTGGGACGCCCAGGTCGCGATCGACTCGCCCGAGGACCCCCGCATCGACGCCTTCGTCGAGCGCTTCTGGCAGTCCTCGAGCGCTCCGGAGCCCGGCGCCCCTTGCACCGGAGGGATCGATGCGCCCGGCAAGCAGTAGGGGCCGGATCCTCGTCGCCGCGGTCGCCGTGGTCGCGCTCCTCCTCGGGGCGGCCGGCGGCTACCTCTTCGGCGCGCTCGCCCCGTTCGCCTCCGCGGCGACGCCCTCGAGCGCCAGCGCCGAAGCGGGCTTCGCGCGCGACATGCAGGTGCACCACCTGCAGGGCGCCGAGCTGGCGATGATCGCCCGCGAGCGCAGCGCCGACGACGAGGTCCTCACCGTCTCGAAGGACATCCTGCTCACCCAGCAGCAGCAGGCCGGGCAGCTCTTCGGCTGGCTGAACTCGTGGGGCCTGCCGCAGGCTGCTCCGGAGCCCTCGATGACCTGGATGGGCCGGCCGACCCTGGCCGGAGCCGCCGACGAGCACTCGTCGATGGGGATGGGGACCGAGGACGGAGTCGTGCCGGCGAGCATGCCCGGTCTCGCGACACCGGACCAGATCACCGCCCTCAGCAGCGCGTCGGGCCGCGACTTCGACCGGATGTTCCTCGAGCTGATGATCGCCCACCACCGCGGCGCGATCGACATGGCCGAGGCGCTGCTCGCCCGGAGCCGCGTGACGGTCGCCACCGACTTCGCCTCCTCCGTCGTGAAGGCCCAGGAGGCCGAGATCTCGCTGATGGAGCAGATGCTCGAGGACCGCCCGGCGGAGTGACCGCCTCCGGCGCGCACGACAGCGGCTGAGACTGGTGCGCCTCCCCCACCGGGAGGGGCACGTGCTCTCCGCCGACGTCGTGCACGGGGCCCGGCGACTCAGACGGCGTCGGCTGCGAGTAGCCCCGCGGAGTCCGGCCGCCGATCCGCGGCTCAGCCCTGGAGGGCCGACTCCGTCTGCTGTGCGTAGAGCGAGGCGTAGAGGCCGCCGAGGCCGAGCAATTCGCGGTGGGTGCCCGATTCGACGATCCGGCCGCCCTCGACGACGTGGATGACGTCGGCCGACACGATGGTCGAGAGCCGGTGGGCGATCGCGATGGTGGTGCGGCCGCGGGCGGCGTCGTCGAGCGCGGTCTGGACGATCCGCTCCGAGACGGTGTCGAGGGCGCTGGTCGCCTCGTCGAGGATGAGGACCGCCGGGTCCTTCAGCAGGACGCGCGCGATCGCGAGCCGCTGCTTCTCGCCTCCGGAGAGCCGGTAGCCGCGCTCGCCGACCAGTGTGTCGTAGCCGTCGGGGAACGACGTGATCGTCGCGTGGATGTTCGCGGCGCGGGCGGCCGCCTCCAGCTCCTCCTGCGTCGCGTCCGGGCGGGCGTAGCGGAGGTTGTCGCCGATCGTCGCGTGGAAGAGGTAGGTCTCCTGGCTGACGATGCCGATGTGCGAGACGAGCGACTCCTGCCGCAGCTCGCGCACGTCGGTGCCGGCGAAGCGCACCGCTCCCCCGGCCACGTCGTAGAGGCGCGGGACGAGGTACGAGATGGTGGTCTTGCCCGCGCCGGAGGGACCGACGAAGGCGACGAACTGGCCCGGCTCGATCGCGACCGAGACGTGGTCGAGCGTCGGGCGCGCGTCCTCCGCCTGGTCGGGGTAGCGGAACACGACGTCGTCGAGCTCGACCCGGCCGAGCTCGCCCGAGACCTCGCGTGCATCGGCGCGGTCCGTGATCGCCGGGCGCAGGTCCAGGTACTCGAAGATGCGGGCGAACAGCGCTCCGGCCGTCTGCAGGTCGAGCGCGACGCGCATCAGGCCCAGGAGCGGCCACATCAGGCGCGCCTGCACGGTGGTGAAGGCCACGACGGTCCCGGCGGTGACGGTGGTGCCGCCGAGGATCAGCCAGGCGGCCACGAGGTACACGATCACGGGGATGACGGAGAGGAAGATCTGCACCATCGCGAAGAACCACTGGCCGGACATCTGCTGCCGCACCTGGAGCTCGATCTGCCGGCCGTTCTCGTCGGCGTAGCGCGTCACCTCCGACTCCTGGCGGCCGAAGCTCTTGGCCAGGAGGATGCCCGATACGCTCAGGGTCTCCTGGGTGATCGCGGTCATCTCGGACAGCGACTCCTGCGTCTTCGTCGCGATGCGCGCCCTCACCTGGCCGACGCGGCGCTGGGCCACGACGAGCACCGGAGTGAGGACGAGGGCGACGATCGTCATCTGCCACGAGAGCAGGAGCATCGCGACGACGGCCGCGATCACGGTGACGGTGTTGCCGAGGACGCTCGAGACGGTGTTCGTGAGCACGTTGGCCACGCCGCCCACGTCGTTGGCGAGGCGCGACTGGATGACGCCGGTGCGGGTGCGGGTGAAGAAGCCGAGCTCCATCGCCTGCAGGTGGCGGAAGAGGCGGATGCGCAGCTCCCCCATGACCGTGTTGCCGACGGTCGCGGTGAGGTAGGTCTGCCAGACGCCGAGGATCGCCGAGAACGCCCAGACCAGCACCATGACGCCGACCAGCTCGAGCAGCACCGGGAGGTTCGGGCGTCCGCCTGGCGGGAAGAGCCCACGGTCGAAGGCCAGCTGAGTGAGGAGCGGGGGCACCACCGTGAGGGCGGCGCCGACGAGCACGAGGATCACGGTGAGCGTGAGCTTGGGGCGGTGGTCGCGGAAGAGTCCCGCGATGCGCCGGAGCAGGTCGTCGACCTTCGGAGCCGCCGCGTTGATCTCCCGCTGGCTGTCCGGATCGCTGCTCGAGATCCTCCCGCCGCGCGCCCCTCCGCGCATCCCGCCGCCTGCCGCGACGTCACCCATCCTGCTCACGGCCGGCGCGTTCATCTCGATCATCGTGCCGCTCATCGTGTTCTTCTCCCTCCAGAGGTTCTTCGTCCGCGGCCTCCTCGCCGGCGCCACC
>NZ_PSUZ01000017.1:0-83044 GCF_002932095.1 Rathayibacter sp. AY1G1
GAGGGGTTCCTCGACCTGGACGTGCGCGTCACCTGCTCCTCCGGCACCTACATCCGCGCGCTCGCCCGCGACCTGGGCGCGTCCCTCGGAGTCGGCGGCCACCTGACCGCGCTGCGGCGCACCGCGGTCGGCCCCTTCTCCGTGGCGCAGGCCGGCGAGATCGACGAGCTCGACGTCCCCGCCGCGCTCCTGCCGCCGACGCTGGTGGCGGGCGAGCTGTTCCCCCTGCTGCGCCTCGACGCCCAGGAGGCGGGCGATCTCGCGAACGGCAAGCGCATCCCGGCCCCGGAGGCGGTGGCGGGCGCGAAGGGCCTCCTCGCCGCGGTCGGCCCGGGGGAGCGGCTGATCGGCCTCGCAGAGCGGCGCGGCACCCAGCTCAAGAGCGTCGTCAACTTCCCGACCGAGGACCTGCGGACGGCCGCCTCGTGATCGAGTGGTTCACGATCCTCCAGGTGGGGATCGCCGTCGCGGCCGGCCTGCTCTGCCTCGTGCTCGGGCTGCTCGCCCGCCGTCCCTCGGACGTCTCGGTCGGCGCGACGGCGATCGTCGAGCTGCTGCTGATCGTCCAGCTGGCGGTCGCGATCGTGTCGCCGCTGGTCGGCAACCGCCCGTCGGGGAGCCTGCCGGAGTACTACATCTACCTGATCTCGGCGCTGCTCCTGCCGCTCGCGGCCGGGTTCTGGGCGCTCATCGAGCGGAGCCGCTGGAGCACCGTGATCCTGGGCGTCGCCTGCCTCTCGATCGCGGTCATGGTCTACCGGATGCACCAGATCTGGTTCTTCCAGAGCGCCTGATCGGGCCCGCCACCGGGCCCGGCCCGGCGAGCGCCTAGCATGGACGTGCGATGTCGAAACCAGCCAGCGATGCGTCCGGACGGGCCGCTCACGACCCCTCAGTCCCCTCGGCCCCCGGGAGCGGAGAGCCGACCCGTTCCGCCCGCTCGCGCGGGATCGGCAGCCTCCTGGTCGTGGTCTACGGGATCCTCGCGCTCGCCGCGACGGGGCGCTCCGTCTTCCAGATCATCGACCGGTTCGACGAGGCGCCGCTGGCGTTCTCGCTCTCGGCGCTCTCGGCCGTCGTGTACATCGTCGCGACGGTCGCCCTGATCGTCCCGGGCCGCGCCTGGCAGCGCGTCGCGTGGGTGACGATCACCTTCGAGCTGGTGGGCGTGCTCGTGGTCGGCGCGCTCAGCCTCCTCGCTCCGCAGCTCCTCGGGCTCGCGAGCGCCGACCCGTTCGGGCGCCAGTCGACGGTGTGGGCGGCCTTCGGCGCCGGCTATCTGCTCATCCCGCTCGTCCTGCCCGTGCTCGGCCTCTGGTGGCTCCGCGTGCAGGGGCGGCGCACGCCCCGGGCGGCCGCCTGATGCGCGTCGAGACCCGCCCCGGCGACCTGGCCGGGATCGGACCCTCCGCCGTCACGATCGGCAAGTTCGACGGCGTCCACTCCGGGCACCGGGCCGTCATCGGCCGGCTGCACGAGCGGGCCCGCGAGCAGGGGCTCGCCGCCGTCGTCGTCACCTTCGACCGCAATCCGCTCAGCGTGATCGCGCCGGAGAAGTGCCCGCCCGTCCTGGTCGGCAACGAGCAGAAGCTCGAGCTCCTCGCGGGGACCGGCGTGGACGCGACGCTGCTGCTCACCTTCGACGAGGCGTTCCGGGCGCTCTCACCCGAGCAGTTCGTCGAGCAGGTGCTGGTGGAGGCGCTCGAGGCCCGTGTGGTCCTCGTCGGCTCCGACTTCCGCTTCGGCGCCCGGGGAGCGGGCGACGTCGACCTGCTGCGCGTGCTCGGCGGGCAGCACGGATTCGAGGTGGAGCTGATCGACGACGTGCGGCCCGAGGACGGCCGCCGCGTCTCCTCCACCTGGATCCGCGAGCTGCTGGCCGAGGGCGATGTGGAGCACGCGACGCGCCTGCTCGGGCACGAGCCCGTCGTCCGCGGCGTGGTCGTGCACGGAGCGAAGCGCGGCCGCGAGCTGGGCTTCCCGACCGCGAACCTCTCGCCGGAGTCGCAGGGCCTGATCCCGGCCGACGGCGTCTACGCGGGCCGGCTCACCACCGACGGCGTCACGCATCCCGCCGCGATCTCGGTCGGCAGCAACCCGACCTTCGTCGGAGTGCCGCCCAAGCAGGTCGAGGCGTACGTGCTCGATCAGACGCTCGACACCCTCGACCTCTACGACCGCGTGGTCGACGTGGCGTTCGTCGGCCGGATCCGCGGCCAGGTCGCCTACGAGGGCGTCGAGCCCCTCATCCGCCAGATGAACCACGACGTGGTGCAGGTCCGCGAGGTCCTCGGCATCGACTGAGCGGGATGCCGGGCGCCGCCTAGCAGGGGCCGCGGGCCCGCACCAGCGGGAGAGGTCCCGGGGCCATCGGCGTACCGTGGCCGCATGAGCGAAACCCCCTCCGACTCGGCGCGCCCCCTCGCGCTCGTCACCGGCGCGACCGGCTACATCGGCGGCCGGCTGACGCCGCGCCTCCTCGAGGCGGGCTTCCGGGTGCGTGTCCTGGTGCGCGACCCGCGCAAGCTGGTCGACGTGCCGTGGGCGGAGGAGGTCGAGGTCGCTCAGGGCGATCTCGGCGATCCGGAGTCGCTGGAGGCCGCGGTCGAGGGCGTCGACGTCCTCTATTACCTCGTCCACTCGATGGGCTCGGGCAACGACCACGCCCACTTCGAGGAGGTCGAGAGCCGCGCCGCGCACAACGTCGCCACGGCCGCGGAGTCGGCCGGCGTCGGCCGCATCGTCTACCTCGGCGGCCTGCACCCCGAGGGCCAGGAGCTCTCGAAGCACCTCCGCTCGCGCGCTGAGGTGGGCCGGATCCTGATGGAGTCGGGAGTGCCGACGATCGCCCTGCAGGCGGGCGTGATCATCGGCTCCGGGTCGACCTCGTTCGAGATGGTGCGCCACCTCACCGACGTGCTGCCGTACATGCCCGCGCCGCAGTGGGTGCGCAACTTCATCCAGCCGATCGCCGTGCGCGACGTGCTGCACTACCTGATCGGCTCCGCGTCGCTCGAGGACGCCGCGCTCAACCGCACCTTCGACATCGGCGGGCCCGACGTGCTCCGCTACGGCCAGATGATGAACGGCTACGCGGTCGAGGCCGGGCTCCCGCAGCGGCCGATCGCGTCCCTGCCGGTGTTCACCCCGTGGCTGGCCTCGCAGTGGGTCAACCTGGTCACGCCGATCCCGCGCTCGCTCGCGGTGCCCATCATCGCCTCGCTGCAGTACGACTGCGTCGTGCATGAGCAGGACATCCGCGCGCTCATCCCCGACCCCGAGGGCGGGCTGACCTCCTACCGCCGCGCCGTCCGGCTCGCGCTGGGTAAGATGCAGGCGGGCGAGATCGAGACGAGCTGGCAGAACGCGGAGGTCGTCGGCGCTCCCAGCGATCCGCTGCCGAGCGACCCGGAGTGGGCCGGCCACACGGTCTACGTGGACCTCAAGGAGCGCCGCACCCAGGCCGACCCGGCCAAGCTCTGGCGCGTCATCGAGGGCATCGGCGGCACCAACGGCTGGTACTCCTTCCCGCTCGCGTGGGTGATCCGCGGATGGATGGACCGCCTCGTCGGGGGAGTGGGCCTGCAGCGCGGGCGCCGCGACTCCGCGCGCCTGCACGCCGGCGACGCCCTCGACTTCTGGCGCGTCGAGGAGATCGAGCGGCCGAAGCTCCTGCGCCTGCGCGCCGAGATGAAGGTGCCCGGCGGGGCCTGGCTCGAGATGCGCGCCGAGCCCTCCGGAGACGGCGGCTCGGTCTACACGCAGCGCGCGGTCTTCTTCCCGCAGGGCCTCGCGGGCAGGCTCTACTGGTTCGCGATCCTGCCCTTCCACGGCATCATCTTCAACGGCATGGCCAACCGCATCACGGCCACCGCGGCCGACCTGCCGGACTCCGGCGACGAGCGCTCCCCTGGCGGGCGCCGGGTGCAGCGGTGACAATGGAGGGGTCCGGCGGCGGCGAGGCCGCCCGGGACGCCGACGAGAGGAGCACGATGAGCGAACGGTCGAGTACGGACGCGGGGCGCGGACTCCAGCTGGGGAAGGTCCTCTTCATCGGGGACAGCATCATCCAGGCGGGAGCCTGGGGCGAGTGGCTGACGGAGTCGACGGTCGTCGACGAGGGAGTCGGAGGGGCCACCACGGCGGACGTCGTCGCGCGGCTCGCCGAGCTGGTCGCGCAGGAGCCGGACACGGTGGTGCTGCTGATCGGCACCAACGACCTCGCCTGGCACCGCACGACGGAGCACGTCGTGCGCAACATCGAGACGATCGTCGCGACGTTCCGGCGCGATCTTCCGGACGTGCGCATCCTGGTGACCTCGGTCCTGCCGCGCGGACACGAGTTCGCACCGCAGATCCGCGAGATCAACCGCCACCTGTGGCAGTTCGCGCCCACGGCGCACGCGGGCTACCTCGACCTGTGGCCGGTGCTCGCGGGGGAGGACGGCGGACTGCTCGAGCAGTACTCGCCGGACGGCCTGCACCTCAACGAGGACGGCTACCGCGCGTGGCGCGAGGCACTGGGCCCGGCGCTCGAGGCGGTCGTGCGGATGCCTCCGCGGACCCGCCCGATCACGCTGCCCTACGACGAGTTCGCGCGGCCGAAGACGGCCTAGCGCAGCACCGTGGAGGGGGAGTCGACCGCAGGGTCGGCTCCCCTTCCGTCATTCCGCGGCCAGGGCGGCCTCGAAGGCCGCGAGGGCGTCCGCGGAGAAGAGGACGAACCGGACCTCGTCGAGTGCGCCGTCCGCGGTCGCCTCGCGGACCGTCTCCACCGCGATGCGCGCCGCGTCGTCCATCGGCCAGCCGTAGACGCCCGCCGAGACGGCCGGGAAGGCGAGCGTCCGCGCACCGAGACCGACGGCGGTGCGCACCGACTCGCGGTAGGCCGAGGCGAGGACGGCGCTGCGGTCCTCCCACCGCGAGTGGACGGGACCGACGGTGTGCACGACCCAGCGGGCAGGGAGGCGGCCGGCGGTCGTGGCGACCGCGGAGCCGGCGGGCAGACCGTCCGGCAGCTCGGTCCCGCGGAGCCGGCGGCACTCGGCGAGGATCTCCGGTCCGCCCGCGCGGTGGATCGCGCCGTCGACGCCGCCGCCGCCGAGGAGCGACGAGTTCGCCGCGTTCACGATCGCGTCGACGTGCTCGCGGGTGAGGTCGCCGCGCACGGCTCTCAGGGTGGTCACGACTCGTCCTCCAGGCTTCGTCCGAGGGCAGCGATCGCCGCAGGTCCCACGCGGCAGCAGCCGCCGATCAGATCCGCTCCCGCCGCGCGCCAGGAGGCGACCAGCGCGGGGTCGAAGGCCGCGTCGCCTGCCCAGCGACGCTCGACGGCGTCCCACTCCTCGCCGCTGTTCGGGTACACGACGACCAGCTTGACGGTGACGGAGCGGGCGATGCGGACCGCCTCGGCGACGTCGCCGGGCGGGCAGCAGTTCACTCCCACGCCGACGACCTCCTCGGAGGCGGCGGCGACGGCGAGCGCCTCAGCCAGGGGCTCGCCGGCCGCGGTGCGGCCCGAACGGCCGCTCACGCAGATCCAGGCGGGGACCGAGGAGCCCGCGAGGGCCTCCACGACGGCCCGCACCTCCCGCACCGACGGGATGGTCTCGACGGCGAGCAGGTCGGGCCCGGCCGCGGCCAGGGTCTCCAGGCGCGGCCGGTGCCAGGCGGCGAGCTCGCCGACGGTGAGGCCGTCGTCGCCGCGGTACTCGGAGCCGTCGCCGAGGCTCGCGCCGTAAGGGCCGACGGAGGCGGCGACCCAGCCGCTCTGCGCGCGCCGGGCCAGGTCGACGCTCTCCCGGAGGGCGCGCTCCGCGAGGCCCGGGGCCAGGCCCGCGGCCGCGAATCCGCTCGCGGACACCTGGTAGCTCGCGGTCACCGCGACCCGGGCGCCCGCCTCGGCGAAGGCGCGGTGCGCGGCGACGACCCGGCCGGGCTCCTCCAGCAGGACCCGGGCGCTCCAGAGCGAGGAGTCCACCGCGGCGCCCTGCGCCTCCAGCTCCGTGCCCAGGCCCCCGTCGAGCAGCAGCGGGCGCACCCGCGCCGCGGCGACGAGGCCGGCGGTCACGAGCGGTTGTTGGAGAGCTCGAAGATCTTCACGAGCTCGGCGATCGCCGCCTCGCGGGCGTCTCCGCCCTCCTCGAACATCGCGGTGATGTGCGTGCGGAGGTGGTTCTCGACGATGAGCTTGTTGAGCGAGCCGAGCGACTTCTGGATCGCGAGGGACTGCGTGACGATGTCGACGCAGTAGTCCTCGTTCTCGATCATCCGCTCGAGGCCGCGCATCTGGCCGCCCAGGATCCGGGCACGGTGCAGCGAGCGCTTCTTGAGGTCCTCGATCACTCCTCCAGCCTACGCGCCGCAGGCGGTACCCGGGCGGGGTATGCGCGCCTACGATCGAGGGGTGAGCACCCGCAAGCCGTCCCGCGCGACCGCCGCCCGCTACCCCTCGCGCGACCGCGCCCGCATGGCGCTCGCGCCCGGGATCCTCGGCGCGATCGTGCTGCTGGCCGGGCTCGCCCTCGTCGGCTCCGACGCCTACGACTTCATCCGCTACCCGGTCGCGATCCTCGCGGCGGTCATCGGCTGGTTCGCGATCCAGGCGCGCGCACTCCTCTGGCTGATCGGGCTCGTCCCCGTGCTCGTGCTGTGGAACCCGGTGCTGCCGTTCGCGTTCCCGGACGCGATCTGGTTCTCGCTGAGCCTCGCCGCGGTCGGCGTCTTCGTGGCGGCGGGTCTCGTGATCCGCGTCCCGACCCCGGAATGACGACGAGCGCGACCGTCCGCGCGGCGGAGCGCCGACCGGACCGCCCCGAGGAGTAGACTGGCGCCGCACCCGCACGCCGGGGATGCTGCGACCGGGTCCCAGACCCGTTGCTCGGAGCTCCCGACGGCCACCGGATGCACCGACGCCCGACGCCTCCCCGGAGGCGATCCGGCGGATGCACGGCGACGGCAGCGCGCGGGAACCCCTCCTCCGCCCCCCGTCACACATCGAGGAGGAGCATGGCTCGCAGCGGCCAGCGTCAGTCCGGTCAGACGCGACGAGCGTCGAACGCCGCCGGGAGCCGACCCCGATCGCGCTCGCGCGGCGTGGACAACGCGGGGATCATCCCGATCCTCGCCCGCCGCGTCCGCGAGGTGGAGGCGAAGGCCCAGACCGGCAAGGTCGGGCCGACCAACCGGACGAAGTTCCTGGTGATCGCCCTCCTGATGCGCGAGGAGCGCAAGCGGGTCAAGGTCGATCCCTCGCTCAGCGACGCGCAGCGCGCCGAGGAGATGAAGCGCCTCGACGGCATCGCCACGATCCTGGCCAAGACGGCCGCCCGCGACACCAGCCTGATCGCGCTGCTCGAATCGGAGGCCGGCGTCACGGCGGCCGCGCAGAAGCTCCGCCGCGACTGGCTGCTCGAGGCGGGCGCGGAGCTCAGCCCCGACGAGCTGCTCATCGTGACCGAGCCGGAGCCCAAGCCCGAGGTGCCGGTCAACCAGGTCGTGCCGCAGTCGGTGCGCGCCCGCCAGCTGGCGAACCCCTTCCTCCCGCCGGACTTCTCGATCGCCGAGGCCTCGGCTCCGGCGCCGCGCCGCAGGCTCGACGACTGGGAGCTGCTCGGGCCGCTCTTCAAGGCGTTCGAGTACGGAGCGGGCGGACGGGCCGCGAGCATGGAGCTCCCGGAGCCGCCGAAGCTCGACCGGGTCTCGCCGCGCGGCCGCGAGCTGATGCCGCACCAGGCGCGCTTCATCGAGAGCGCCCGCGAGGGGCACCGCAGCTTCCTGCTCGCCGACGAGCCGGGTCTGGGCAAGACCGCGCAGAGCCTCCTCGCCGCCTCGGTGGTCGGGGCGTACCCGCTGCTCGCGGTGGTGCCGAACGTGGTCAAGATGAACTGGGCGCGCGAGGTCGAGCACTGGACCCCGCAGCGGCGCGCCACGGTCATCCACGGAGACGGCGGCACGCTCGACGCGTTCGCCGACGTGGTCATCGTCAACTACGACATCCTCGACCGGCACATCGGCTGGCTCGGGAGCCTGGGCTTCCGCGGCATGGTCGTCGACGAGGCGCACTTCATCAAGAACCTCCGCTCGCAGCGCTCGCAGAGCGTGCTCGCGCTGGCGTCGAGGATCCGCGAGACCACTCCGGGGCACGATCCGCTGATGATCGCGCTGACCGGCACCCCGCTGATCAACGACGTCGACGACTTCCGCGCCATCTGGCGCTTCCTCGGCTGGATCGACGAGACCAAGCCGGGACCGGAGCTGATGGGCCGCCTCGAGGAGACGGGCCTCACCCCCGCCGACACGGGCTTCTACCCGGAGGCGCGCGAGGCCGTGATCGACCTCGGCATCGTCCGGCGCAAGAAGATCGACGTCGCCGCCGACCTGCCGTCGAAGCGGATCGTCGATCTGCCCGTCGAGCTGGACGACGACCTCGGCCGCTCCATCCAGAAGGCCGAGCGCGAGCTCGGCGCCCGCATGCTGCAGCGCTTCAGGGCGGTCACCTCCTCGATCACGCACGAGCTCGACGACGACGAGCGCGAGCGGTTCATCCGCATCGTGGCGCAGAGCGAGCTCGAGGAGTCGAAGTCGGCCAAGACCGGCGAGAACGTCTTCACCATGGTGCGCCGGATCGGCCAGGCCAAGGCGGCGCTGGCCGCCGACTACGCCTCGCAGCTGGCCCGCTCGGTGGGCAAGGTCGTCTTCTTCGCGAAGCACATCGACGTGATGGACCAGGCGGAGGACACCTTCGAGAAGCGCGAGCTGACGTCCGTCTCCATCCGCGGCGACCAGACCGCGGCGTTCCGCCAGACGCAGATCGACGCCTTCAACGAGGACCCGGACGTCTCTGTCGCCGTCTGCTCGCTCACCGCGGCGGGAGTCGGCGTGAACCTGCAGGCGTCGTCCAACGTGGTGCTCGCCGAGCTGTCGTGGACCTCGGCCGAGCAGACGCAGGCGATCGACCGCGTGCACCGCATCGGCCAGGAGGAGCCGGTGACGGCGTGGAGGATCATCGCGGCGCACACGATCGACGCGAAGATCGCGGAGCTCATCGACGCCAAGGCCGGTCTCGCCGCCCGGGCGCTCGACGGCGCGGACGCCGAGACGGCCTCGGCCGACACGGTGCAGCTGGACGCCCTCATGCACGTCCTGCGCGAGGCGATCGGCTGAGCGCACCCGACCGGGCCGGCTGAGAGCTCAGCCGGTCCGGGCGAGCGGTGCGGCGAAGAAGTCCTTCTCGAACGAACTCGACCGCAGGAACGCGTCCCTCATCGCGGCGCGCTCCCTCGGTGAGGCGTCGCGGGCGGCCTGCTCCGTGAACTCGATCGCCCGCTCGGTGGCCGTCGCGAAGACCGGGTCGCCGTAGGTGAGCAGCCAGTCCGCGTACGGGTGCTCGGGGTGCCCGGAGGCGGCGAGGCGCGACCCGACGTCGGCGTAGAGCCAGAAGCAGGGGAGCAGGGCGGCGACGATCTCGCCGTAGCCGCCGCCCGCGGCAACCGCGAGCAGGTGGTCGGTGTAGCCGCGGGTCACGGGCGCGGGAGTCGCGTCCCTGGTCCCGAGCCGGTCGCGGTGCAGCTGAGCCTCCGCCGCGAGGGCGGACGCCGAGCCCTCGGCCCAGAAGACCTGCTCGGCGGTGGTCGGCGCGCGTTGCGCCGCCACGGCCAGGACGCGGGCGTACTCGGTGAGGTAGAGAGCGTCCTGCTCGAGGTACCACTCGAAGTCCTCCCGCCCGAGGGAGCCGTCGCCGAGGGCCCGCACGAACGGGAGCGCGTCGATCTCGTCGCGGAGGGTCCGCGTCCGCTCCCAGACGTCCGCGCAGAACGCCGGAGGACGTTGCCGGTGGAAGTGGTCGATCGGGCCGTTGCCGGAGCCGACCTCGAGAGCGTCGGCGGCGCGCAGGGCGCCGGTCAGCCACTCCTTGGCCTCCGTCAGCGCCTCGACCAGGGCGTCGGAGGAGGCGTCGCGCCCGGCCAGGAGCGTCGCCATCGCGGACGAGAGCGAGCACCCGGTGCCGTGCGTGTTCGAGGTGGCGACGCGCTCGCCGGGGACCTCGCGCACGAGGCCGTCGGGGGTGACGATCGCGTCCGGGGTGGCGGGGCCGTCGAGGTGGCCGCCCTTCACCAGCACGGCGGCCTCGAGGGCGCGGGCGAGTGCCGCTCCCTGCGCGAGCGCGGCCGGCCAGTCGGAGGCGGTCGGCTCTCCGGCCAGCACGCCCAGCTCGGGGAGGTTCGGCGTCACCAGGTCGGCGCGGCGGAGCAGGTCGCGCACGGCGTCCTCCGCCTCGGGAGCGAGCAGCCGGTGACCGCTGGTCGCGACCATCACCGGATCCACGACCACGACGGGCGGGCGGACCTCGTCGAGCCACTCGGCGACGACTCCGGCGTACTCGGCCGTGGCGAGCATCCCGATCTTCACCGCGTCGATCGTGACGTCGTCGCTCACCGCGTCGAGCTGCTCGCGGAGGAACGCGGCGGGTGGCAGGTGCACGGAGCGGACACCGTGCGTGTTCTGCGCGACGAGCGCGGTGACGACCGCCATGCCGTAGCCGCCGAGCGCGCCGATCGACTTGAGGTCGGCCTGGACGCCTGCACCGCCGGTCGGATCGGTGCCAGCGATGCTGAGGACACGGGGGACGCGGGCGCCGGCGGTCACCGGTCCCACTCCGCTCGGATCAGGCGGGCGGCCGCCGCGGGGTCGGCGGCCGTGCAGAGCGCCGACACGACCGCGAGGCCGGCCGCACCGGCGAGGCGGAGTGGCCCCGCGTCCGCGGCTCCGACTCCGCCGATGGCGACGCAGGGCAGCGCCGTGGCCGCGGCGAGGGCGGCGAACCCGTCGACACCGAGGGGAGCGGGGTGGTCGGGCTTGGTCGCGGTGGGCCGGATGACGCCGACGCCGAGGTAGTCGACCGTCCCCGCGGGCAGGGCGCGGACGGCGGCGAGGTGCTCGGGGGTGTTCGCTGTGAGCCCGATCACCGCGTCGGGTCCGAGCAGCGAGCGGGCGGCGGTGACGGGGAGGTCGGACTGCCCGAGGTGGACGCCGTGGACGCGGGCGCCCGCGAGGCGGGCGGCGAGGGCGACGTCGACGCGGTCGTCGACCAGCAGGGTCGTGCGCTCGTCGAGGACGGCGGCGACGGCCCGGGTCAGGGCGACGAGCTCGGCGGCGGAGGCGTCGTGATCGCGGATCTGCACGGTCGTGACTCCGCCTCGGACGGCGGCAGCGGCCACGGCGGGCACGCCGCGCGGGCCGCACTGGGCGGTGTCCGTGACGAGGTAGAGCGAGAGGTCGAGGCTCATTCGATCCGCGCCCCGGCCTCGGCGTCGGCCGGCTGGAGGGCAGCGAGGGCGTCGAGGAGGCCGACGGCGAAGGACCCGGGACCGCTGCTCGCGGCGGCGGCCCGCTCGGCGGCGAGGCCCCAGACCGCGGAGGCGCTGACGGCCGCGTCGAGCGGGCGGGCGCCCGCGCCGAGGAACGCCGCCATCACGGCGCCGAGCGCGCAGCCGCCGCCGGTCACGCGGGTCAGCAGCGGGTGGCCCCCCGTGACCCGGACGATCCGCTCGCCGTCGGTGACGAGGTCGACCGCTCCCGAGACGGCGACCACGCCGCCGGTGCGGCGGGCGAGGACGCGGGCGGAGTCGAGCGCCTGCTCGGCGGTGTCGACGGCGTCCACACCGCGGCCGCCCGCACCGGCTCCCGCGAGGGCGAGGATCTCGGAGGCGTTGCCGCGGATGATCGCCGGCCGCGCCTCGAGCAGGTCCACCGCCAGAGCGGTGCGGACGGGCAGCGGGCCGACGGCGACCGGATCGAGCACCCACGGGGTGCCGGCGCGTCCGGCCGCGGCGACCGCCTCGCGAGCACCCTCGCGCTGCTCCGCTCCGGGCGTGCCGAGGTTGACGAGCACCGCGGAGGCGAGGCCCGCGAAGACGCCCGCCTCGCCGGGCAGGTCGCACATCGCCGGGCTGGCGCCGAGGGCCAGAAGGCTGTTGGCGGTGAAGCCGGTGACGACCGCGTTCGTGATGCACTGCACCAGGGGCCCGGCGGCGCGGAGCTCGGCGAGATCGCGACCCACGGAGGCCGGGTCGGGCGCCGTGTCGGCGGGGAGGGTCGGGTGGACAGGCGTGCGAATGCTCATTCGCGACATCCCTTCGCTAGTACGAACTAGATCAGGTTCAACGGGTCTTCTCTCAGCCCTGGCGGGCACCCCGTGTCACTGCGCACGACCCTAGCAGCGGGCGCGGGCGCGCTCGCTGCTGCAGTGCGAGAGGAGGGAGCGGGCCGTCGTCGCCCCTTCGCCCGGGAGCGGCCGCTCAGCCGGTGAGGATCGTCGAGTCGCCGTGCGGCCCCACCGCGACGCGGAGGCCGATCGGCAGCCGCTCGCGCATCGCGTCGACGTGGCTGATCAGGCCGATCGTCCGACCGCCCGACCGCAGCTCGTCGAGCGTGCTGAGCGCCGTCTCGAGCGTCTCGGCATCGAGCGAGCCGAAGCCCTCGTCGATGAACATGGTCTCGAGCGAGATGCCGCCGGACTGCGCCGTCACCACATCGGCGAGGCCGAGGGCGAGGGCGAGCGAGGCGAGGAACGTCTCGCCACCGGAGAGCGAGGCGGGCTGCCGGCGGACGCCGGTGAAGGCGTCGAGCACGTCGATCCCGAGGCCGGAGGCGGCGCCGCGGTAGGCGAGCGAGTCGTCGTGGGCGAGGGCGTAGCGGCCGCTGGTCATCGCGTCGAGGCGGAGGTTCGCCGCGGTCACGATCTCCTCCAGGCGTCCGGCGAGGGCGAAGGCCTCGAGGTCCATCCGGCGCGTGTTCTGCCCCCGGCCGGAGACGGTCTCGGCCAGCGCGCGCAGCTCCTCGTGGCGGCGGAGGCGCTCACCCAGCACCGCGAGGCGGCCCGCGGCCGTCGCGGTGAGCTCGGCCAGGCGCTCCGAGCGGTGCTCGAGCACGGAGAGGCCGGCTCGCGCCTCGTCGCGACGGGCGGAGGCCTCGCGCGAGCGCCCCTCGGCGTCGGCGAGGTCGACGGGCGTGCCCGGCAGTCCGCGGAGCTCCGGGTCGGCGAGCACCGCCTCCGTCGCGCTCCGCCGTCGCTCGTGCTCGGCGACGACGGCCTCGGCCCGCGCCCGGTCCCCGCTGGCCAGCGCGGCCGACTCGGCCTCCTCGGCGGTCGTGAAGCCGCGCTCGGCGAGGACCTCGGCGAGCTCCTCCCGGGCGGCGGCGGCGGCCTCGGACCGCGAGACGGCCGCCTCCTCGGCCTCGACCAGGGCGACGGCACGACGGCGCTGGGCGTTCAGCTGCTCGACGCGCGAGGCGACGCTCGTCGCGCCGTCGCGGAAGGCCTCGACGCGCTCCCGCAGCAGCCGCAGCGCTTCAGCGGCGAGGGCGGACTCGTCGGCGCGGGCGCGGTGCTCCTCACGAGCGGCGTCCCGCCCGGTCGTGAGAGCGTCGATCCGGGTGCGCAGCCGGATGCGCTCGCGCCGCAGCTCCTCCATGCGGGCGGCGGCGCGGCGCGCCGAGGCGAGCCGCTCCTCGTGCGCCGGGCGGAGCGACTCCGGATCCGCGTCCTCGCCCACGCGCTCCTCGAGCGCCGCGAGAGCCCGAGCCGCGGCTCCCTCGCGCTCGCGGGCGCCGTCGAGGGCGGCGGCGGCGCGCTCCACCGCGACGCGGGCCCGGTCGAGGTCGTCGGTGCCGACCGTCGTCGGGCCGTCGTGCTCGGCCGGGCGGGGGTGCTCGCACGAGCCGCAGACGGGGCAGGGCTCGCCCGGCTCCAGCCGCTCGGCGAGCTCCCCGGCAAACCCGGCGAACCGGCGCGCGATCAGGGCGGCCTGCTCCGCGGCGCGTTCGCCGTGGATGCGCGCCGCGTCGGTGTAGGCCGTGCGGAGCCGCTGCAGGCCCGCCGCAGTGAGATCGCGCTCGAGGGCCGCGGCGATCCTCCGTTCGAGCGCGGCGAGCTCGTCGACGCGCGCGGGGACGGCGGCGGCCTCCCCGGCCAGGGACTCCTCCTCGCCGGCGAGCGCGTCGACGCGAGCGGGCAGCTCGCGCAGCTCCGCCTCGATCCCGGCGAGCGCGGTCGCCGCCGCCTGCTCGGCGCGCGCGGACCGCTCGGCGACGCGCTCCGCGTCGGGGAGCCGGCGCTCCTCGGCCAGCGCCTCGGTGAGGGCGCCGAGGACAGCGGCGAGCCGTTCGGCCGTCTCGGCGGCCGGGCCCCCGGACGCGTCCCCGTAGGCGTCGGCGGCGAGGTCGCGCTGCTGCCGGGCGGCCCGCTCCTTCTCGGCGGCTGCCCGGGCGGAGCGGAGCAGCGGCAGCACGCCGTCGGCCCGGCGCGCGCGCTCGATCGCGGCCCGCTGCTGCTCGACGTGCGCCTCGGCGACCACGAGCTCCTCCGCCTCGATGAGGGCGCGCCGGCGCCGCTCCTGGCCCCGGGCGATGCGCCGTGCCTCGTCGAGAGCGGTGCCCGCGGCCTCGTGCGCCGCGTCGGCCGCGGCGGAGCCGGCCCGGGCCGCCTCGAGCGGAGCGGCGAGCCGCGCCGGCAGCCCGGCGAACCAGGCGGCGTCCGGCAGAGGCGGCTCGGCTCCGTCATCGAGGAGCCGGACGGCCTCGTCCGCGAGCGCCGTCACGGTCGCGCGCTCCTCCTCGAGCCCGACGGCGCTCGCGTCGCGCTGCTCGAGCAGGCGGCGGCGGAGCAGATCGAAGCGCTCGGTCGCGAAGAGCGTGCGCAGGAGCCGCTGCCGGTCGTCGTTCTTCGCGAGCAGGAACTCGTGGAAGCGGTTCTGCGCCAGCAGGATCACCTGGAGGAACTGGTCCTTCGTCAGGCCGACGATCCGGCCGATGTCGGCGCCCACCTCCTTCGCGCTCGACGAGAGCCCGACCCAGGTGCCGTCGACCTGCTCCAGCAGCTCGACCTTCGCCGGCTGGGTCGTGATGCCGGTGCCGCGCCGTTTCGGCCGCTCGTACTCGGGCGAGCGCCGGACGCGGTAGACGCGCCCCGCCGCCTCGAAGTCGAGCTCGGCGAAGGTCTCGTCCTCGGGGCCGCTGTGGTCGCTCCGGAGGCGCGAGGCGGTGCCGTCGAAGCGGGGGACCGAGCCGTAGAGCGCGAACGCGATCGCGTCGAGGATCGTCGACTTGCCCGCTCCGGTGCGCCCGGCGATGAGGTACACGCCCACGTCCTCGAGCCGGTCGAAGTCGACGCACTGCTCGGCGCGGAACGGTCCGAGCCCGGCGAAGGCGAGCCGGCGGATCCTCACCGCAGAGCCTCGGCCTCGACGGCAGCGAGCGCGTCGAGGGTGAGGGCGCGCTCGGTGTCCGTGGCGCCGTGGCCGCCGCGGACGTGGGCGAGGAAGTCGTCGACGACCTCGACGTCGCTCCGCCCCCGGATCCGCTCGGCGTACGCGCGCGGCTCGGCCGCGGCGTGCGGGGGCCGGTGCTCGAGCGTCGCGCAGCCGGGGAAGCGCGACTGCAGGCGCGCCATCGCGTCGAGCGGGCGCACGGGATCGGTGAGCACCGCCGAGACCCAGTCGCCCTCCACCTCGGCCAGGGAGGGATCGCGCAGCAGCTGCTGGAGCTCGCCCTCGATCACGCTGAGCCTCCTCGGCACGGGGAGCGGCGACCACTCGACGCCTTCGAGCCCCTCGGGCCCGATCGTCACCAGCCAGGCGCCGCGCGGCTTCGACGCCTCGCCGAACGAGTAGTGCAGCGGCGCTCCGGAGTAGCGCACTCCCGGCAGCAGCTCGGCGCGTCCGTGGATGTGCCCGAGCGCCGCGTAGTCGGCCGCGGCGAAGTGCTCGACCGAGACGTAGTCGAGCCCGCCCGCCGTGATGTCGCGCTCGAGGACCGCGGCCGGGGCTCCGACCGCGAAGCAGTGCGCGAGCACGACCCAGGGACGGCCCGCCGCCTCAGCGGCGGCGCGCACCCGCGCCATCGCGAAGGCGAGCACGTCCTCGTGGCGGCGCAGCTGCTCCTCCGGGTGCCGGTGGCGGTAGAGGGCGGGCTCGAGGAAGGGGATGCCGTGGACGCCGACCTCGAGGCCGGACGCGTCGCGCAGCACGACCGGCTCGGCGTACGCCTTGGGGTCGGTGAGGACGTGGACGCCCGCTCCGCGCAGGAGCCCGGCCTGGAAGCCGAGCCGGGCGGGGGAGTCGTGGTTGCCGCTGGTGAGGACGACCTCGGCGCCGGCCGCGCGGATCGCCTCGAGCGTGCGGGTGAGGAGGGTGTAGTGCTCTGCGGCGGGCACGGCGGAGTCGAAGACGTCGCCGGCGATCAGCACCGCGTCCACGCGCTCGGCCCGCACCGTCTCGACCAGGGCCTCGAGCACGGTCGCGAGCGCCGCCGTCGTGGAGTGCCCGTGGAAGGTGCGGCCGATGTGCCAGTCCGAGGTGTGCAGCAGCTTCACGGTCGTCCTTCCTCTGCGTCGTCCGGGGGAGTGCCTCCAGGCTAGTGAGGCCCTCCGACACCGGCGGCGCAGCGGACACCTCCCGTTCACCGGGAGGTGCACAATAGGGCGTCGGTCGAGCAGAGGAGATGGTCGTGAAGCTGCCCCGCGTCCCCGCGACGATCCTGGGTCTGGGCTCGCGCACCCGCGCCGCCGCCGAGGACACCGCTCCCATCCAGCGTCTGCGCCCGGACGACGAGCCGGCCCGCACCAGCACGGTCGACAACGCGATCTACCAGGACGGCCGCCGGGTCGTCTCTCCCGGCAGCATCCCGGAGGCGCTCGCCGCCCTGCAGAAGCTGCCCGACGCGATGGCGTGGATCGGGCTGTACCGGCCGAACGCGGCCGAGCTCGCCGCGCTCGAGGACGAGTTCTCGATGCACCCGCTCGCCCTCGAGGACGCGATCAGCGCGCACCAGAGGCCCAAGCTCGAGCGGTACGGCAGCGACATGTTCGTGGTGCTGCGCGCCGCCAGCTACTCCGACCAGCGCGAGGAGGTCGACTTCGGCGAGCTCCACCTGTTCGTGGGGTCGAACTTCGTCGTCACGGTCCGCCACTCCGAGAAGCCCGACCTCTCGCTGGTGCGGCGGCGGATGGAGGCCGATCCGGAGCTGCTGCGCGTCGGCCCGGTCGCCGTGCTGTACGCGATCCTCGACGCCGTCGTGGATCAGTACTCGCCCGTCGTCGCCGGTCTCGAGAACGACATCGACGAGATCGAGGCGCAGGTCTTCGAGGGCGACCCGGCGGTGTCCCGCCGCATCTACGAGCTCAGCCAGGAGGTGCTGGACTTCCAGCGTGCGGTCGCTCCGCTGACCGGCATGCTCGGGCGGCTCGTCACCGACTTCGAGGTGTTCCAGTCGGATGTGGAGCTGCGCCGCTACATCCGCGACGTCGCCGACCACGTCGCGCTCGTCACCGAGCGGGTCGACGGCTTCCGCACCACGCTGCGGGAGATCCTGGCGGTGAACGCGACCCTCGTCGCCCAGCGCCAGAACGAGGACATGAAGAAGCTCGCGGAGGTGGGCAACCAGCAGAACGACGAGGTCAAGCGGATCTCCGCCTGGGCGGCCATCTTCTTCGCGCCGACCATGATCTCGAGCATCTACGGCATGAACTTCGACGTGATGCCCGAGCTGCACGTGGCGTGGGGGTACCCGGCGGCGCTCGCGGCGATGCTCGCCTCGAGCGTGGTGCTGCACCGGCTCTTCAAGCGGTGGGGCTGGCTCTGAGCCCGCGTCCCGCGACGTGTCAACACCGTGACGGTCCCGGAGGCTCCGCGTAGCGTCGCTCGCGGGCCGTCCGGCCCCTGAACGGAGGGACTCCCGATGACTCCGGAGGACACGACCACGACGGCCCCGCGGCCCCGCTCCCTCTGGCGGGCGGGCGCGGCTCCGATCCCCTCCGACGAGTTCATGCCGGGCGCGCACTTCGATGACGTCGTGGTCGGCGCCGGACTCACCGGGCTGGTCACCGCGCTCCTCCTGCAGCGGACCGGCCGGCGCGTGCTGGTGCTGGAGGCGCGGGAGGTCGGCGCGGTCACGACCGGGAACACGACGGCGAAGCTCAGCCTCCTGCAGGGAGCGCACCTCTCCCGGATCGCGGAGCGCAACATCCCCGCGGTGACCGAGGCCTACGTCGCGGCGAACCTCGCGGGCTTCCGCTGGCTGCTCGACTACTGCGAGGGCGCGGGCGTGCCGGTGCAGAGGCGCACCGCCTACAGCTACGCGCAGACGCCCGAGGGCGTGGACGCCGTTCTGAAGGAGCACGCGACCGCGCGCCGCTTCGGCCTCGCGACCCGCCTCGTCGGCGAGCTCGACGTGCCCTTCCCCAGCACGGCGGCCGTGGCCCTCGACGACCAGGCCCAGTTCGACCCGATGGACGTCCTCACGGCGCTCGCCGCCGACTTCCGCGCCGCCGGGGGCACCCTGGTACAGGGCGTCCGGGCCCTCGGGATGCGAGCGACCGCTCCTGTCCGGGTCCGCACCAGCGCGGGCCCGGTGACCGGGGACCGGGCCTACCTGCTCACGGGCGCGCCGATCCTCGACCGCGGCCTCTACTTCGCCAAGATCGCCGCGCTGCGCTCGTACGCGGTCGCGTTCCGCACCGACGCGCCGATCCCCGACGGCATGTACCTCTCGGTCGACGAGCCGTCCCGCTCGGTGCGCGACGCCGAGCGCGACGGCGAGCGGCTCCTCCTGATCGGCGGCAACGGCCACCCGGTGGGGCGCAGGCCCGTCACCTCGGAGGCGGTGGACGACCTGGTCGCCTGGACGCGGCGGTCCTTCCCGGGGGCGGAGCCGGTCGCGCAGTGGAGCGCCCAGGACTACGAGCCGTTCCACCGTGTGCCGTTCGTGGGCTGGCTGCCGCGGGGCCGCGGACGGATCTTCCTGGCGACCGGCTACGACAAGTGGGGGATGACCAACGCGGTGCAGGCCGCGATGACGCTCGTCGCCGACCTCGAGGGCGGGACGCCGGCCTGGGCGAGGACGCTGCACCGCCGGCCCACGCTGCCGCGGGTGATGGCGGAGGGGCTCGGCGCCGGGCTGGCGGTGGGCGCCTGGTACGCCCGCGGCTGGTCGGCAGCGCTCCGCGCGCCCCGCTCGGCCGGGGTGGTGCCGGCGGAGGGCCAGGGCTCGCTCGCCCGCGACGGCCTGCAGCCCGTCGCTGTCTCCACCGTCGAGGGGAGGCGCTGCGCGGTGTCGGCGGTGTGCCCGCACCTGGGCGGGATCGTCACCTGGAACGACTCGGAGCGCAGCTGGGACTGTCCGCTGCACGGCTCCCGCTTCGCAGCCGACGGGACGGTGCTGGAGGGGCCGGCGGTCGAGCCGCTCGCCCCGCTGGGCTAGGCCGGCCGCCGGCTCCGCGGAGCCGAGCCGGCGGCCGGCCCCGCAGAGCAGGCGGCTCAGTCCTCGTCCGCTCCGGGCTCCGCGACCTCGTCGCCGTCCGCGCCCGAGGCATCGCCGGTCGTGTGCAGATCGGTGTCGCCCGGGATGCTGAAGTCGCTCAGCGGGTCCAGGGGCTTCTTGTCGTCGATGTCGTCGCTCATGCCTGCCACCCTACGAGCGTCCGGCGAGGCGCTGCACCGCGGCGACCGGGATCGACAGCCACTCCGGCCGGTTGCGCGCCTCGTAGATCGCCTCGTAGACGGCCTTGTCGAGCTCGAACGCGTCGAGCACCGCCCGGTGCGCGGTGACCGCGTCGCCCGCTTGCTCGGCGTAGCCCTCGAGGAACGCGGCACGGCTCGCCGCCGCCCACGCCGCCCTCGAGGCGCCCGGCTCGGCCTGCTCGTGCGCACCCGCCGCGTAGTCGAAGGAGCGCAGCATCCCCGCCACGTCGCGCAGCGCCACGTCGGGAAGACGGCGCTCGTGCATGGGCCGCAGCGGCTCGCCCTCGAAGTCGAGGAGCACCCAGCCGCGATCGGGCACGGACAGGACCTGCCCGAGGTGGTAGTCGCCGTGGATGCGCTGGAGCCTCGGCCACGGCGCGGTCTCGGCGGCGCGGAACACGGCCTCGATCGCCTCCGAGTCCTCGGCGATCACGGGGACCTCTGCCGAGGCGATGCGCAGGCGACGGCGCATGGCCGCGACCATCCGCTCGACGACCTCGGACGTGGTGTCCTCGGTCGGCATGACCTCCGCCAGCGTCGCGTGCACCTCGGCGGTGGCGCGGCCCAGCTCGCGGGCGGGTCCGGTGAAGTCGGAGTCGGCGGCGACCGCCTCGAGGGCGACGCGCCACGCGTCCTGGACCCCGGGGAGGAACTCCTGCGCGAAGGCGAGGTGCCCGAAGGCGCGGCCCGTCTCCTCGCCCTCGTCGTCCCACTCGCCGGTCACGTTGCCGATCACGGGCGGGACGAGGGCGCTCCCGGCGGCGTTGAGCGCCGACTGCACCGTCACGTCCGGGTTGTCGCCGTGGTGGAGGGCGCGGAAGACCTTGACGATCACCGGGGTCGCGTCGGATCCGTCGTCGGCGGTGGTGCGGACGATCACCGAGGTGTTCGACTGCTCGCCGCTGAGCACCTTCGAGGACGCGAACGCCCCGATCGCGGCACCCGGCTGCCGGTGGCCCTCGGCGCGGGCGCCGCCCTGGGCGCCGTCCTCGTCGGAGCGGCCACCGTCGGCGATCATCCCGAGCAGGGCGCGGGCGAACACCGGGTCGCGCGGAGCGTCGTACACGTAGTGCGCGTCGTCGGAGTAGACGAGGGCGTCCTCGAGCCCGGGCACCGGAGCCGCGTGGACGGTCACCGGCACCTGGTACAGCACCGGGCTCGTGCCTGCCCGGTCGATGAAGAGGTGGTCCACCACCTCCGCCTCTCCGGGGTGCAGCGACCAGGCGCCGCGGACCTCCAGCTCGGGGCGCCGCCCCTTGCTCGCGTACCACCTCTGGTCCGCCACCCATGCGGCGATGCGGTCGATAGACAGGCCTGCGCTCATGCTCTTCCCTCCGTCGGCACCCCGAACCCTACTGGCCGCGGACGACGGGCGGAGGGGCTTGCGGCGGGGCGCTCAGGCCAGCTCGAGCACGTCCAGCGTCCAGGCGTACTCGAACGCGATCTCGCGCCAGCGCTCGTAGCGTCCGCTCACCCCGCCGTGTCCCGCAGTCATCTCGGTGCGCAGCAGCGCGGGAGCGCCGACCTCGCGGAGCCTGGCCACCCACTTCGCCGGCTCCACGTAGAGCACCCGGGTGTCGTTGAGGCTCGTCGTCGCGAGGATCCGGGGGTACTGCACGTCCTCGCGGACGTTCTCGTAGGGCGAGTACGACTTCATGTAGGCGTAGACCTCGGCGTCGTGCAGCGGGTCGCCCCACTCGTCCCACTCGATCACCGTGAGCGGGAGCGACGGGTCGAGGATCGAGGTGAGCGCGTCGACGAACGGGACCTGCGCGAGGACGCCGGCGAACGCCTCCGGGGCGAGGTTCGCGACCGCGCCCATCAGCAGGCCGCCGGCCGACCCTCCCTGCGCGACCAGGCGGTCCGGAGTGGTGAAGCCCGCGTCGACCAGGTGCCGCGCCGCGGAGACGAAGTCGGTGAAGGTCGTCCGCTTCGCCAGCGTCTTCCCGTTCTCGTACCAGGAGCGGCCCATCTCCCCGCCGCCGCGGACGTGCGCGACGGCGAAGACGACGCCGCGGTCGAGCAGCGAGAGGCGCGCGATCGAGAAGCCCGGGTCGATGCTCGCCTCGTACGAGCCGTAGCCGTAGAGGAGGAGCGGCGCGGGGGCCGAGTCCGGATCGGCGGCGTCGCGGCGCCAGACGAGCGAGAGCGGCACCCGCGTGCCGTCCTCCGCCACGGCCCACTCCCTCCTCTGCACGTACAGCGCGGGGTCGTAGTCGCCGAGCACCGGCTGCTGCTTGAGCACCGTGCGCTCGCCCGTCGCGACGTCGAGCGCGAGCACGGTCGAGGGGGTGACGAACGAGGTGTAGGCGAGGCGGAGGGAGGGCTGCTCCCACTCCGGGTTCCCCGCCAGGCCCGCGTCGTAGAGCGGCTCGTCGAAGACGATCTCCTCGAGCCGCGCTCCGGCGCCGTCCTCGCGGAGCAGCCCGAGCCGGGTGGCTCCGTCGGCGCGGTACGAGACGACGACGTGCCCGGCGAAGGCGTCGACGCCCTCGATCCGGCGACCCTCGCGGTGCGGCACCACCACGCGGCGCTCGCGGGCCCGGGCGTCGGCGTCGAGCGACAGGTCGGCCGGCTCCTCGACGATCTCGAAGTCGAGGGCGCCGTCGTTGTGCACGATCAGCAGGCGGTCGCGCCCGTCGACGACGGCGTGCTCGACCTCGTACTCCACGCCCTCTCGGCGCGGCCACACCGAGCGGAAGGAGCCGGTCGGGTCGGACGCGTCCAGCAGCAGGCACTCGCTCGTGATCTTGCTGCCGATCTCGATGACGAGGAAACGGCGGCTGCGGGTGAGGCCCACGCCGATCCAGTAGCGCTCGTCGGGCTCGGCGAAGACGACCTCGTCCGGGGTCCCGGCGCCGACCTCGTGCCGCCAGATCGTGTCGGGGCGCCAGGACTCGTCGACGGTCGGGTAGAAGACGAAGCGCGCGTCCGCGCCGAAGGTCGCTCCGCCGCCGGTCCCCTCGATGACGTCCGGCAGGTCCTCGCCGGTCTCGAGGTCGCGGATGCGGAGGGTGTAGCGCTCGTCGCCCTCGACGTCGGTGCCGAAGAGCAGCCGTCGGCCGTCGGCCGAGACGTCGAAGCTGCCGAGCGAGAAGAAGTCGTGCCCCTCCGCCTCCGCGTTGCCGTCCAGGACGACCTGCTCGCCCTCGAGCGGACCGCCCTCGGCGATCGACGGCGGCGTCCAGTCGTCCGGCCCGCTGATCGGCGCTCGGCAGTGCACGGCGTACTGGCGGCCCTCGTAGGAGCGCGAGAAGTACCACCAGGAGCCCTCCCGGACGGGGACCGAGAGGTCGGTCTCCTTCGTCCGCGAGCGGATCTCCTCGAACAGGCGCTCGCGCAGCGGAGCGAGAGGAGCCAGCACCGCCTCGGTGTACGCGTTCTCGGCCTCGAGGTGCGCGATCACCTCGGGGCTCTCCTTCTCGCGCAGCCACTCGTAGTGGTCGACCACCACGTCGCCGTGGTGGCGGCGCTCGAGGGGGACGCGGCGGGCGACGGGCGGAACGGGCGCGGTCATCGCTCCAGCCTAGGGCGAGGGCGCCCCTGGCCGCCCGGGGTGCCGCAGCGGCGCCGGGCGTGATCACAATGGAGCATGGCCAGCGGTGCGGAGAACGAGTCGGCGACGTCCCGGGCGGGCGGTGCGCGGAGAGTGCAGACCGAGGTCGAGCGCAAGTACGACGTCGACGCGGGCACCCGGCTGCCCGACCTGTCCGGCACCGGGAGCGTCGCGAGCGTCCGCACGGAGGAGCCGGTGACCCTCCGCGCCGAGTACTTCGACACCGCCGAGCGCGCTCTGTCCCGGGCGCGGATCACGCTGCGCCGCCGCGAGGGCGGATCCGACCAGGGCTGGCACGTCAAGCTGCCCGGTTCCTCCGGCCGGACCGAGATACACGCGGAGCTCACGGCCTCGCGCACGGTCCCGTCCGCCGTCCGCGAGCCGGTGCTCGGGCAGGTGGGGCGCGCGCCGCTCGAGCCGCTGGCGCTGCTCGAGACGGTCCGCTCGATCACCCGCGCCCTCGACTCCCACGGGCGGGAGCTCGCCGAGGTCGCCGACGACCTGGTGACCGCTCGCGACCAGCGCACCGGCCGCGAGCGGCGCTGGAGGGAGTGGGAGGTCGAGCTCGTCGACGTCCCGGGGGACGAGGGCGAGCGGGTCCTCGACGCGATCGAGCAGCGCCTCCTCGCCGCGGGCGCCCGTCCGGCCGCCAGCGCCTCCAAGCTCGCCCGGGCCACCGGCGGCCCGATCGAGGAGACGGTCCCGGATCCCCGCAACGGCGGGGAGGCGGCGCTCGCCGCGGTCCGCTCGCTCCTGCGCGAGCTGCGCGCCGTCGACCCGCGGGTGCGCCTCGAGGCCGACGACGCCCTGCACCGGATGCGCGTGCTCGCGCGCCGGCTCCGGTCCGTCCTCGCCGCTTCCCGCTCCGTGCTCGACCGTGCGGCGACCGACCCCGTGCGGGACGAGCTGCGCTGGCTGGGAGGGGTCCTCGGCGCGGCCCGCGACCAGGAGGTGCTCGCCGAGCGGTTCCGCGCCTCCCTGGCGGCCGTCGAGGGCGCCCCGAGCACCCCCACCGCCCTGCTGGAGGAGATCGAGCACCGGCACGCCTCGGCGCTGCGCCGCGTCGACCGCACTCTGCGCGGCGGCCGCTACCTCGCGCTCCTCGCCTCGCTCGACGCCCTGCTCGCGGATCCGCCCCGCACCGCGCGGGCGGGCTCGAGCGCGACGGCGCTGGTGCGCCGCTCCGTCGCGAAGGACCTCGCGCGCATCTCCGCGGCGGGCTCCGCGGCGGCCGGCGGCTCGCTCGAGGCTCGTCACGACCTGCGGAAGGCGGCGAAGCGGCTCCGCTACACCGTGGAGGCGTGGCGGGCGGTCGTCCCCGAGGCCGTCGGCGCCCGGCGCCGCTCGCTCGCCGAGGCGGGCGAGGACCTCGCCGACGCCCTGGGGGAGGAGCGCGACGCGCTCGCCGCCCGTGCGCTGATCCTGGCGGAGGCCGATCGCAGCGGGGAGGGAGCCTTCGCGCTGGGGGTCGTCGCCGCCGAGGAGCGGCACCGCGCCAGGCGGGCCGCGAAGGCCGCGGAGAAGGCGGGGGACCGTCTGGGGTCGCTCTCGCGCTGACCGTGCGGCCCCGCGGTCGCTGTCAAGCCGACGGCCCGGTCACACGGACGAAATCCACGGCGGATAATGTGAATCATGCCTTCCGTCCGTGCTCTTCCGTCACCGCTCCTGCGCCCGCGCCACTTCGACCGCGACGACGTCGTGGTCCATGCCGGCCTGTTCTCGCTGGTGAACTCGAGTACGACGCCCCGCGCGGCCTGGACCGAGGACCTGATCGCCATCGGCGAGGTCCTCGACGCCGCCGAATTCCCCTACCGCCTCATCCGCGGCACCGACGGCTCGCCCTTCCTCGCGGTGGACCGCGTGCTCGGCGCCGAGCTGGCGACGCTGCTGGCGCGCGCCTTCGCGACCGAGCCCTTCTACGCCAAGACGGTCGACAAGCGGGGCACCCCGCCGCAGCTCCTGGCCGAGGGCGTGCTCGCGCCGTATCCGCGCGCCTCCGTCTTCAAGCTCTTCCGCCCGCGCGTCTCCTCGACGGGATCGCTGCGCTACGGCGCCCGCAGCGGCGTCCGCCTCGAGCTGTGGAAGGTGGGCGAGGAGGAGATCATCACTCCCGCCGAGAACGCGCTCATGCGCAACAGCCTCCCCGTCGCCGAAGCCATCGACGCCCACGTCGAGGCGTACGGCCGCACATGGCCGACGTTCGAGGGCATGTTCGAGCCGCTCGTCAGCGACATCCGCTTCGAGGTCGACATCGTCTTCTCGTGGGTCGACGGCACCGACCTGGAGTTCCAGCGCGCCCGTGCGGCCCGCATGGCGAGCTACGTGGTGGGCGAGGGCGACGACGCTCCGGCGCGCTTCCGCCAGATCGACGAGCTCAAGTACGCCCTGCGCAGCGTCTACATGTACGCGCCGTGGATCCGGCACATCTACATCGTCACCGACTCCCCGCGCCCGCGCTGGCTGGACGAGCACCCGGACGTCACCCTCGTGCGGAGCGAGGACCACTTCCGCGACCTCTCGGTGCTGCCGACGCACAACTCCCACGCGGTCGAGAGCCAGCTGCACCGCATCCCGGGGCTGGCGGAGCACTTCCTCTACTCCAACGACGACATGTTCTTCGGGCGCCCGGTCGACCCGTCGATCTTCTTCTCGCCCGGGGGCATCACGAAGTTCATCGAGGCGACGACGCGCATCGGCATGGGCGACTCCAACGCCTCCCGCAGCGGCTTCGAGAACGCGGCCCGCGTCAACCGGCGCCTGCTCCGCGAGCGCTTCGGCGCGATGACGACCCGTCACCTCGAGCACGCCGCCACGCCGCTCCGCAAGACCGTGATGGCCGAGCTCGAGGCCGAGTTCGAGCCGGAGTTCACCGCGACCGCCGCGAGCCGCTTCCGCTCCGCGAGCGACGTCTCCGTCACCAACTCGCTCTACCACTACTACGCGCTGATGACCGGCCGCGCGGTCGTGCAGGAGAACGCCTCGGTGAAGTACGTCGACACGACGATGCACCAGGGGCTGAAGGACATGCGCAAGCTCCTCAAGAACCGCGGAGTCGACTTCTTCTGCCTCAACGACGGCAGCTTCCCCGAGATCTCGGCGGAGGCGCGCACCAAGGCCGTCATCGGGTTCCTCGAGGAGTACTACCCGATCCCGGCTCCGTGGGAGCGCGAGGACTGACCGTGGGCTGGGCCGTCGGGGGAGCGGTTGCCGGGCTGCTTCTCGGCCTGGCGAGCTCGCTCGTGTTCCCGGGCATCGGAGTGGGAGCGGGCGTCGGCGTGGGCGTCGCGCTGGCCGCGGCGCTGGCGTTCGCCGGATGGCTGTTCGCGCGGGACCGCGCCGGCGGGCGCTGACACCGCCGGCCGTGTCCGAGGACGCGGTCGACGCGGCGCCCGGAGGCGTGGGAGCGACCCCGACGCCCCGCCGCGCCGCTACGCGCTGACGCCCACCCGCTCCACGAGCGGCGGGTAGAGCTCCTCGTCCCGGGCGACGGGGGCCGCCGTCGCCGCGGCGATCTCGACGCCGTGGTCCGCGAGGATCCGCTGCGTCTCGTTCGCCGAGACGTAGGACACCTCGGTCGAGGCGCCGATCGGCACCACCGAGTGCAGCACCGTGCCGTCGTAGACGTGGATCAGGTTGAACGCCTGGGCGCCGTTGCGGGCGCGGGTCGCTCCCACCGGCACGTTGAGGTCCTGGGTGTAGCAGGTGGCCGACGCGACCGAGACCGGGATGCCGGCGAACATCGCCGTCGACGAGTAGTGCAGGTGGCCCGCGATGATGCTGCGGACGTCGGAGCCCTCGAGCACCTCCGCGAGGGCGGGCTGGTCGCGCAGCTCCACGAGGACCGACAGGTCGAGCACGCTCGGCACCGGCGGGTGGTGCAGCGCGAGGATCGTGCCGTGCGGGGCCGGGCTGGAGAGCTCCTCTGCCAGCCAATCGAGCTGCGCGTCCGAGATCTCGCCGTAGTGGGCGCCGGGCACGGTGGAGTCCAGCGCGATGATACGGAGCCCGTTGACGTCGTGCACGCGGTCGACCGGCTGCGTGGTCGGGAGCTGGTCGAGCAGCCCCGAGCGGAACGCGCCGCGGTCGTCGTGATTGCCCATCACCCAGATCACCTCGGCGCCGAGGCGTGCGGCCGCGGGCTCGACGACGGCGCGCAGCTTCGCGTACGCCTCCGGCTCGCCCTTGTCGGCGAGATCACCCGTGATGACGACGGCCTCCGGACGTCCGCCGGACGCCTCCAGCTCGTCGAACAGGAGCCGCAGCTGGGCCTCGCTGTCGACGTCGGAGCCGTACAGGCCGCCGTCTCCGGCGATGAAGTGGGTGTCGCTCAGGTGAAGGATGAAGTGGTTGGGCCGGGGGTACTCGGCCTGGCGGAGGGACATGATCCTCGGGTTCCACGATCGGCGGGAGCCGGATCACGCGACCCGGCGTCGGCACTTGCGCACTGCTCCAGCGGAGGCGACCCCGCTGCGATCAGTCCATCATCGCGGGGTGAACTCCGGGCCAACACCGGTCGGCGCGTCATCGAACGGTTCTCCCAGGTTGTGCCAGGGACGCCGCTCCGATGTCCTCCTCCGACCCGGCGGTCCCGACGCCGGGCTCAGAGCCGCGCGAGCAGGCGCGCGTAGAAGGCGATCGCGCGCTCGAACTGGTCGGCCTCGACCGACTCGTCGACCCCGTGGATCCCGAGCTGCTGCCGCGGGCTGATCTCGAACGGGATGAAGCGGTAGACGTGGTCGCTGATGGCGTGGAAGTGCCGCGCGTCGCTGCCGCCGGTCTGCACGTACGGAGCGACGACCGCCTCCGGGAACGACTCCTGCACGACCGCGCGGAGCAGGTCGTACGGCCCGCCGTCGCCGCGCTCGCCGGTGGGGGAGACGGGGGAGGGCTCGTGGGCGACCTTCACCTCGACCTCGACCTCCGGGTCGTCGATGACGGCGCGGATGCGCTCGACCACGCCCGCCACGGTGCCGCCCGGGTTGATCCGCACGTTCGCGGTGGCGCTGGCGCTGGAGGCGAGGACGTTCGCTCCGGTGCTGCCGCGCAGCTCGGTGATCGCGACCGTCGTCCGCAGCATCGCGGCCGAGCGGTTGGAGTGGGCGGCGAGCGCGCCGACGACGGCGTCCGGGTGCTCGTGCGGGCGGGCGTACCAGACGGCGTGGGCCGCGTCCGCGTGGTCGGCCGCCGCGCGCACCAGCTGGGCGATCGGCTCCGGGAGGGTCGAGGGGAACGGGTTCTCGGTCAGGCGGTGGATCGCCCTCGCGAGCCGCTGGGTGGCGAGCAGCCCGGGCGGGGGCGGCGGAGCGGAGGCGTGGCCGCCGACGTCGCGGCAGGTCAGCTCGAGGTTCATGATCCCGCGCTCGGTGACCCCGATCACGGCGAGGGGGGTCGTGACTCCGGGCAGGATGCCGCGCCGCACGTTCCCGCCCTCGTCGAGCACGAGGCGCGGGCGGACCCCGCGCGCGCCGAGCAGGGCGACGACCGAGGGGGCGCCGTCGCCCGCCGTCTCCTCGTTGTGCGTGGAGAGGAGGTACACGTCGTGCCGGGGCCGCTCGCCCCGCAGGACGGCCGCCTCGACCGCCTCGAGGAGGGCGACGAGGGAGCCCTTGTCGTCGAGGGCGCCGCGCGCCACGACGGAGGTGCGGCCGTCCGCGGCGACGACCGTCTCGGCCGCGAACGGGTCGTGCGACCATTCCGCCGCCGTCACGCTGACCACGTCGTAGTGGGCCATCAGCACGGCCGGCTCGCCCGGCTCCTCGCCCCGCCAGCGCCAGAGGAGGGAGTGGCCGGCGACGGTCTCGGACTCCAGCGCCGCGTGCAGCGCCGGGTAGAGCTCGGCGACGAGCTCCCGGAAGGCGTGGAAGCGGCTCCAGTCGGTCGCCGACTCGTCCGAGTGGGACACGGTGTCGACGCGCAGCAGGGCCTGGAAGCGCTCGAGCGCGGTCGTCGTCACCGGGCTAGCCTACGACGGCGGTGCCGGGCTCCCGGCCCGTCGGAGCGGAGGTGCGCGGTGGGGCTGCCCGAGGTCTGCGTCGTCTACGTCCTCCGCGACGGCCCGCGGGGCGCGGAGGTGCTCCTCGGCTGCAAGCGCAGGGGCCTCGGCGAGGGCCGCGTGGTCGCCCCCGGCGGCAAGCTCGAGCCCGGGGAGTCGCCCGTCGACGCGGCCGTCCGCGAACTGCAGGAGGAGGCCGGGCTCGTCGCCCGAGCGGCCGATCTGGAGCCGCGCGGCGTGCTCGACTACTCCTTCCCGCACCGGCCGGCCTGGAGCCAGCGCTCGCACGTCTTCCTCTGCCGCCGCGTCACCGGCGAGGTCACCGAGTCGAGCGAGCTCGCCGCCGCCTTCGTCCCGGTCGAGGAGGTGCCGTTCGAGCGGATGTGGGATGACGCCCGCCTCTGGCTGCCGGGCGTGCTGCGCGGGGGCGCGCCCGTGCGCCTCCGGGTCGAGTTCGGCGCCGACCTCGCGAGCGTGGCCTCGTGGGGGCCGGCCGACGCTCAGACGAACGTTCCCGCCACCAGCAGCGCCAGCAGCGAGATCACCGAGGCGATCGAGAGCGTCAGCGAGTAGGCGGTGAACGTGCCCCGCACGGTGAGGCCGAGCACGGACTTGAAGAGCCAGAACGCGTTGGCGTTGACCATCCCGAGGAAGAGCGCGCCGGAGCCGGCGGCCAGGGCGATCAGCGCCGGGTTCACGTCGAGCACGGGGATCAGCGGGGCGACGATGCCGACCGCGGTGATCGCGGCCGTCGAGACCGAGCCGATCGCCGCGTGCAGCACGGCCGCGACGACCCAGGTGAGCAGGATCGGCGAGAGGGCCCGCCCGTCGAAGGCGCCGGCGAGCGCGTCGCCGACCCCGGTTCCTCCGACCACGGCGGCGAGGCTGCCGCTGACCCCGGTCAGGACGACGATCGGGCCGCTGCGGGTCAGTGCTCCGCCCAGTGCCGTGGCCACGGCGCCCTTCGGGAGCGTCCGCAGTGCCGTCGCGTAGGCCAGCACCAAGCCGGCCAGCAGCGCGATGTGCGCGTCGCCGAGGAACCGCAGGAGGGGGACGTCGAGCTCGGCCAGCTGGGTGAGCGAGTTCGCGGCGATCAGCACGATGGTGAGGGCGATCGGAGCGACGGCCAGCGCGAGCGGCACCCGCCGCTTCGCGAGCGCCGTGCCTCCCGTGGCCGCGCCCGCCTCGGGCTCGAGAGCGGGCCCCGGGACCGCCCCGCCCTCGAGGTCGCGCTCGTCCCGCCAGCCGCCGCGCTTCACCAGGGCGCTGTACACCAGCACGGTCAGCACGATGGTGACGATGCCCAGCGGGGCGCCGATGGCGACCATCGACGGCAGGGGAGCGCCCGCGATGCCTGCCGTGGCCAGCGCGGCGGCTCCGGGGACGACGAAGACCACGCCCACGATCATCCCGACGATGGAGGAGCCGGCCAGCAGCCCGTAGCCACCGGCACCGAGCCCCCGCGAGGCCAGACGAGTCAGCGGTGCGCTCATCACGACCAGCACGTCGGAGTAGATCGAGGGGAAGGCGACGCCCAGGGTCAGCGCGTAGGCGACCGGGAGCGCGCGCCGACCGAAGCGCTTCACGAGCCAGCGGGCGAGCAGTGGGGCCACGCCCAGCGCCTCCAGGAGCGATCCGAGCAGCAGGCCGAGCGCGATCAGCAGGCCGATGTCGCCGAGGACCGCGCCGAATCCGGACGTCATCGCGGTCACCGTCCCCTCGCCGCCCTGCCCCGAGACGAGGCCGAGCCCGAGGGCCGAGACGAGGAGGGCGATCACCGGCTCGACCTTCAGCACGACGATCAGGACCACGACGGCCACGATCGTGAGCAGGATGAGGAGCACGGGCCAGTAGTCGGTCATGGGCGGTCCTTCTGTCGAGGAGCGGGAGGGCCCGGAGACCGGGTCGCCGCGAGCCGTCCAGCCCCGGCCGTGGTGCGCCGCCAGACGGACGATCGCGCGGATCCGCGGAGCCGGGAGAACGCCGCGGAGACGCGGCGCGTCAGCGGAACATACCGATCCCCGACCCTGCTCCCCGAAGTCGACGACTTCTTTCGTCATGCAGCGTCGCGAACACGCGGGCCGGATGCGCACCCTGCTACTTTCACCGGGCAGACGTCCTCGGGGGGAGGACGCAGCCGCATCTCTCCTCCGTGGTCACCCGCATCCGGACGGCCTCCGCCGTCCGACCCGCCAGGCGCCCTCCGTGGGGCGCCGCCGTCAGCGGGCCACACGACAGCGACGCGATCCGGCCCCGCCCGGACGCGCCCGAGCGCAGCAGGAGCACTACCCATGACGGCACAGATCATCGACGCGACCGATCTCGACGAGCTCCGGCGCGTCGGGCAGGAGCTCCGCGAGGGCGCGACCGTCATCGCGCAGACCGACACGAACTACGGCGTGTTCGCCAGCCCCTTCTCGCGCAGCGCCTGCTTCCGCCTCTACGACATGAAGAAGCGGGACGGCGCGAAGCCGCTCACCCTCTTCGTCTCCGCGCCCCGCGACTGGGCGACCTGGGCCTTCGCCCCGGAGACGGCCGACATGGACGCGCTCGTCGCAGCGTTCTGGCCGGGGCCGCTGAACGTCATCCTGCGCCGCAAGCCCGTCGTCCCGGACTGGGTCACCTCGGGCCAGGACACGGTGTCGGTCGTGCACAACCTCAGCGCCCCGATCAACCTGCTCTCGATATTCGCGGGCCTGCCGCTCGCGGCCACCTCCGCCAACATCAGCGGCACGGTGTCGACCGGACTCGTCGACTTCGACCTCGCCGCGGAGCACCTCGGCGGCGACAGCGACTACCTGATCCGCAGCACCACCGCCCCCGACTCCACGATGAGCAGCACGATCGTCTCCCTCGTGGGCGGCGCGTCGATCGTCCGTCAGGGCGACGTGGGCGCCGACGCACTGCGGGTCGTCGTGCCCTCCCTTGTCTGACCTCGGGCGCGGGGACGCCCCGCGCGGCCGCAGCGCCGCCGGGCTGATCACGGTCTACCGGATCGTCTCGCGCGCCTACTTCCACCTGCCCGTGGTCGCGGTGTTCCTGCTGGCGCGGGGCTACCCGATCCTGGCCGTGGCGCTGCTGCTGGCGCTCTACGGAGTGGTGGCGGCGCTCGCCGACGGCCCGCTCTCGCCGCTCACACGCCGCCTGTCCTCGGCGGGCGCGCTCGTCGTCGGCGAGGGCGTGAAGGCACTGGGCCTCGTCGTGATCGTGCTGGACGCGGATCCGGTCGCCGTCGTGATCAGCCAGCTGCTCGCCGGCTGCGGCTTCTCGCTGACGGCCGGGCGGGACGCCGCGCTGGCCTCCTCGCTGCGCGCCGGAGCCGATGCTCGCCGCCAGGAGACGCGGGTGCAGAGCGGAATGTTCCTCGCCTCCTTCGGCGCGGGAGTGCTCGGGGC
The DNA here is from genome assembly GCF_002932095.1 of Rathayibacter sp. AY1G1. Taxonomy (NCBI): domain Bacteria; kingdom Bacillati; phylum Actinomycetota; class Actinomycetes; order Micrococcales; family Microbacteriaceae; genus Rathayibacter; species Rathayibacter sp. AY1G1. The sequence goes on from NZ_PSUZ01000017.1 coordinate 32,461, forward strand.
CGCCTCGCTCGCGCTCTGGGACCGGCTGCCGTTCCTCCTCAACGCGCTCGTGTCGTGCGCCGCGCTGGCCGTGGTGCTCCTTGCCCGCCTGCCGCTCGGCGCGAGCGCCGCCTCGGGAGTGGCGGCGCGCGCCGTGCGGCCGGCCGTCCTGCCCGCCGCGGTGCGCTTCTGGTCCCTCTACTACTCCGTGAACCGCGCCGTCCTGCTCGCCGCTTACACCTTCGTGATCCCGCTGCTGCTGTTCCAGGAGCTGCGTCTGACGCTGCCCGCGTTCGGCCTGGTGCTCGGCCTCTACACGCTCGCCGGCCTGGCCGCCGCCCGGCTCTCGCCGCTCATCGCCGGCACGCCCCTGGTCTTCCGGCTGACGGCGCTCACCCAGGTGCTGGGCCTCGCCCTGACCACCCTCGGGGTGCTCGGCGCCGCGATCGCCGGACTGGCCCTGCTCGGGATCGCGGGCGGCTTCGTGCGGCCCGCGACGATGATCGCCCTGGCGCCGGCGATGAACGGGCTCGAGGACGGCGCCCGGGTCGCGGTGATGCGCGGACTGGAGCGCAACCAGGGGATCCTCCAGGCCGTCCTGCTCGTCGGCGCCGGGATACTCGTCCCCCTCACGGGAGGGACCGCGCCGACCCTCATCGTCCTCGTCGTCCTCGCGGTCCTCGCGCAGACGATCGGGGCCGTCTCGATGCGACGACAGGAGAGGAGGGCCGTCACCGCGGAAGCGGAGTGACAGAGGAAGTCCGGGAAGAGCCCGCCGGCGGCGTCCCTCATCCACGTGCAAGGAGTGAAGCAATGCAGCCCATCTACACGTTCTCCGATTCCGACAGATCGACCCTCCAGCAGTCGCTGCTGGCGGTCGCCATCGACCCCTACAAGGACTACGACCGCTTCCGCGACGCGATCGCCGCGCTGATCGACAGCGGCGACGTCCCGCAGGGCTTCGTCGACGCGCTCGCCCGCATCCGGCGCGAGCGCGACGAGAAGATCACCTACGCGCACCTGATCTCGAACAACCCGGTCGACGACGAGATCCCCTGGCTCGACCAGGACGACGCGCTCGAGGACAAGTACCGCAAGAAGCTGACGTTCGTCGGCGAGGGCCTGCTCGAGCTGCAGTCGCAGTACCTCGGCTCGCCGCTGCTCGCGTACGCCACCCGCAACAACGGCGACTTCTTCCAGGACGTCTACGCCGACAACCGCTTCTCGAACACCCAGACGCAGAAGACCGACGGCGAGCTGTACTGGCACAACGAGCGGACCGCGCACCCGGTGCGCGCCGACTTCATCTCGCTCCTGGGACTGCGCACGCCCGAGACCGACCTCGTCTACACGAAGTACGTCGACGGCCGCGAGATCCTGCGCTTCATCTCACCCGAGAACCAGGCGCTCCTGCGCGAGGCGGTCTACATCACCCCGTTCGACGAGCTCTCGCGCGCCCAGAACAAGAACCAGATCGTGTCGGACCAGCACGCTCTGCTCGAGAACGAGCACAGCTTCCGCTACTACGACACCCGGACGGTGCCGGCCGACCCGGACGACCTGCCGCACCTGTGGGCGCTCTGGCAGTTCCGCGATGCGCTCTCGAAGGTCAGCGAGCAGTACCACCGGATCCGCGACGCGGACCTGCTGATCATCGCGAACCAGGACGGCCTGCACAGCCGTCAGCTCGTCGACGTCCAGGACCGCGACAAGACCCGCTTCCGCTGGCTGCTGAAGACGTACTCGTTCCGCGACGCGGCGACCGCGGACCGCCACTCCGACTACTGGCTCGACGGCGTCCGCGGCCGAGTCACCGACTGAGAGAGAAGGAGAACGACATGACCGATCTGACCAGGAGCACGCCCCCGCACCCGCTCGACTTCCTGCCCGCGACGGCGCCCCTGGAGGTGTCCAGCGACGACGTGACCGACGGCGAGCGGCTCGCCGAGGCCCAGGGGAGCGGCGACACCAGCCCGTCCCTGCGCTGGAGCGCCGGCCCCGAGGGCACGCAGTCGTACGCCGTGACCGTGTTCGACCCCGATGCGCCGACCCTCGGCGGCATCCACCACTGGGTCCTGGTCGACATCCCGAAGGAGGTCACCGAGCTGGCCGCCGGCTCGACGGAAGTGGGGCGCCCGGCGCTCAACGACCTCGGGTCGCTCGCCTACGCCGGTGCGGCCCCGCCGCCCGGTGACCGCCCGCACCGCTACCTCTTCACGGTGCACGCGCTCGGAGTGCCGACGCTGCCGGTCGACGAGTCGACTCCGGCCTCGCTGGTCGGCTTCCATCTGACCGTCAACACGCTCGCGCGAGGCTCGCTCACGGCCCTCGCCTGAGCCGTCCCGTCGGCGCGCGCGGCGCGGACGGGCGCGCACCGGGCACCGGAGTCGATCCGGAGCCCGGTGCGCGTCCGTTCGCGGCATCACCGCCGCGGACGACGGGAGGCGATCCGCTAGGCTTCCGCTCGGCCGGGGCCCCGCCCATGGCGTCTCTGGACACCACGAAAGGGAAAGAATGACCAGCACGACGGTGATCGAATGGCGTGAGCAGGCTCCTGCGGAAGCGGTGGACGCGCTCTACGCCCCCGGTGGACTGGTCGTCTGCGCGACCAAGGTCGGCTACATCCTGATGACGACCGACGGAGCGGGCCTCGAGCGCAAGTTCTCGGCCAAGCAGCGCAACCGCAACAAGCCGGGCGTCGTGCTCTGCTCCAGCATCGAGCAGCTCACCGAGCTCGCCGAGCTCAACGAGGAGGTCCTCGCCTTCTACCAGAAGCACTGGGACCAGGACGTCCTGCTCGGCTGCATCCTCCCGTGGAAGGCCGAGGCCGTCGACCTGATCGACGAGGACGCCCGCGAGCTGGTCCGCGACGGACGGGGCACCAGCTGCTTCGTCATCCGCTTCGGCCGCCCGGCCGAGCAGCTGGTCGCCACCATGTGGGAGCGCGACCGCACCCTCACCTTCGCCAGCTCGGCCAACCCCTCGGGCGTGGGCAACCGCGGCCGCGTCGCGAACATCGGCGAGCGGATCGAGAACGAGGCCGACGTCATCGTCTCGGCCGACTCCTACGTCTCCTCGATCCAGCCGGACAAGGACGAGGACTCCCGCCACGAGCAGGGCGTCATGGTCTCGATGGTGGACGCCTCGGGCGCCCTCATCCCCGTGCAGGGCGGCGAGCGCTCGATCACCCCGGGCCCCGTGCTGATCCGCCGCGGCCTCGACTACGAGCGCATCATGCTGAACCTCGCCGAGCAGTTCAACTCCTGGGACTACCGCCAGGGCGAGTACTACTGATCCGCTAGCGGATCGCGACGACGGCCGGGCCGGGGCTCGCCCCCGACCCGGCCGTCGTCGTCCCCGGCGTCAGAGCTCGAGCACGTCGCCGGGCTCGAGCGCGTGGTACTCCCCGCCCCCCTCGCGCACGGCCCAGCCGAGCCGGTCGTGGCCGAGCGCGCGTCCCGCCTCCGAGAGGACCTGCTCGTGGGTCGCGAAGGCGTGCCGCGGCGCGATCTCGAGCACGTAGTCCATCGCCTCGGCGATCTTCATCCACGGCGCGCCCGACGGGGCCGCGAGGACCTCGACGTCGACGCCCTCGGGGACGGTGAAGGAGTCGCCGGCGTAGTAGACGCGGCCGTCGACGAGGACGCCGACGTTGTCGATGACGGGGATGCTCCGGTGGATCACCGCGTGGCGGGCGCCGAAGAAGCGCAGCTCGAACGGGCCGACCGTCACCAGGTCGCCGTCGGCGACCGTCTCGACGTCGAAGCCCTCGGCGGCGGCGGCGACCCCGGCTGGGCCGAGGATCCGCAGCGACGGGGCCGCGTCGCGCAGGCGCTGCAGCTGCTCCGGGGTCCAGTGGTCGGCGTGCTCGTGGGTGAGCACCACGGCGACGGTGTCGGTCGTCCCCTCGACGGGCCGGGTGAAGGACCCCGGATCGATCACCAGCCGGGCGCCGTCCTCCTCGATCAGGACGGCGGCGTGCTCGAGTTTCGTCAGTCTCATGCCCCGAGCCAACCGCCTCGGCGGGCGGCGGGCAAGGCCGGGGCCGAGCGGAGACCGGATGGGCCGGGCGCTCGATTTGCGTCGATGCGGATCCGTGTGCAACACTCTTCGAGTTGCAAAAACGCGGCCCCATCGTTTAGCGGCCTAGGACGTCGCCCTCTCACGGCGGTAACGCGGGTTCAAATCCCGCTGGGGTCACCACGGCAACACGAGAAGAACCCCCGGTCTGACCGGGGGTTCTTCTCGTTTAACACCCGGGTGCTCGCCACGCGGCACCCGCTCGACGCATCGCGCCGATCGCCTCGTTCCCGCTCCGCCTCCCCGGGGCCGCATCCCGCCGGATCGGCGCTAGGATCGCATCCGCGAAGGGGAGTATCCCGCCTTTCCGCTCCCGTCAGTACGCACCGCCCCTGCGCGGCGCCGGGGGCGGGACGGGTGACGCGGACCGGCACGGCCGTCCGCTCCCCGGGGAGAGACTTTCGGCCCCTCATCCACTCGGAAGGCCCCCCATGCTCGATCTGCCCGTCTGGTTCGTGATCGGCTCGTTCGTCGTCCTGAGCCTGATCCTCGCCGCCGACCTGCTGCTGGTCTACAAGCGCCCGCACGTGCCGAGCCTGAAGGAGTCGGGGCTGTGGGTCGGCTTCTACGTGTCGCTGGCGCTCGTGTTCGCGCTGCTGATGCTGATCCTCGGCGGCGGCGAGCTGGCCGGCCAGTTCGTCGCAGGCTGGCTGACCGAGTACAGCCTCTCGGTCGACAACCTGTTCGTCTTCGTCATCATCATGGGCCGCTTCGCGGTGCCGGCGAAGCTCCAGCAGGAGGTGCTGATGGTGGGCATCATCATCGCGCTGGTCTTCCGCGGCGTCTTCATCCTGCTCGGCGCGCAGCTCATCGAGAGCTTCAGCTGGATCTTCTACCTCTTCGGCGCGTTCCTGGTCTACACGGCCTGGAACCAGGCGTTCGGCGCGGAGGACGAGGACGAGGGCACCGACAACCTGCTCATCCGGCTCCTGCGCCGCCGCGTCAAGATCTCGGACTCGTTCGACGGCTCCAGGATCCGCACCACGATCGACGGCACGCGCCACTTCACGCCGATGCTGATCGTGTTCCTCGCGATCGGCTCGACCGACCTGCTCTTCGCGCTCGACTCGATCCCGGCGATCTTCGGCATCACCGAGAGCCCCTTCATCGTGTTCACCGCGAACGTCTTCGCGCTGATGGGGCTCCGCCAGCTCTACTTCCTGCTCGGCGGGCTGATCGACAAGCTCGAGTACCTCAAGTACGGGATCGCGTTCATCCTCGCCTTCATCGGCGTGAAGCTCGTCCTGCACGCCCTGCACGAGAACGACCTGCCCTTCCTCAACGGGGGCGAGCCGGTGCCGGTGTGGGACATCGACACGATCACCTCGCTCGTGGTCATCGTGCTGAGCATGACCGTGGCGACGCTGGCGAGCCTGGCGAAGATGCGCCGCGAGCACCGCCACATCCAGCTGCACGACGGGCACCCCGAGGTCGTCGCGGACGACGCCCGGTCCTCCGCCGAGGAGAAGTGATCCCGCGATGACGACGACCACGGTCGACCTGCCCCAGGGGGCGCTGCGGCTCGCCGTCAGCAGCAGCACCGACGTCGGCGCCGTCCGCCGCGTCAACGAGGACGCCCTCCTCGCCGACGAGCTGCTCCTGGCAGTCGCGGACGGGATGGGCGGGCACGCACGAGGGGACCTCGCGAGCGCAGCCGCCGTCGAGGCGCTGCGCGAGAACCGGCCGACGAGCCTGGGTCCGGTGGACGCGGTGTTCGACCTGGTGGAGGGCGCCAACACGGCCGTGCGCGCGCTCGACGTGGGCGGTGCGCTCTGCGGCACGACGCTGACCGGGCTGATGCTCGTGCTCCCCGAGCCCGCGGGCCCGGCCCGCTGGGCGCTGTTCAACGTCGGGGACTCCCGCGTCTACCGCTGGGACGGTGCCGAACTCCAGCAGCTGACGGTGGACCACTCCGCCGTGCAGGAGCTCGTCTCGGCCGGCCTGCTCACCCCCGAGTCGGCGGAGTCGCATCCCGACCGCAACATCGTCACCCGCGCCCTCGGCGCCGACGAGGAGGTCGAGACGGACGTCTGGACGCTGCCCGTCGTGCCGCGCGCCAGCTACCTGCTCTGCTCCGACGGGCTGACGAAGGAGCTCTCCGACCAGCGGATCGCCGCCCTGTTCGCCCGCCGCGACTCCGGCGACCCTGCCGACCTCGCTCAGGCGCTCGTGCGTGCGGCGGTCGAGGCCGGCGGACGGGACAACGTCACCGTCGTCGTCGTCGACGCCGTGCTCGACGCCCGCGCCTGAGCCGGGCGACTCCGTGCCGCGCCCGCCCGGGAGGCGGGGGAGCGCGGTGCTATTCTCGGTCCATGCTGAGTGGCCCGCACCTCCTTCCGTGCCGCGACGAGACCTCGAACTGACGGCCTCCCTCGTCGCGGTGCCTCGCCCGGCCGAGCAGCGACTCCAGGAGGAGAAGGAACCGTCATGATCGAGACCACACCCGGCACAGCCGCGCCCGCGTCGAGTGGAGCAGGGACCGGCAGGAGAGCCGAGAAGCCGCGCACCCTCGCCGAGAAGGTCTGGGACGACCACGTCGTCGTCGCGGGCGAGAACGGCGCTCCCGACCTGCTCTACATCGACCTGCACCTGCTGCACGAGGTGACCAGCCCGCAGCCGTTCGACGGCCTGCGTGCCGCGGGGCGCCCGCTGCGCCGGCCGGACCTCACCATCGCCACCGAGGACCACAACACGCCGACCCTCGAGATCGGACGCCCCATCGAGGATCCGATCAGCCGCACCCAGATCGACGCGCTGCGCCGCAACGCCGGCGAGTTCGGCGTCCGCCTGCACTCCCTGGGCGACGTCGAGCAGGGCATCGTGCATGTCGTCGGCCCCCAGTTGGGCCTGACGATGCCCGGCGTCACGGTGGTCTGCGGCGACTCGCACACCTCCACGCACGGCGCGTTCGGCGCGATCGCCTTCGGCATCGGCACGAGCGAGGTCGAGCACGTGATGGCGACGCAGACGCTGCCGCTGCAACCCTTCAAGACGATGGCGATCACGGTCGAGGGCACGCTGAAGGAGGGGGTGACGGCCAAGGACATCATCCTCGCGGTCATCGCCCGCATCGGCACCGGCGGCGGCCAGGGCTACATCCTCGAGTACCGCGGCTCCGCGATCCGCGCGCTCTCGATGGAGGGCCGGATGACGATCTGCAACATGTCGATCGAGGCGGGTGCGCGGGCCGGCATGGTCGCGCCGGACGAGACGACCTTCGCCTACCTGCACGGCCGCCCGCACGCTCCGGCGGGCGAGGACTGGGAAGCCGCGGTCGCCTACTGGCGGACGCTGCCGAGCGACGAGGGCGCCGTGTTCGACGCCGAGGTCGTGATCGACGCCGACGCGCTCGAGCCGTTCGTCACCTGGGGCACGAACCCCGGCCAGGGCGTCTCGCTCTCGCAGGCGGTACCGGACCCTGACGTCCTCGACGATCCGAACGAGCGCGCCAGCGCTCTGCGAGCGCTGGAGTACATGGCGCTGGAGCCCGGCACGCCGATGAAGGAGATCCCGGTCGACGTGGTCTTCATGGGCTCCTGCACCAACTCGCGGATCGAGGACCTGCGGGCCTTCGCTGCCGTCGTCGAGGGGCGCACCAAGGCCCCCGGCGTCCGCGTGATGGTCGTCCCCGGCTCCGCCCGGGTGCGGCTCGAGGCCGAGGCCGAGGGGATCGACCGGATCGTCACCGCGTTCGGCGCGGAGTGGCGCTTCGCCGGCTGCTCGATGTGCCTCGGGATGAACACCGACCAGCTCGTCCTGGGGGAGCGCGTGGCCTCCACGTCCAACCGCAACTTCGAGGGTCGTCAGGGCAAGGGGGCGAAGACCCACCTCGTCTCGCCCCTCGTCGCCGCGGCCACGGCCGTGCGCGGCACCCTCTCCAGTCCCTCCGATCTGGAGCCGGTCCGCGAGAGAGCAGGAGTCTGACCGTGCAGAAGTTCGAGACCGTCACCGCGATCGCCGCGCCCCTGAAGCGCGCCAACGTCGACACCGACCAGATCCTCCCCGGCATCTACCTCCGCCGCATCACGAAGACCGGCTTCGAGGACGCGCTCTTCCACGGCTGGCGGCAGGACGCGGACTTCGTCCTCAACCAGGAGCGCTACCGCGGCGCCGGCATCCTCGTCGCCGGCCCCGACTTCGCCATCGGCTCCAGCCGCGAGCACGCCGTCTGGGCGCTGCGCGACTTCGGCTTCCGGGTCGTCATCTCCCCCCGCTTCGGCGACATCTTCCGGGGCAACGCCGGCAAGCAGGGACTGCTCGCGGCCGTCGTCTCGGAGCCCGACGTCGAGCGGCTGTGGGAGATCATCGAGGGCACCCCGGGAATAGAACCGACGGTGGATCTGGTTGCGCGTACGGTCACCGCCGGTGGCGAGAACTTCGACTTCGAGATCGACGACTACACTCGATGGCGCCTGATCGAGGGCCTGGACGACATCGGCCTGACCCTGCGCGACGAAGCGCTCATTTCCGAATTCGAGACCCGCCGCGAGAGCTGGCGGCCCAAGACATTGCCGGTGAAATAGCGTGAACACACTTCTTCAGGACGCCAAGGCCCTGCAGGACGCCAAGGCGTCGGGAGCACGGGTGGGAATGACGACGGAGCGGATCACCATCAAGGGCGGTCGGCCGCTGGTGGGGCGCATCGAGCTCAAGGGAGCGAAGAACCTCGTCACCAAGGCGATGGTCGCGGCGCTCCTCGGCGAGACCGCCTCCACCCTCCGCGACGTGCCCGACATCAGCGACGTCCGCGTCGTGAAGGGCCTCCTCGAGGTGCACGGCGTCAAGGTGAAGCAGGGCGCCGAGGTCGGCGAGCTGATCCTCGACCCCTCGAACGTCGAGTCCGCGCACTTCGCCGACATCGACGCGCACGCCGGCTCCAGCCGCATCCCGATCCTCTTCTGCGGCCCGCTCCTGCACCGCCTGGGCGAGGCGTTCATCCCCGACCTCGGCGGCTGCCGCATCGGCGACCGCCCGATCGACTACCACCTCGAGGTCCTCCGCAACTTCGGCGCGGTGATCGAGAAGCTTCCCTCCGGGATCCGGATGTCGGCCCCCGAGGGCCTGCACGGCGCCAAGGTGTCGCTGCCCTACCCGAGCGTCGGAGCGACCGAGCAGGTCCTTCTGACCGCGGTGCGCGCCTCCGGCATCACCGAGCTCTCGGGCGCGGCGATCGAGCCCGAGATCATGGACCTGATCAACATCCTGCAGAAGATGGGCGCCATCATCTCGGTCGACACCGACCGCGTGATCCGCATCGAGGGCGTGGACCGGCTCACCGGCTACTCCCACCGCGCGCTCTTCGACCGCAACGAGGCGGCCTCCTGGGCGGCCGCGGCCCTCGCGACCGACGGCGACATCTTCGTCGGCGGCGCCCGCCAGCAGGAGATGACCACCTTCCTCAACGTCTTCCGCAAGGTCGGCGGCGCGTTCGAGATCGCCGAGGACGGCATCCGCTTCTACCACCCGGGCGGCGAGCTCAAGCCGGTCATCATCGAGACCGACGTGCACCCCGGCTTCATGACCGACTGGCAGCAGCCGCTGGTCGTGGCGCTCACGAAGGCCAAGGGCGTCTCGATCGTGCACGAGACCGTCTACGAGCAGCGCTTCGGCTTCGTCGACGCGCTCGTCGAGATGGGCGCGACCATCCAGATCCACCGCGAGTGCCTCGGCGGGCAGGCCTGCCGCTTCGGGCAGCGCAACTTCATGCACTCGGCCGTGATCTCGGGACCCTCGAAGCTGCACGGCGCCGACATCGTCGTGCCGGATCTGCGCGGCGGCTTCTCGCACCTGATCGCGGCGCTCTCGGCCGAGGGCACCTCGACGGTCTCGAACGTCGGCATCATCAGCCGCGGCTACGAGAACTTCCTCACCAAGCTCGAGCTGCTGGGCGCCGACTTCTCGCTCGACGCGTAGCCGCCCACCGGGACCCCGGTGCCGCGGAGGACGACCGTCCTCAGCGGCCCGGGGTCCTGTCGCGCCCGGGCGCGCCCCACGCGGGCGGTTCCGCGTCCTCCTCCAGGCGTCCCCGGATCCGCTTCTCGAGGAGCGCGAGCGTCGTCTCCGGCGCGGGCCGGAGGCCCAGCGGTCCGGGCGACTCGACCAGGACCAGCGTCAGGCGTCCGCGCCGCGTGCCGGCCAGGACGACCTCGAGGGCCTCGCGCGGACGCAGGCCCACCAGCACCCACCGCCGCTCCAGCCGCGCGATCCGCGCCCAGGGCACGACGATGCCCCAGTCGCCGAAGGAGACGGTCAGTCCCCGGCGGCGCGGCACGACCACCGCGTAGGGCCGCAGCGTCGGCAGCGGGAACCGCGGCTCGACACGACGGAGGCCCGCTCCGAGCCGGCCGCGTCCGAGGACCGTGACGCCGCCGGTCGCCTCCGCCTCGACGTGGGCGAGCGGTGCCACCGCCACGCGCCAGAGGGCGTCGACCCCGCCGATCACGAGGGCGACTGACGCCGAGCCGCCGACGAGGACCGCGAGCGTCAGCAGGAGGCCGTCGCCGAGCGCGGCCGCATCGCGTCCGGCCTGCGTGGCGAGCAGCACGACTCCCCACACGATCAGGAGCACCAGGCCGGAGAGCGCGATCGGCGAGTCGGCGAGGCGGCCGAGGGCCCTGCCGACGGCGTCCCACGGCGACGGGCGGCGACGCGGACGGGGCATGCCGGTACCGTACCCGGCGGCCGGGCCGCTCCTCCCACCGCGGGGCCCCGCTGCTCCCAGGCGTGGGGACGCGGCCCCTCCGATGCGGGATGCGAGGATGGGCGGGTGTCTGAGCGAAGCCGTCCGTCCATCTTCTGGTTCCTCGCGGCGGCGGTGATCCCCGTGATGACCGCCTCGGTCGACCTGCGGATCCGGAACGGCGACAAGATCCCGAGCACCGGGGCCTTCGTGTTCGCGCCGAACCACTACAGCGAGATCGACCCGATCATCACGGGCTGGACCCTGTGGCGCGCCGGCCGCGCACCGCGCTTCCTCGCCAAGGCCTCGCTGTTCTCGGTGCCCGTGCTCGGCTCGATCCTGCGCGGCTCCGGGCAGATCCCCGTCGAGCGCTCGGGCTCGGTCCGCGGCAGCGAGCCGCTGAAGACCGCCAAGGCTCTCGTGGACGAGGGCCGCTCGGTCATCATCTACCCCGAGGGCACCCTCACCCGCGACCCCGAGCTCTGGCCGATGCGCGGCAAGACGGGAGCGGTGCGGATGGCGCTGCAGTACGGCCTGCCTGTCGTCCCGGTCGCGCACTGGGGCGCGCAGCAGCTGATGGGCCGCTACTCCAAGCGGATCACCCTCTTCCGCCGCAAGCGCGTCGACGTGATCGTCGGCGACCCCGTCGACCTGTCCGCCTTCCGCGGACGCAGCCTCGACTCCGCCACACTCAACGAGGCCTCCGCGGTCGTGATGGCGGCGATCACCGCCCTGCTCGAGGAGCTGCGCGGCGAGGCGGCGCCCGAGAAGCGCTGGAACCCCTCCGAGCACAACCAGAAGGGCACGGGTCGCTTTGAGTCCGAGCAGTAGGAAGGCGCCCATCCCCGTGCCCCGCCGCGTCGCCGTCCTCGGCGCCGGCAGCTGGGGCACCACGTTCGCGAAGATCCTCGCCGACGGCGGCTCCGACGTCGTGATGTGGGCGCGCCGCGCCGAGCTGGCCCGCGAGATCACCGAGGCCAAGCGCAACAGCGACTACCTCCCCGGCATCAACCTCCCGCGCAACATCCGGGCCACGCCGCGCATCGAGGAGGCGCTGGAGGGCGCGGACCACGTCTACCTCTCCATCCCGTCGCAGTCGCTGCGGAGCAACCTCGAGGCGATCACGCCGTTCCTCACCGAGCGCACGGTGCTGGTGAGCCTGATGAAGGGCGTCGAGAAGGGCACCGGCCAGCGGATGAGCGAGGTGATCGCGCAGATGCTGCCGGTCTCTCCCGACCGGATCGCCGTCGCCTCCGGGCCCAACCTCGCCCTCGAGATCGCCAAGGAGCAGCCGACCGCGGCGGTCATCGCCTCCGAGAGCCTCGTCACCGCGCAGGAGGTGGCCCTCGCGGCGACCAACCGCTACTTCCGCTCCTACGTCAACACCGACGTGATCGGCACCGAGTTCGGCGGCGTGCTGAAGAACCTCATCGCCGTGGCGATCGGCATCGTCGACGGCGTCGGCTACGGCGAGAACACGAAGGCGTCGATCATCACGCGCGGTCTCGCCGAGATGACGGACTTCGCGGTCGCGTACGGCGGACGGGCCGAGACGATGGCCGGACTCGCGGGGCTCGGCGACCTCATCGCGACGTCGAGCTCGTCCCTCTCGCGCAACAACACGGCCGGGCGCCTGCTCGGCCAGGGCTACAGCTTCACCGACGTGGTGAAGTCGATGCAGCAGACGGCGGAGGGGCTCGCCTCCGTCGCGCCGGTCCTCGAGCTGGCGCGCGCCAGGGGAGTCGACATGCCCATCGTCGAGCAGGTGTCGCAGGTGCTCGCCGGTACGCTCGATCCGAAGGACATCGCGCCGCACCTGACCACGGATTCGGACGAGCCACAGGGTGAGAGGAACCTCGATGACCAGCAAGCTCCGCGTGGCCGTTCTGTTCGGGGGGCGCTCCAGCGAGCACTCGATCAGCTGCGCAACGGCGGCCGGGGTGCTGCGGGCGATCGACCGTGACCGCTTCGAGGTGATCCCCGTCGGGATCACCTCCGACGGCGCCTTCGTGCTCGAGGAGGACCGTCCCGAGAAGTTCGCTCTCGACGCCGCGTCGCTGCCCCGGGTCGAGGACGACGGCTCCCGTGTGCGCTGGCCGGAGTCGGCCCTCTCGCGAGAGCTCACCGTGACGACCGAGGACGGCGCGACGCGCTCGCTCGGCGAGGTCGACGTGGTGCTGCCGATCCTGCACGGCCCGTGGGGCGAGGACGGCACCGTCCAGGGGATGCTCGAGCTCGTCGGGCTGCCCTACGTCGGCTCGGGCGTGCTCGCGTCGGCTCTCGGCATGGACAAGCACTTCACCAAGACGGTGCTGCGGGCCGCGGGCCTCGCGGTGGCGCCCTGGTACCTCGTGACCGAGGCGGAGTGGCGCGCCGACCCGGGCGACGCCTCCTCGGCCCTCGACGAGCTGGGCCTGCCCGCGTTCGTGAAGCCGGCGAGGGCCGGCTCGAGCGTGGGCGTCAGCCGGATCGACGAGCGCGAGCAGCTCGAGGCCGCGCTGGAGGAGGCGTTCGCGCACGACTCGCGGGTGCTGATCGAGTCGGGCATCGTCGGCCGCGAGGTAGAGATCGGCGTGCTCGGCGGCCGCCGCGGTGCTCCGGCCCGCGCCTCCGTCGCCGGCGAGGTGGTCGTCACCGGCCGCGGCTTCTACGACTTCGAGGCGAAGTACCTCGGGGCGTCCGGCATCGAGCTGGTCTGCCCGGCCGATCTCACCGACGGCGAGCTCTCCGAGATGCGGTCCCTCGCGATCCGCGCCTTCGACGCGATCGGAGCCGAGGGCCTCGCCCGGGTCGACTTCTTCCTCACCGCCGACGGCTTCGTCGTCAACGAGATCAACACCATGCCCGGCTTCACGCCGGTCTCGATGTTCCCGCGCATGTGGGGCGCGAGCGGCGTGGACTACCCGGACCTGATCAGCGAGCTGCTCGACTCGGCGCTCGACCGCGTCCCGGTCGCCGCCCGATGACGTCGGCGCTCGCGCTCCGCGTCGAGGCGGGCGCGGCCGCGGCGCCCTTCGAGCAGATCCGTGAGCAGATCACCGCTCTGATCGCCGCGGGCGAGCTGCCGGTCGGCACGCGGCTGCCGCCCCGGTGCGCGCGCTGGCCGAGACGCTGGGCGTCGCCGCGGGGACGGTCGCCCGCTCCTACCGGGAGCTGGAGTCGGCGGGCCTGGTCGAGACGCGCGGCCGGGCGGGCACGGTCGTCGCGGGAGGCGTGGACGCGCTGGAGCGCGAGCTGCAGGCCGCGGCCGCCGTGTTCGCGTCCCGCGCGCGCGAGCTGGGGGCGACCTCCGATGGTGCGCTCACCGCAGCGAGTCGAGCCCTCGGCGTCTGACGCTGAAGCTCAGCCGGTGGGCGTGTCCGTCGGATCGAGGGTGTCGGCGTCCGAGACGTCGGTGCACTCGCGCGTCTGCGGGACGTAGGAGACGGCGTTCGCCAGGTCGAGCGCGGCGGAGGATCCGGACGCGCGGCTCTGGTCGACGGTGATCTCCACCGCTGGATCGCGACCGTAGGTGGTCAGCGTGTAGATGTCCTCGTCCTTCTGCGTCTCGTCGATGATCCAGTCGACTCCGCTGACGTTCACGCAGAGGTCCGTCGTCGGGCCGGGCACCTCGACTCCGCAGTGGAGGATGACGGCGGCCGGGGTGCCCCAGGCGGCGGTGCCCTGAGCGTTCGTCTCGCGCTCGGGCTGCTCCGCGACCACGTCGGGCAGGCGCACCGAGACCTCCGCGCAGCCGGTGCTCGTCGCATCGGCGGCGGGCTCGAGGGCGACGCTGGCCGAGCAGCCCGAGAGCAGCAGGACGGCGGCGGCGGCGAGAAGGGGGGAGCGGAGTCGGCGGGGGGACATCGCCGTCAACGCTAGCGTGTGAACCATGGCAGAGGATCGGAGTCCCACCCTGGCCGAGCTCAGCGAGGGCGAGGTGCTCGCGAGGGTGCTGGCCCGGCTCGGCGGCCCGGGCGCGGAGACCCTGGTCGGGCCCGGCGACGACTGCGCGGTGCTGCGCGCTCCCGACGGCCGCTTCGTGGTGACCACGGACATGATGGTGCACGGCCCCGACTTCCGGCTGGCCTGGTCGCGCCCGGCGGACCTGGGCTGGAAGGCGGCGGCCTCGAACCTCGCCGACGTCGCGGCGATGGGGGCCCGTCCCACCGGGCTCGTCGTCGCGCTCGCGGCACCCCAGTCGCTGGGCGTCGACATGCTGGAGGGGATCGCGGGCGGCCTCGCCGCCGGCTGCGCCGCGATGGCGCCGGGATGCGGAGTCGTCGGGGGAGACCTGTCCGCCTCCGCGACGCTGACGCTCTCGATCACGGCGTTCGGCTCGCTCGACGGACGACCGCCGGTGCTCCGCGGCGGTGCGAGGCCGGGGGACGTGCTCGCCGTGGCCGGTCCGCTGGGACGAGCGGGGCTCGGGCTGCGCCTGCTGTTCGAGCAGGCGCGGCGGGACGGGGAGCCGTCGGCCGACCTCGCCGCCCGGCTCCGCGAGCGGCATCCGTCCCTCCTCGAGGCGCAGCTGCGCCCGACCGCGCCGATCTCCGCGGGCGAGGCCGCGGGCGGGACCGCCACCGCGATGATGGACGTCTCGGACGGCGTGGTGCTCGACGCCCGTCGGATGGCGCGTGCGAGCGGAGTGGCGATCGACCTCGATGCCGCGGCGGTCGACGTGCACGCGCGCGGGCTCACGGGCGTGGAGGGCGTGGACCTCGACCTGGCGAGGGCGTTGGTGCTGGGAGGCGGCGAGGACCACGCGATGCTCGCGTGCTTCCCGCCCGCCGCGGCGCTGCCGGAGGGCTTCGTCCCGCTCGGGGTCGTCCGCGAGGGGGACCCGGAGGTGCGCCTGGGCGGGGTCGCGCTCGAGGGGCGCGGGGGCTGGGACCCGTACCTCGGCTGGGACGGCGCGGCGGGCTGAGGCCGGTCAGCCGGCCGCGGAGGAAGCGGGCGAGACGGGCGACGCCGGTGAAGCCCACCAGATCGTGGTCTCGCCGTAGTCCTTCCTCCGCTCCCGCTCCAGACCCGCGGGCCAGCGCGGCTCCGGGCTGCGGGAGCTCCGCTCCACGACGACCACCGCGTCCTCGCGCAGCAGCGGCAGCACGCCGGCGAGATCGGCGGCGAGGTCGTCCTCGCCGAGGTCGTAGGGCGGGTCGAGGAACACCGTGTCCGTGTTGAGGGCCGGGGACCCGTCGAGGAAGGAGCGGACCGAGCCGGTCACCACCTCGATCCGCGGGGCGGGCCGCTTGTTCTTGGCAGCCGCGGTCACGATCGCCCGTGCGTTCTCGCCCGCGGTCCGGGCGGCCTTCGGGTCGCGCTCGACCAGGACGACCGCGCTCGCTCCGCGGCTGGCCGACTCGAGCCCGAGGGCGCCGGAGCCCGCGTAGAGGTCGACCACCGTCGCGCCGTCGAGGGCGTCCCGGGCCTCGAGGGCCGAGAAGACGGCCTCGCGCACGCGGTCGCTGGTGGGGCGGGTGCCCGCGCGCGGGACCCGGAGGGTGAGCGAGCCGGCGAATCCGGCGATGATCCTGGTCACCGGATCGAGCATAGGGCGGCACCCCTGCCCACGGCGTCCGGCGGCCGCCGCGTGCTCCCGCCTGGCGGCACACTGCGAACTCTCGGAACCTGGACCCTTTTCCCGTCAGGACTGCGAGAATCCCTAGCTATGACGTCGCTCGAAGACACCCGCTCCGCTGTCGGCCGCCGAGCGGCTCCCGAGACGCCCCTGACCCGCGAGGAGTTCACGGCGCACTGCGGCGCCGTCCTCGGGAACCTCACCCGCGTGATCGACGGCAAGTCGGCCGAGGTCTCGATGGCGCTGACGGTGTTCCTCGCCGGTGGGCACCTCCTGATGGAGGACGTCCCCGGCACCGGCAAGACGGTCCTGGCGAAGTCGCTGGCGGCCTCGGTCGGCGGCAGCGTCGCGCGCATCCAGTTCACGCCCGACCTGCTCCCCTCCGACGTCACGGGGGTCTCGGTCTACAACCAGGCGACCCGCGACTTCGAGTTCAAGCCGGGCCCGGTCTTCGCGAACATCCTGATCGGCGACGAGATCAACCGGGCCTCGCCCAAGACGCAGTCGGCGTTGCTGGAGTGCATGGAGGAGCGCCAGGTCTCGGTCGACGGCACCACCCACCTCCTCCCGCGCCCCTTCGCCGTGATCGCGACGCAGAACCCGGTCGAGATGGAGGGCACCTACTCGCTGCCCGAGGCCCAGCGCGACCGCTTCATGGCCCGCCTCTCGCTCGGCTACCCCGATGAGCGCGCCGAGCTCGAGATGATCCGCACCCGCGACTCGGCCAGCCCGCTCGAGGAGCTGCGGCCCGTCGTGGGCCTCGCCGAGCTCGAGCGGATGATGGCCTACGTGCGCTCCGTGTACGTCGCACCGCCTGTGCAGGAGTACGTGGTGGCGATCATGCAGGCCACGCGGGTGGACCCCGAGCTGCGGCTCGGGGGGAGCCCGCGCGCCACGCTCCAGCTGATCGCCGCCGCGAAGGCGCTCGCCGCCCTCAGCGACCGCGACTTCGTGGTGCCGGACGACGTGGACGCGCTCGCCGTCCCCGTGCTCGGTCACCGCCTCCTGCCCGCCACCCGCCTCCCCGGCCGCTCCGGCGCCGGATCCTCGCACTCGGTCACCGAGATCGTGCAGCGCATCGTCGCGGCCACCCCCGTCCCCTTCGGCAACCGTGGCGACTGAGGCCCGCCCGGCCGAGACGCCGTCGTCCCGTCTCGGCGGTCTGCCCGCGCTCCGCGGGGTCGCGCTGACGCTGCGCGGCTGGGCGCTCGTTCTGCTGGGCGTCGCGGGAGTGGTGATCGCGCCGCTGTCGGAGTTCCGCGAGCTGCTGTTCGTCGGCCTGGTGCTGCTGGGCCTGCCCCTGGGCGCGCTCGTCTCCCTGCTCCTGGCGCCGGCGTCGTTCCGGGTGCAGCGCCGCTTCGCTCCCCAGACCGTCGCGGCCGGCGACGTGGTGGAGGTCGACGTGCTGCTCGAGAACCGCGGCCGCGCCGTCCGCAGCGGGGCGCGCGCCCACGACCGGCTCGAGCGCGTGGAGCGCGGGGTCGTCGTCGGCCGCCCGGTCGCCGAGGGCGTCTTCGGGCTGCCGGGCGTCCCGTCGGGCGGCCGCGTGCGCGCCCGCTACCGTCTGCCCGCCGAGCGGCGCGGGATCCACCGCATCGGCCCGCTGCGCCTGGTGCGCGGCGACGGCCTCGGGCTCGCGCTCCGCGAGAGCGTCGTGGGGGCTGCGCAGCCGTTCGTCGTGACTCCGCGGGTCGTGCCGCTCCAGAGCGACGTCCTGGACGCGCACGGAGCAGGCGGGTCGAGCCCGGTCGCGCACGCGACGGCCGGCGCCGGCACGGACGACGTGATCCCGCGCGACTACCGCCCGGGGGACGCCATGCGCCGGGTGCACTGGCGGGCGAGCGCCCGCTCCGGTGAGCTCATGGTCCGCCAGGACGAGCAGAACACCGATCCGCACGCGTGGATCCTCCTCGAGACGCGGGCCGAGCGCGTGCTCGAGCGGCGCGGCGACGACCGGCTCGAGTGGGCGGTGTCGATGACGGCCTCCCTCGCCGTGCACCTGCTCGACCGCGGCTTCGAGACCCACCTCGTCGAGACGGGTGCGGACGGCGAGCCGGAGCACTCGGAGGACGAGCGCGAGGTGGCGCACGACGTGCTGCTGCGCCTGGCCGAGCTGGCGCCCTCGCGCGACTCGGTCGACGCGGTGACCCGGATCTCGGCCGACATGCGCGACACGGGGGGAGTACGCCCGGTCTTCGCCGTGCTCACCCGACTCCTCGAGTCGGACCTCGACGCCCTCGGCGCCCTGGCCGCGCAGTCGCGCCCCGCGATCGCCTTCGTCGTCGCCGGCACCGCTGAGGAGGAGGCGGCTCTCGCCTCACTCGGCTGGTACGCGGTGTCCGTCGACCCGAGCGCCTCCGTCGAGGAGGCGTGGGCGCAGGCCCTCGCTCTGCGGGTGGTGGCGTGAGCCGCCGCGTCGAGAGCGATCCGCGCGCCGGGTCGGCTCCTCTGAGCGGTCTGCTCTTCCTCGCGATCACGGCCGCCGCCGCCGGGATCGGGCGGCTCCTCGTCGGCGTCGACTGGCTGGTGCTCCTCGCGAGCGCGGTCGCCGTGGTGCTCGGCGTCCCGGCCGCCGCCCGGGCTCTGCGCGTGCACCCCGTCGTCCCGCCGATCCTCGGCACGCTGACGATGGTCGGCGTGCTGACCGCGATGTTCGTGCCCGGTCGGGCCCTGCTGTTCGTGATCCCCACGCCCGGCGCCGTCGCGCAGGCGGAGGCGCTCGCGCAGGGCGGCTTCCAGTCCATCGCCCAGCAGGGGCTCCCGGCCATCGCCGACGACGGCATCTCGTTCCTCCTGATCGGCGGGGTGGTCGTGCTCGCCTGGGCGGCCGACCTGTTCGCCTTCTCCGTCCGCCTCCCCGCCCTGGCCGGTCTGTTCCCCGCGGCGCTGCTCGCGGTGCCGGCGATCGTGGACCCCTCCGAGGTGTCCTGGGCGAGCCTCGTCGTCACTGCGCTCGCCTACGCGGGCGTGCTCGCCGCCACGGCCGCCCCCCGCCGCCCGAGCGGCCCGAGCGCGGCCGCGGCCGTGCTGCCCGCCTTCGCGGCCGTGACCGTCGTCGTCCTGGGCGCGGGAGTCGTCGCCGGGTCGGCGGCAGGCTACGCGCGCACCACCGCCCCCTCGGGCGTCTCCGGCAGCCTCTTCAACGGCGCGATCGACCCGGTGGTCGCTCTCGGCGCGGACCTGCGCCGCCCGAACCCCGTGACCGTGCTGCGCTACGCCACCGACTCCGACCTGCCCGTCTACCTCCGCGTGCTGACCGTCTCGGACTTCGACGGTGACGACTGGGCGCCGAGCGAGACGGAGCAGACCGCTCCGATCGAGGCGCCGATCACGCCCGAGGGGCTCTCCGAGAGCGTGCCGCGCGAGGCGGAGGAGGTCGACGTCTCGGTGGAGACGCTGCGGAGCCAGTGGCTCCCCGTGCCGTATCCGGTCTCGTCGCTGACGGGCGTCGGCGACGGCTGGCTCCAGGACGTGCAGGACGGCTCGATCCGCGGCGACGCGACGACCCGCTCCGGAGACGACTACCAGGTGCAGGCGCTGCGGCTCGAGCCCGACCCGCAGCAGCTGCTCGCCGCGCCCGCGCCGTCCGGCGTCGACCGGTACCTCTCGCTCCCCGACGACGTGCCCGAGATCGTCCGCACCACCGCCGAGGAGGTCACGGCGGAGGCTCCGACCGCCTACGACCGGGCGCGCGCGCTGCAGACGTACTTCCGCTCGTCCGAGTTCCGCTACTCCGAGGACACCCCCGCGGAGGAGGGCTACGACGGCGACGGAGTCGGCGTGCTCTCGGCGTTCCTGACGACGAAGGAGGGCTACTGCGTCCACTTCGCCTCGGCGATGGCGGTGATGGCGCGCGAGCTCGGGATCCCGTCGCGGCTCGCCATCGGCTACCAGCCCGGCTCCGTCGTGCCCTCCGGCGGCAGCGACCTGACCACCTACCGCGTCCTCTCCTCCGACCTGCACGCCTGGCCCGAGCTGTACTTCGAGGGAGTCGGCTGGCTGCCCTTCGAGCCGACGCCCAGCCGCGGCGCTCCGGCCTCCTACACCCTGCCGAGCGCGACGGCGTCCTCGGGCCCCACCGCCCCGGGCTCGACCGCGACCACCGCGCCCGGTGCGACCAGCGCTCCCGCCGCGACACCCACTCCGACGGCCGCGTCGGCGACGCCGACCCCCGGTGCCGTCGGCGCCTCGAGCACCACGGCGGCTCCCGCGGCCACGCTCTGGGTGCTGCTCCTGCTGCTCGTGCTCGTCCCCTGGCTGATGCGCGCCGTCCAGCGCGCGCTGCGGCGCCGGTCCGCGCGCTCCGGCTCCGTCGAGGCCGCGTGGGCCGAGCTGCTGGCGACCGCCCGCGACCTGGGCGTCCCCGTGGAGGACACGGAGTCTCCGCGCGCGCAGGAGGCCCGCATGGCTCCCGCCCTCGACCCCGGAGCGGCGGCACGTCTGCAGGGGCTCCGGGAGCGCGTCGAGCGCCGGCGCTACTCGCCGTCCGCGAGCGAGTCGGAGGCGTGGGACGACGCGACCGCCGTGGCCGCCGCGCTCCGCGGCTCCGCGGGTGCCGGTCGTCGGGTGCTCGCGTCGGTCGTGCCGCGCTCGGCGCTGGACCCGGTCGCCCGGCTCGCGCGTCCGAGGTCCGACCTATGATCGCTAGGTGATCCCGGACCCCCTCGACGCCTCGCTCGCGCCGCTGATCGGGCCGCGCACGGCGACCGCGGTCGAGAAGGCCTTCGGGTACCGCACGGTCGGCGAGCTCCTGGGCCACTACCCGCGCCGCTACGCGAAGCGGGGCGAGCTGACGGCGCTCTCGCGTCTCCCCGTGGGAGAGAGCGTGACGATCGTGGCGGAGGTGCGCGAGGTGCGCGAGCGGCCGATGCGCAACCGGCGCGGCACCCTGCTCGAGGTCGTCATCTCGGACGGCTCGGGCACGCTCTCGCTGACGTTCTTCGGACAGCCCTGGCGCGCGGCGAAGCTCCACCGCGGCGTGCGCGGGATCTTCGCGGGCACGGTCTCGATGTTCCGCGACACCCCGCAGCTCACGCATCCCGACTACCGCCTGTTCGACGACGAGGAGGCCGCCGCGACGGAGACGGGAGGCGGTGAGCTCGCGAAGGACTGGGCCGAGCGGCCGATCCCGATCTACCCGGCGACCAGCGCGATCTCGAGCTGGCAGCTCCAGGCCGCGATCGGCGTGCTGCTGGACGGCTTGCGCGACGTGCCCGACCCGATGCCCGAGCAGGTGCGCGCCGGCCGCTCGCTGCTGGGCCTCGGCGAGGCGCTGGAGCTGATCCACCGCCCGCAGCGGGAGGGCGAGGAGGCGCAGGCGCGCGAGACGCTGCGCTTCCACGAGGCGTTCCTCCTGCAGCTCGCCCTGCTCGAGCGCCGGGCCTCGGCGCGCAGCAGCCCCGCGACCGCCCGCGTGCCCGGCCCCGGCGGGCTGCTCGAGCGCTTCGACGCCGCGCTGCCCTTCGCCCTCACCGGCGACCAGACCGCGGTGGGGCACGAGATCGCCGCCGACCTGGCCGCCGAGAGCCCGATGACCCGGCTGGTGCAGGGCGAGGTCGGCTCCGGCAAGACCCTCGTCGCGCTCCGGGCGATGCTCGCCACGGCCGAGAGCGGCGGGCAGGCGGCTCTGCTCGCTCCCACAGAGGTGCTCGCGGGGCAGCACCTCCGCTCGATTGCGAGGACCCTCGGCCCGGAGCTCGCGGCCGAGCTGGTGCCGACCCTCCTCACCGGCGGGCTGGGGGCGGCGCAGCGCCGTGCGGCCCTCCTCCGGATCGTCTCGGGCACGGCGAAGATCGTCGTCGGCACGCACGCCCTCCTCGGCGACGCGGTCTCCTTCTACGACCTGGGCCTCGTCGTGATCGACGAGCAGCACCGCTTCGGCGTGGACCAGCGGGACGCTCTGCGCCGGAAGGGCGCCACCCCGCCGCACGTGCTGGTGCTGACGGCCACGCCCATCCCGCGGACCGTCGCCATGACGGTCTTCGGCGATCTCGACACCTCGACCATCCGCGAGCTGCCCGCCGGGCGCCCCGGCATCACGAGCCACGTGGTCCCGCTCGCCGACCACCCCGCGTGGATCGCGCGGGCCTGGGAGCGCGCCGAGGAGGAGATCCGCTCGGGGCACCAGGTCTACCTCGTCTGCCCGGCGATCGAGCCGGGGGAGCCCGCCGAGGGCGCGCAGCCGCCCGAGGAGGACGCCGCCGCGCCGCTCACGACCGTCGCGGCGACGCTGGAGGGCGTGCGCGCGCATCCGCTGCTCGGGAAGCGCCGGTCGGCCGCGCTGCACGGGCGGATGACGACGGAGGAGAAGGACGCCGTGATGCGCTCCTTCGCCGCGGGGGAGATCGACGTCCTGGTGTCGACGACGGTCATCGAGGTCGGCGTGGACGTGCCGAACGCCTCGATGATGGTCGTGCTCGACGCGGAGCGGTTCGGGGTCTCGCAGCTGCACCAGCTCCGCGGGCGCATCGGGCGCGGCGGCGTCGCGGGGGTGTGCCTGTTCGTGACGGCGGCGGAGGCGGGGACGGTCGCGCGCGAGCGGGTGGAGGCGGTCGCCGCGACGCTCGACGGCTTCGCGCTCGCCGAGGTCGACCTCGAGCTGCGCCGCGAGGGCGACGTGCTGGGCGACTCGCAGTCCGGCGGGCGCTCGTCGCTCCGCCTGCTGCGGGTGGTGCAGGACGCGGACGTGATCGTGGAGGCGCGGGCGCTGGCGGAGCGGCTCCTCGCGGAGGACCCGTCCCTCGCCTCGCACGATCGGCTCCGTGCCGCGCTCGAGCGCCGCGTGCAGGACCGCGACCGGGAGTTCCTCGCCAAGAGCTAGGCGGTGCCCGCCCGCTACTCTGTCGGCATGGCCCGCATCGCCGTCGTCCCCGGCTCCTTCGACCCCGTGACCCTCGGTCATCTCGACGTGATCGAGCGGGCCGCGCGCCTGGTCGACGAGCTGCACGTCGTGGTGGTGCACAACCCCGCCAAGACGGCGCTGCTGCCGATCGCCCAGCGCGTCTCGCTGATCGAGCAGTCGATCGCGGAGGCCGGGCTCGAGGGGCGGATCGTCGTCGCCTCGTGGAGCATGGGCCTGCTCGTCGACTACTGCACCGACGTCGGCGCGAGCATCCTGGTGAAGGGCATCCGCTCGCAGGTCGACGTGGCGTACGAGACGCCCATGGCGATCGTGAACCGCAACCTCGCGCACGTCGAGACGGTGTTCCTCCTGCCCGATCCCGCGCACGCCCACGTGTCGAGCTCGCTGGTGCGGCAGGTCTCCTCCCTCGGCGGCGACGTCGCCCCCTACGTGCCGCCCGCGGTCGCCGCGTACCTCGCCGCCGGCTGAGGCGCCGCCGATCGCCTGCCCGGGCGATCCCGGGCCGTGGACCCGTGCGCCCGCGGCAGCCGGGAGAATGGACCGGTGAGCGAGACGCGCGTGCAGGCCTGGGCCCTCGACGGCATCCCGGAGGTGACTCCCGGTGACGACCTGCTCGAGCTGATCCTCGCGGCCGTCGCCGCCGGCGCCGAGGAGGACCGGCCCGCGGACGGCGACATCCTCGTGGTCACGAGCAAGATCGTCTCGAAGGCGGAGGGGCGCGTCGTCGCCGCGACCGACCGCGAGGACGCGATCACGGCCGAGACCGTCCGCGTCGTCGCCACCCGGGCGCACGGGTCCGGCGTCACCCGCATCGTGGAGAACCGCCTCGGGATCGTGCAGGCGGCGGCCGGAGTCGACGCCAGCAACGTCGCGGAGGGGACGGTCCTCCTCCTCCCCGTCGACCCGGACGCCTCGGCGCGGGCCCTCTGCGCGGGCCTCCGGGAGCGGCTCGGCGTGGAGGTGGGCGTGCTCGTCAGCGACACCCTGGGCCGCGCCTGGCGGGTCGGACAGACCGACGCGGCCATCGGAGCCGCGGGCGTCCTCGTGATCGACGACCTCCGCGGCGGGGTCGACGCCCTGGGGCGCACGCTCGGAGTGACCATGCCGGCCGTGGCCGACGAGATCGCCGCGCTCGGCGACCTGGTGAAGGGCAAGGCGAGCGGTCGCCCCGTCGCCGTCGTCCGCGGGCTCGCCCGCCTGGTGACGAGGGTCGAGAGCCCGGGTGCCCGCACGCTGACCCGCACGGGCCCCGACGACATGTTCCGCCTCGGCGCCGACGAGGCCTTCGCCGAGGGCTTCGCGGCCGGAGCCGCCTCGCGCGAGGAGCGCGCGTGACCGGCTGGAGCGCGGTCGTCGTGTTCAAGGGCCGCGGCGGCTCGAAGACGCGCCTCGACGTGCCGGGCCGCGCGGCGCTGGCCGAGGCGTTCCTCCTGGACACGCTCGCCGCCGTGGCCGCCGCGGAGCCGGTGTCGAGCCTTCTCCTGGTCACCTCCGACGCCGGTGCGGCCGACCGCGCACGGGCGGAGCACCCGCAGCTGGTGGTGGTGCCCGACCCGGGGACCCTCGACGCCGCCGTGTCCGGGGGAGCCGAGGCCGCCCTGCACCGCCGGCCGGGCGCCCCGGTGATCGTGCTGACCGGGGACCTGCCCGCCCTGCTGCCGTCGGACCTCTCCGAGGCGCTCGCGACGCGGTCGCTCCCGGCCGTCGTCCCGGACCGCGAGGGGAGCGGCACCACGGCGCTCCTGCTGGCGGCCGGGGCCCTCGTCGCTCCGGCGTTCGGCCCGGGCTCTCTGGCCCGGCACCGCGACGCGGGCTGCGCCGTCGTCGTGCTGCCCGGCTCGTCGACGCTGAGGCTGGACGTCGACACGCTCGCCGATCTCGGAGACGCGGAGGAGGCCGGCGTCGGCCCACACACGTCCCGCGCGCTGGCCGCAGCGGCCTGAGGCGCAGGGAGTCCGAGCCGCGGACGCGGTCAGCCGGCGAGCAGCCCCGCCTCGAACGCCGCCGTCAGGCCCGCGTCGATCGCGAGCGGTGCGCCGTCGACCGAGCGGACGGGGATCGCCCGCCGGGTGCTCGACACCAGCCACGCCGCATCGGCACCGGTGAGCGCCGAGACCGGCAGCTCGCGGCGCGACGACGTGAGCCCGCGGCGCTCGCCCAGCGCGAGGACCCGCTCGACCGTCGTGCCGGCGAGCACGCTGCCCGAGAGCGGCGTCGCGAGCACCCCGTCGCCGAGGAGCACCAGGCTCGACGTCGCCCCCTCGAGGAGCAGCCCGTCGCTCGTGCGCCAGATCACGTCGTCGGCGCCCCGGGACGCCGCCTCGCGCAGTGCCGCCCGCGTGACGGCGCCCGACGTGGTCTTGACGCCCGGGAGCAGCCACGGCGCGAGCGGACCGCTCGCGTACCCGCGGTCCAGCACGACGACGGCCGCGCCCTTCTCCCGGAGAGCGCTCGAGTCGGGAGTCGGAGCCGCGCGCACGGTGCACCGGGCGGAGTCGCCCGAGCCGTGGGCGGCGATGAAGCGGACCGTCAGGTCGTCGACCCGGTCGTGCTCCGCCACGGCGAGGTCGACCGCTCGGGACCAGAGGGGCGCCTCCGGGATCGTCAGCCCGACGGCCCGGGCCGATCCGGCCAGCCTCTCGAGGTGCTCGCCGAGCGCACGGGGACGTCCGTCGAGGACCGGGACGGTCTCGAAGACCCCGTCGCCGCGGAGGTAGCCCGCCTCGTCGACGCGGACGAGCGGACCCTCCGGGTCGCGGAGGACGACGGCGCCGGAGGTGATCTCGACCAGGACGGGGGTGCTCATCCGCCCATCCTGCCCCCGGCGGAGCCTCAGCGGGGGAGGAGGCCGCTCGCCACGTCGGACGGCTCGACGATCTCGCGCCACGGCTCCGGCCGGAGTCCTGCCGAGCCGAGCACGTCGGCCCCGGCGAGGAGGTCCACGTCGAGACCTGTCAGCTCGCCGATCGCGGCGACCGGCAGCTGGAACGTCCTGAAGCCGCCGAGCGGCACCAGGCCCTCGCGCACGCGCTCCACGAGCTCGCTCTGGTCGAGCAGGTACGCGCTCGTCGCGAGCGTCGATCCGTCCGGGCTCCACGCCGCGATCTTCCAGAAGCGGCGGGGGATGCCCGTACCGCGGTAGACCGGGTCGTCGTCCGCGAGCACGGGCCCGGTGAAGACGCTCAGGCGCGTGCGCCAGGTCTGCGCGTACTCGAGCGCCAGGGTCTCGAGCCCGAGCCACAGCTCCTGCGACTGGTTGAAGCCGCTCGCCTGGGGCGCGGCGTTCGTGTAGCAGAAGCTGTCGCGGTTGGCCGCGGCGGCCTCGTCCCGGTCGCCCCAGACGGGGTCGCGGCGGCGGACCAGGTGGCCGCGGTCGAGGTCGTTTCGGGCGTACACCTCCGGCCCGGTCTGCTCGGAGGCGGGGATGCGGTCGTCGAGGTGCCAGTCGTCGCCGCGGCCGAGCTCGACCAGGCGCGCTCCGTCGATGTTCACGGCCGTCGAGACGGCCAGGCGCCGCTCCGGATCCAGCAGCACCTCGAAGTGCGTGTACGGCAGGAGCCGCACCGGGCGCTCGACCCTCAGGCGCGGCGCACCCGCGGGGACGCCGAGGAAGTCCGCGTCGAAGCTCACTCCTCGACCTCCGCCGTCGGAGTCGCCGTGGCTGTCGCTGTCGGGGTCGCCGTGGGCGTCGCCGGGGGAGCCTCGGTCGCGGGGACGCCCGTGCCGGTCGGAGCCGGAGCCGGTGCCTGGGTGGCGGGAGCCGGGACCTGCGAGCCGTTGCTGATCAGCAGGGCGATGTCGGAGTAGCGCGCGACGGTCGTGCCCGCGGCCGGGTCGGTGCCCGCCACCACGCCGGCCGGGAGCGACGAGTCGATGGTCGCCCCCTCCTCGACGTCGAAGCCGAGGTCCTCCAGCGCCTCCGTGGCGTCGTCGACCGAGCGGCCGGAGACGGTCGGCACGGCGATCTGACGGCCGTTCAGCAGGGCGCTGCTGGGCTCCTCGAAGTCGTCTCCGCCGTACTTCTGGTCGGCGCGGGTCATCACCGAGTTCCAGATGTAGTGGCGGATATTGGAGGCGTACGGGCGGCTCTCGAGCTCCGAGTTCGGGAAGCGGACCTCGCGCATCGAGGTGTGGCCGTCGATGTTGCCCACCCAGACCACGGTCGCGACGCGCGAGCTCGCCCCGTCCATCCAGGTCGACTCCGCGTTGTCGGTGGTGCCCGTCTTGCCGATGTGCTCGATGCCGTCGTCCGGGTCGGACTGGGCGGCCGTGCCGCCGGTGACGACGCGCTGCAGGGCGTAGTTCGCGACCGCCGTCAGCTCGGGGCTGAGGGCCTGGTTGCAGGTGGAGGTCGGCGGCTGGACGGCGGCGCCGGTCGCGTCGGTGATCGCGTCGATGGCGATCGCGGAGCAGGCGGTGCCGTTGTTGGCGAAGCCGGCGAAGGCGGTGACCATCGAGAGGGGGGAGATGAGCGTGTCCGAGCCGAGGACGGCGGACGGCTTGTAGTCGACCTCGCCGCCGTCGGCGGCCTTCACTCCGAAGCCGACCGCGCGGTCGCGGATCGCGCAGAGGTCGAGCTGCTGCGCCATCGAGACGTAGACGGTGTTGATCGACTGCATCGTGCCGGTCAGCACGCTGTAGCTGCCGTTCTCGCTGTCGTCGTTGTTGACCTCGTAGGAGGTGTCGAGCTCGCCGCCGGGCGCGCAGCTGGCGGGGAAGCCCGAGAAGGTGCGCTCGCGGCCGTTGATCGTCTCGTTCAGGGTGCGTCCGCTCGCGAGCCACTGCGCGAGCGTGAACACCTTGTAGGTCGATCCGACCTGGAACCCGGCGGAGCCGCCGTAGGCCGTGTCGGTGTTGAAGTTGACGGCGGAGAAGTTCGCGCCGTTGACGGCGCCGGCCGCGTCGTAGTCCTTGTTCTGCACCATCGCCAGGATCCGGCCGGTGCCGACCTCCATCGAGACGGTCGCGCTGCCGATGTTGGTGTCGAGGGTGGGGACCTTGGGGACGGCGTTGTTCGTCGCGTTGGCCGCGGTGTCCTGCAGGTCGCGGTCGAGCGTCGTGTAGATCTTGTAGCCGCCGCGCTGGAAGTTCGCGAGGCGGGTGTCCGCGTCGTCGCCGAACGCCGGGTCGTTCTGGACGACGCGGGTGATGTAGTCGCAGAAGAAGGCCGCGTTGCCGGCGGTCTGGCAGCCGGTGGGCGTCTGCGTGATCGCGGGGACGACCTCCTCGGCGACGGCGGCGTCGTGGTCGGCCTGCGAGATCTTCCCCTCCTGCAGCATCTGGTCGAGGACGTAGTCGCGGCGGACCTTGTTGTCCGGAATGTTCTCGGGCTGGTCGATCCTGAGGCCGTTGGGGTTGTTGACCGTGGCGATCAGGCTGGCGGCCTGCGCGAGGCTCAGGTCGGCCGCGCTGGTCGAGAAGTAGTACTCGGCCGCCGCCTGGATGCCGTAGACCTGGCCGCCGAAGCCCGCGATGTTGAGGTAGCCGAGGAGGATGTCGTCCTTGCTGTACTTCTTCTCGAGGTCGACGGCGAGCTTCATCTCCTTGAGCTTGCGGCTCGGAGTGGTCGCGGTCGCCTCCTCGTAGGCGGCCTCGGAGGCCGCCTCGTCGGTCGCGCTCAGCGACTCCGCCTTCTGCACGAGGACGTTCTTGACGTACTGCTGAGTGATGGAGGAGCCGCCCTGGAGGTCCCCGCCGACGATGTTGCTGAGCACCGCGCGGATCGTGCCCTGCAGGTCGACGCCGCCGTGGTCGTAGAAGCGCGGGTCCTCCGTCGAGACCGCCGCGTCCTTCACGGACTGGCTGACCTGGTCGAAGGCCACCTCCTCGCGGTTCTGCGCGTAGAAGGAGGCGAGCAGCTCGTCCGAGCCGTCGGTGCGCTTGGCGTAGATCTCGGTCTTCTGGGCCAGCTGGCCGAGCTCGAGGTACTCCGGCACCGTCTCGAACAGCCCGATCGGGTTGTTCTCGGCGAGACCGGTGACGGCGAGGGCGGGAGTGACCCCGACCGTGATCAGCAGGCCCCCGGCGAGGCTGGCTCCGACGATCCCGAGGACCCGGGCGAGCACGCCGCCGCGGGCGGTTCCTTGCGCAGACATGGCTACGAGAGTAGGCGACGAGTCTGGATCCGTCGTGCGGCCGCGCTCGGGGGCCCGGTTGCCCGCCCTCCCGGCCCCGGGAGCGGCGGCCGCCGGTACGGTGAACGGGTGACCAGAGCCCGAGCATGACCGCCTCCGCCGACCCCGCCGAGACGCGCCGCCGCGCGGTGCTCGTGGTGGCCGTCCTCGCCTCCTTCGTCGCCTTCCTCGACGGCACCGTCGTCAACGTCGCCCTGCCCGCCATCACCCGCGAGCTCGGCGGCGGGCTCGCGGTGCAGCAGTGGGTGGTCGACGGGTACCTGATCACGCTCGGCGCGCTGATCCTCGTGGCCGGCGCGCTCGCCGACCGCATCGGCCGGGCCCGCAGCATGACCATCGGCCTGATCGGCTTCGGCGTCACCTCGCTGCTGTGCGCGCTGGCCCCCACCGCCGAGGTCCTCATCGTGGCGCGGATGCTCCAGGGCGCCGCCGGCGCGATCCTCGTGCCCAGCTCGCTCGCCCTCATCATCGCGACCGTCCACGGCGCCGCGCAGGCCCGGACGATCGGCGCGTGGACGGCCTGGACCGGCACGGCGACGATCGCCGGGCCCGTGCTCGGCGGCCTGCTGGTGGACGCGGGCTCGTGGCGGTACGTCTTCGCGCTCAACCTGCTGCCGATCGCGGTGACGCTGGTCCTGCTGCGCAGGCTCGGCGCGGTCGACTCGGGGACCCGGGTGCCCATCGACGGCGTCGGCGCGGTGCTCGGGGTGATCGGCCTGGGAGGGCCGGTGTTCGCGCTGATCGAGCAGGAGCGGCTCGGGATCCAGCATCCGCTCGTGCTGACCGCCCTGATCGGGGGAGTCGCCGCCCTCGTCGCATTCGTCGTGTGGGAGCGGCGCGCGGCGCATCCGATGCTGCCGCTGTCGCTCTTCGCGTCGCGGAACTTCACCGTCGGCAACGTCTCGACGGCGTTCGTCTACGGCGCGCTCTCCTTCGGCTTCTTCGCGCTGGGCCTGTTCCTGCAGCAGACCCTGGGCTTCTCGGCGACCCTGGCCGGGCTCGCGACGCTCCCGCCGACGATCCTGCTGCTCCTGCTCTCGCAGATCTCCGGGTCGTTGTCGGCGCGGTTCGGCCCGCGGCTCTTCATGGGCGTCGGACCGCTGATCGCCGCGGCCGGGTTCCTCCTGCTCTCCTTCGTCGACGAGGGCGCCGACTACGCCACGCAGCTGATGCCGGGGATCCTCCTCTTCGGCTTCGGCCTCGCGGTGACGGTCGCCCCGCTGACCTCGACGATCCTCGGCGCGGTGGAGGACGGGCACAGCGGAGTCGGCTCCGCCGTGAACAACGCCGTCTCGCGCATCGCCGGGCTGGTCGCCATCGCCGCGACCTCGCTCGTGGTCGGCGACTCGCTCGATGTCGAGGGCTTCTCCCGTGCCGCCGTCGCGACCTCCGCCCTCCTGGTAGCCGGGGGCGTCGTCTCCCTCCTCGGCATCCGCAACCCGGCTCCCGCCGACCGCTGACGACTGCTCGGGGAGCGTCTCCGACCCCCGTCCGGGGTGCGGCGCTCCGTGTTCACGCGGTGTCCGCCGATCCTTCGACGGAACGTGGATGAAATAGTTGTCGCTACATGGAATACTGATCGACGTCGATGCGCTTGCATACATCGGACGGGGACGCTCTCCCCGCGACGACCGTCACACTCGAGGAGAAACCATGACCGACACCGTCACCATCCCCGGCTACAAGGCCGGCACCTGGGTCATCGACCCCACCCACAGCGAGGTCGCGTTCAGCGTCCGCCACCTGATGATCAGCAAGGTCAAGGGCAAGTTCGAGCGCTTCACCGCCACGTTCACCACCGGCGAGAACCCGCTCGACTCCAAGGTCGAGGCCACCGCCGAGGTCGCCTCCGTCAACACCAACGAGCCCAACCGCGACGGCCACCTCCGCACCGGCGACTTCTTCGAGGCCGAGAAGTACCCGGAGATCCACTTCGTCTCGACCGCCGTCCGCCCGAACGGCGACGACTTCCTCGTCGACGGCGAGCTCACCATCAAGGGCACCACCAAGCCCGTCACCTTCGAGGTGGAGTTCGGCGGCTTCGGCACCGACCCGTACGGCAACTACAAGGCCGGCCTCACCGCCAAGGCCACCATCGACCGCACCGACTTCGGTCTGACCTACAACGCGGCCCTCGAGACCGGTGGCGTGCTCATCGGCGAGAAGGTCACCATCACCCTCGACCTGCAGGCCGCCCACCAGGCGTAGTCCGAGCCGATCGACCGGAGCCGTCCCTCCCCCCGGGGAGCGGACGGCTCCGTCGTTCCCGGAGCCGGTCCGGGATCAGAGGATGCCGAGCTCCGTCAGCTGCTCGGAGATGCCCGCGCCGTCGGGCGCGAAGACCCAGGTCGTGCCGCTGGTCAGGGAGCGGTCCTCGGCCTTGGAGCGGCCTCCCGCGAGCACCGCCTCGCCGGTGGAGAGCTGGCGGATCGCGATCG
Source organism: Rathayibacter sp. AY1G1 (assembly GCF_002932095.1). Lineage (NCBI taxonomy): Bacteria > Bacillati > Actinomycetota > Actinomycetes > Micrococcales > Microbacteriaceae > Rathayibacter > Rathayibacter sp. AY1G1. The sequence goes on from NZ_PSUZ01000017.1 coordinate 64,193, forward strand.
CCGCGACCTTGTCGGGGTGCTCGTCCGCGAAGTCGGAGTAGATCTCCTCGTCGTGCTGCCCGTCGTCGCCGACCAGCAGCCAGCGCACGTCCGGGAACTCGGCCGCGAGTCGGCGGAGGTTCATCTCCTTGTGCTGCTTGCCGCTGCGGAACCAGCGGTCGTGCGTCGGGCCCCAGTCGGTCAAAAGGAGCGCTCCGGCCGGATACAGGTGCCGCGACAGGAAGCGGGTGAGCGCCGGGGCGACGTTCCACGCGCCGGTGGAGAGGTAGATGACCGGGGAGCCCTCGTACTGCCGGGCGAAGCGGTCGAGGAAGACCGCCATGCCGGGCGTGGGCATCCGGGCGTGCTCGTCGAGCACGAAGGTGTTCCAGGCGGCGACGAAGGGGCGGGGGAGCGCGGTGACCATCACCGTGTCGTCCACGTCCGACACGACGCCCAGCCGCGCCTCCGGACGCACGATGAAGACGGGCGCCTCGACGGGCTTCGAGCCCGCGGTCGAGAAGGTGATGGTGTGCCAGCCGGGCTCGAGCGTGATCGGGAGGTCCGCGTCGACGACTCCGCCGCGGTCGGCCGTCACCCGGTGGGTCTGCCCGTCGGCCTCGACGGTCACGACGGCCCCGCTCACGAAGACGCTGGTGAAGCTCCGCCAGCCGCGCACGCCCTCGACGGGGCGGACCTCCTCGACCCCGGGAGGGGTCGGCCGCGTGTAGAGGACGCGGGCCAGGACGCGCAGCTGCGTCGTCGAGCCGTAGCCGGTGTAGGGGATGACCCTCGGGACGTAGCCCTTGCGCTTCACGCGCCTCATCCGGAAGGAGTGGAGTCGGTCCTCGAGGCGGGCGGCGCGGTGCATGACCTCCGCCTTGCCTGCGCTCAGGGGCTTGCTCTCGGGCGTCAGCGGCATCCGCCCAGTCTGTCAGACCGGATGCCGGACCGCGGATCGCGCTCTCACGCGATCGTCAGGCTCCGGTGGGCTCGATCAGGTCGGGGCCGTTCGCCGAGACGGAGCCCACGGCTGCACCGACGCCGTGCACCTCGAGCTCCTCTGCCAGCTCGGCCGCACCCTCGGCGGCCGCGCGCAGCAGCTCGCCGTCCCCGGGGGACGCCGGGTCCAGCCAGTCCTCGATCAGCTCCGGCTGCAGCAGCACGGGCATCCGCTCGTGCACCTCGGCGAGCGGCCCGGCGGAGGGGCGGGTGAGGACCGTCGCCGAGAGCAGCCACGGAGAGCCCGGCTGGGCCGAGCGCCACCACTCGTAGAGACCGGCGAAGAGGAGGAGCGAGCCCTCGCCCGGCGAGACGTAGACGGGGGCCTTCGCCCCGTCCGCGCCGACCCGCCACTCGTACCAGCCCGAGGCGGGCACGATCGCGCGCCGGGAGGCGTAGGACTCGCGGAACGACGGCTTCTCGGCGACGGACTCGATCCGCGCGTTGAACAGCGGCGGCCCCGCGGACGGGTCGGCAGCGGAGCGGGGCACCAGGCCCCAGCGGGCTCCGGCGAGCCGGCGCCGCGGCGGGCTGCCCTCCTCGACCCCCTTCATCGACTCCGCGACGACGGCGATCCGCTGTGTCGGCGCGATGTTCCAGGACGGCTCCGGAAGGTCGGCGCCCGGCTCGTCGATGTCGAAGAGCGCCACCAGGTCGGCGGTGGTCTGCGAGAGGACGAAGCGTCCGCACATGGTTTCTCCCGGGTGGATCGGACCCGCGGAGCCGTCGCCCTTCCGGGGGCGCGAAACACGAGGGACTTTCGATGAGACGACCCCGACCGGCGGTCGCCGTGCGTACGATTGTAGGAACCACGACCGAAGGAGCCCGCCGTGCCTCTTGGAAACCTCGTCGATCGACCGTTCGGTGAATCGTCCCAGGTCCGCAACGAGCCGGTGCAGGTGCGCAGCGCCGCCCGTCTCGCCTCGCTGCTCGACGCGGCGGCCGCCGTCGTCGACGAGGTCGGCTTCGACCGCCTGACCACGGCGATGGTCGCCGAGCGCGCGGGAGCCGCGATCGGCACGGTCTACCGCTACTTCCCGGACCGCATCGCCGTCCTCCAGGCGCTGCGCGAGCGGGCCCTCGAGCGCTTCCGCCGCCGCGTCATCACCGAGATCCGCGACACCCACCCGGGCAACTGGTGGGGCGCGGTCGACTGCGCGATCGACGCCTTCTGCGAGATGCACCGCAACGAGCCGGGCTTCCGCTCCATCCGCTTCGTCGACACGATCCACGCCCCCGAGGTCGCGGGCGAGGCGTTCGAGGCCGGCTTCTTCGCCCGCCGCTTCGCCGAGATCCTCGCGTCCGAGTACGGCCTCCCGGGCGGCGCGCAGCTGTCCTTCCGCCTCGAGGTGACCATCGAGGTCGCGGACGCGCTGCTCACGCGCGCGTTCCTCATCGACCCCAACGGCGACCAGCGCTTCATCGACGAGAGCCGCTCGCTGCTGCGCCACTACATGACCTCGCACTACGGAGCCGTCGAGGAGTCCTGACCGGCTAGGACTGTCAAGGCCCTAGTCGCTCCCGGAACATCCCGCAACACTTCGCGGTCCGGGTTGGCAGGCGGCTGCTATTGGTGTTTTCCTTGCCGCCTGGCCCCGTTCGGGGCCGCGGGCCGTGCAACGGCCGGACGCGCGGAGCGAGAGCGGGCACAGTCGTGGACCAGGGACAGATCGGCGCGCACACCGCCGGACGGCGGGCGGCCTCGTGATCGAGTTCCGCAACGTCAGCAAGCAGTACCCGGACGGCACGCGGGCGGTCGACGACTTCTCGCTCGTGCTGCCCTCCCGGCAGACGACCGTCTTCGTCGGCTCCTCGGGCTGCGGGAAGACCACGATCCTCCGCATGATCAACCGGATGATCGAGCCGACCTCCGGCACCATCGAGATCGACGGCGAGGACATCTCGTCCCTGCCCGCCGTCGCGCTCCGCCGCCGCATCGGCTACGTGATGCAGAACTCCGGCCTCCTGCCGCACCGCAAGGTCATCGACAACATCGCGACCGTGCCACGGCTGAACGGGGTCGCCAAGAAGCAGGCGCACGCCCGCGCGCTCAAGCTGATGGACACGGTCGGACTGGACCGTGCGCTCGCCGCCCGGTACCCCAGCCAGCTCTCCGGCGGCCAGCAGCAGCGCGTCGGCGTGGCGCGCGGCCTCGCGGTCGACCCGAACATCCTGCTGATGGACGAGCCGTTCGGCGCGGTCGACCCTCTCGTGCGCGCCGACCTGCAGCGCGAGACCCTGCGACTCCAGGACGAGCTCGACAAGACCGTGGTCTTCGTCACCCACGACATCGACGAGGCGTTCCTCCTCGGCGACCAGGTCGTCATCCTCGAGAAGGGCGGCCGGATCGCGCAGAAGGGCTCGCCCGCCGAGATCCTGGCGAACCCCGCGAGCGAGTTCGTCGCCGGCTTCGTCGGTGCCGACCGCGGCAAGCGCTCGCTCCGGATCGAGGAGCGCGACGGCGCCCGCATCGTGGTCGACGGCGACGGGCGTCCGACCGGAGTGCTGCGCGCGCAGGACGGCCCCGCCGCGTGAACTGGGTCGTCAACAACACGGACGCGATCGTCGCGAACCTGCTGGCGCACCTGGCCCTGTCGGTCCCGCCGATCCTGCTCAGCTTCCTCGTCTCGCTGCCGTTCGGCTGGTTCGCGAACCGCTACCGCTGGAGCCGCGGCACCCTGCTGACTGGGCTCGGCGTGCTCTACGCCATCCCCTCGCTGGCCATGTTCATCCTGCTGCCGGTCCTGCTGGGCATCCCGCTCCGCTCGACCGCCAACGTGATCACGGGCCTCACCCTCTACGGCGTCGCGCTGATGGTCCGCACCACCTCGGACGCACTGGGCGCGGTGTCGGACGACGTCCGCCAGTCGGCGACCGCGATGGGCTACTCCGGCTGGGCGCGCTTCTGGCGGGTCGAGTTCCCGCTGGCCGGCCCGGTCCTGCTCTCGGGCCTGCGCGTGGTCACGGTCAGCACGGTCAGCCTGGTGACGGTCGGCGCGGTGCTCGGGATCCAGAGCCTCGGCCTGCTCTTCACCGACGGCTTCCAGCGCGGCATCACCGGTGAGATCGTCACGGGCATCGTCCTCACGATCGTCCTCGCGCTGGTGCTCGACGGACTGCTAGTGCTGATCGGCCGTCTCCTCATGCCCTGGACGGCTCTGGACCGCACGCGCCGCTCGCGCAGACCGGTCGCGGTCGAGAGGGCGGTGACGTCGTGAACCTCATCGCCGAGGCCTTCGCCTGGATCGCCGACCCCGCGCATTGGACCGGGGTCTACGCGATCCCGACCCGTGTCGCCCAGCACGTCGGCATCAGCCTGCTGGTGCTCGTGATCGCGGCCGCGATCGCGATCCCGATCGGCTACCTGATCGGGCACACCGGGCGCGGCAAGGGCATAGCCGTGCCGGTCGCAGGCGGCCTGCGCGCCCTGCCGACGCTGGGCGTGCTCGTCCTCGCGGCGATGAGCCTGGGGCTCGGCCTCGGCGCTCCGGTGATCGCCCTCGTCGTGCTCGCGATCCCGTCGGTGCTCGCCGGCGCGTACTCCGGGCTCGAGGCGGTGGACCGCCGCACGGTCGACGCGGCGCGCTCGATGGGCATGACCGAGTGGCAGATCCTGACGAAGGTCGAGATCCCGCTGGGGCTGCCGCTGCTGATCGGCGGGCTCCGCTCGGCGGCGCTGCAGATCATCGCGACCGCCACGCTCGCGGACTACATCGGCGCCGGCGGCCTCGGGCAGTACATCTTCCGCGGAGTGAAGTCGGGGGACTACCCGCAGATGCTCGCCGGCTCGATCCTGGTGATCGTGCTGACGCTCCTCAGCGAGATCCTCTTCGCCCTCCTCCAGCGGCTCGCCGTGCCGCGCGGAGTCGTGCTCGGCCTGGCCGGCACCGCCGGCCGCACAGGTTCCCGCGCCTCGTCGCCCCGACGACGCGCGGTGATGGGAATCCCCATCGAAGAAGGGAAATAGCAATGTTCACAGCACATTTCACGAAGGGCCGTGTCGCGCTCAGCGCACTCGCGGTCGGTGCCGTCGTGGCACTGGCAGGGTGTTCCTCGAGCGATCCGCTCGATGAGGGATCGGGTGCGACTGCGGGCAGCGAGACCATCGTGGTCGGCTCGCAGGACTACTACTCGAACGAGATCCTCGCCGAGATCTACGCGCAGGCGCTGGAGAACGACGGCTTCACCGTCGACCGCCAGCTGCGCATCGGCCAGCGCGAGATCTACCTGCCCGAGATCGAGAGCGGATCCATCGACGTCTTCCCGGAGTACGACGGCAGCCTCCTGCAGGCGCTCGAGCCCGACGCGACGGCCACCACCGCCGACGACGTGTACTCCGCGCTCGGCGACGCGCTGCCCGACGGCCTCCGCGCCCTCGACGCCGCCGAGGCCAGCGACCAGAACTCGTACACCGTCACCCAGGCCTTCGCCGACAAGTGGGACCTGACCGACATCGCGTCGCTCAAGAACGTCACCGACCCGATCGTGGTCGGCGGCAACTCCGAGCTGCAGACGCGCCCCTACGGGCCCGACACCCTGCAGTCGAAGTACGGCATCACGACCACCTTCCAGGCGATCGAGGACAGCGGCGGATCGACCACCGTCGACGCGCTCACCAGCGACCAGATCCAGCTGGCGAACGTCTACACGGCCGACCCGAACATCCAGAAGAACGACCTCGTCGCTCTCGAGGACCCGGACGGACTGTTCGTGGCCGACAACGTCGTGCCGATCGTCTCGAGCAAGATCACGGACGACGCGGCCGAGGTGCTGAACGCGGTCAGCGCGAAGCTCACGGCGGACGACCTCGTCGCCCTCAACTCCGAGAGCGTCAACGAGCAGAAGTCCGCGTCCGCGATCGCGGGCGAGTGGCTGAAGTCGGCGGGACTCGTCGACTGATCCTCCCCGGATCCACGCCCGGAGGCGCGTCACTCGTCGAGGTGACGCGCCTCCGCTCTGTTCAGGAGCTTCTTCCCGAGGAGCACGAGCAGGGCGAAGACGACGATGACGCCCACGAAGACGTAGCCGGCGCCGTGCAGGCTCTCCGAGAGCTCCCGGTAGCTGCCCGCCGCGGCCGCGCCGACGCCGACGTAGGCGGACGACCAGAGCACGCACGCCGGGATCGTCCAGGCCATGAAGGTCCGGTAGCGCATCCCGCTCATCCCCACCGTCAGCGGGATCAGCGAGTGCAGCACCGGCAGGAATCGCGAGAGGAACACGGCGAACCCGCCGCGCCGCGCGAGGTAGCGCTCGGCCTTCAGCCAGTTCTTCTCGCCGAGCCGGCGTCCCAGGCGCGACGCGCGGATCCGCGGCCCGAACCAGCGGCCGAGGTAGAAGCCGACGGACTCGCCGCAGAGGGCGCCGATGACGACCGTGACGGCCAGCGCCGCGAACTGCAGCGGGCTGGTCACGCCGGTCGCGCTGACGATCACGATCGTGTCGCCGGGGACGACGAGGCCCGCCAGGATCGTGGTCTCGAAGAAAATCGCGAGTCCGGCGAGGAGCGTCCGCCAGACCGGGGGGACGCTGACGACGAAGTCCAGGATCCCGGTGAGGGTGTCGTTCACCGGGCGCCCTCGCCCGCCGGGGACTCGATCGGGGGCTGGGGCCGACGGCGGCTCCGGATGCTCGGCATGGCTCGATCGTAGGGGCGCACGGCTGGGCGGCGGCAGGGCTGCGCCCGGGAGGCCGGTGGACGCCGGGCGGTCAGGGGACGGCGACGAGCGCGGAGGCCGCCGGGCCGGTGCCGTTCGCCGTGACCGCCTGCGCCGAGAGGGTGTAGCTGCGGCCCGGGACCAGCTTCGTGAAGGTCTGCGAGCGCTTGGTCGCGGCGACCACGGCGCTCCAGGCTCCGGCTCCGCTCGTGTCGGACCCGTCGCGCGACACCCGGTAGCCGGTGACCGCCGAGCCACCGGTCCCCGCGGGGGGCGACCACGCGAGCGTCGCCGTGCCGTCCGAACCCGCCGTGGCGGTGACGGCGGTCGGAGCGCCGGGGAGCCCGGCGGCGACGAGGGTCGCCGTCAGCGTGGTGCTGCTCCCGGGAGTGACGACGCTGTGCGAGGCGGCGCCGCCGTCCGACCAGGACGAGAACCGGTAGGCCGTGCCCGACGCGTCGGTCTGGTCCGGGACCTCCAGCTGGAGGGCCGAGCCCGCCCACGAGACGACGGTCGTGCCTCCGGCGACCTCGGTGCCGTTGACGACGACCGTCCGGCCGGCGGGAGCGGTGGCCAGGGTGACGGAGACCTTCTGCGGGGAGAACGTCCGCGTCGCCGTCGTCGACACTCCGCTCGAGTCCGTCGCCGTGACGCTGATCAGGAGGTCGCTGTCCGCGGCGGCGGCGAGGTCCTCCGGGCCGGGGGCGACGAAGGAGAGGTCGTTCCCCGTCAGCGGCCCGAGGAAGGGATGCGTGTGCTGAGCGTGGCGGCGCTGGACGGTCCAGGTGAGCGCCGAGGCGGGCAGGGCGCCGTCCTCGGCGTCGGTCGCCGTGGCGCGGAGGCCGTAGCTCCGGCCGGTGACGAACACCCCTCCGTCGGCGGGTGCGGTGATGCTCACCGTCGGGGCACTGTCGCCCGAGGTGATCCTCGTCGTCGCGGGGGCGGAGACGGCTCCCTTCGGACCGCGGACGCGGAGGGACGCGGTCCAGCTGCCGGCGGCGTAGCTGTGGGTGAAGGTCGGGCCGGTCGTGATGCGGTCGGGGGTGCCGTCGCCGAACGACCACAGGTAGGTCAGGGCACCGCCCTCCGGGTCGCTGCTGCCCGAGCCGTTCAGCCGCGCGGCGAGAGGAGCCGCGCCGGAGGAGGGGGCGGCGGTGAGAGCCGCGGTCGGGGCGCGGTTCGCCGCGGCGGTGTAGGCGAGGCGCCGGACCTCGCCGCCGTTCGCGTAGCTGGTGTAGAAGAGGTCCTGGGTCCCGCGCGAGGGACCGAAGGCCATGGCGACGGCGCTGCTGCCGCCGAGGCCGGTCACGAGGTCGCCGGCCGCGCCGGTGCGGCCGAGGGTCCGGATCTTCCCGCACACGTAGTCGCCGAAGAGGTACGCGCCGTCGTAGGCGGCCGGCCAGACGCCGCGGGGGACGTAGGCGCCGCCCGTGATCGAGGCGCAGCCGCTGCTGTGCGCGTAGTCGTGGACCGGGTCGGAGAGCCCGGCGGGCGCCACGGCTCCGCAGTTCGAGGCCGAGCCGGTCTTCGCGCAGTGGCCCTCACGGGTGTTCCAGCCGTAGTCGGCGCCGGCGACGCCCTGGTCGATCTCCTCCCAGGCGTCCTGGCCCACGTCGTTGATGCGGAAGACGGTGCCGGTCGCGTTCGGGTCGAAGGCCATCCGGAACGGATTGCGCAGGCCGCTCGCGAACGTCTCGCGGCAGCGCACGCCCGCGGCGGCCGGGGCGAGCCGGCAGGAGGCGGTCCCGGTGCCCAGGTAGGGGTTGCCGGCCGGGACGCCGCCGGTGAGGGTGATCCGGAGGATCTTGCCGTTCAGGATGTTCGGGTCGCGGGCGGCGTCGTTCCGGCCGCCGCAGCCGCTGCCGCCCGGCGAGCCGACTCCGCCGCGGTAGTCGCAGCCGCCGTCGCCGACGCTGACGTAGAGCAGGCCGTCCTTGCCGATGGCGAGGTCGCCGCCGTTGTGGTTGCTCGCGGGGGAGTAGATGCCGTCGAGGAGGACGCGCTCGGAGGCCGGGTCGATGCGGTCGTCGGTGCCGAGCTGGAACGAGGAGACGCGGTTGCGCGGGGCTCCCGCGGGGTTCACCGTGCCGCCGGCGTTGGTCGGGCAGGAGGAGTCGGAGCCCTTCGCGGTGTAGTAGACGACGACGGTGCGCGAGCCCGGTGCCGGGTCGACCGCGAGGCCGAGCACGCCGCGCTCGCCGTTGGCGCAGACCTTCGAGCGCAGGTCGAGGGCCGGGGTGGCGACCAGGCCGCCGGCGCGGATCACCCGGATCGCGCCGGTCTGCGAGGAGACGAGGGTGCGTCCGTCGGTCGTGAAGGCGAGGGCGGTCGGCGCGGGGACGGCCGCCACCCGCGAGTCGGTGAAGCCGGCGGGCACGACGGGAGCGGCGGACGCCGGACCCGCGGGCCCGGCGACGAGCGCGGCGGCCGTGATCGCCAGGACGGTGAGCAGGGCGAGACCACGGGGGCGGATCCTCGAGCGGGGCATCGGTGACTCCGAGACGGTCGGCGCTGCTGAGCGAGCGGCGGTCTGCGGCGGTGCAGAGGGCGCTGTCGGCGATGACGTGGGGCCAGGATAGGCGCGCGCGACGGAGGGGCCGTGTCCCCCTTCAGGGTCAACACTGGGGGCTCCGGGCGCGGTGTCCCCGGGCCGCTCACGTCGCGCGGGGCTGCTGTGCGGCGGCCCGCCGGCTCACTCCAGAGCGGGCAGGACCACCGCGCGGACCGCCTCCGAGAACCGGGCGTAGCCGGCCTCGTCGAAGTGCAGGCCGTCGTCGACGAAGAGGGAGGGGTCGACAGAGCCGTCGGAGGTGACGAGCGCGTCGGCGGTGGGGACGAAGGTGACGCGGCCGTCCGTCTCGGCGTAGGCGCTGACCGCGGTGTTGGCGGCGCGGACCTCGGCGCCGACGGAGGCGCGGGCGGGCGTCTCCGCGATCTCGACGTAGAACAGCTCGGCGTCGGGGGCGACCTCCTCCACGCGCTGGAGGTACTCGACGACGGCGCCGGCGGTCTGGGCGCCGGTGCGCGAGCCCTCCTCGCCGCTGATGTCGTTCGCTCCCACGTACACGATCACGGCGCGGGGATCGAAGGGGGCGACCATGCGGTCCAGCCACGCGAGGTGATCGGCGACGGTCGTGCCGCCGATCCCGATGTTGTAGGTCTCGAGCGGGCGCAGGTCCTCCTTGGAGGTCGTCCAGCGGCCGATCGTGGAGCTGCCCGTGAGGACGATGCTGTGCTGCGGGAACCCGGCGGCGAAGCGCCTCTCGAGACCGGCGACGCGCTCGGCCATGTCGACGGAGGAGGTGGGGCCGGGGTCGGGGGAGCTCGCGGCCGGAGCGCCCGCTCCTCCGCTCCGCGAGGCGAGCGAGAGGGCGATGGCCGCACCGGCGAGGACCAGCAGCGCGACCAGGAGGTGGAGGCGGATGCGGCGGGGGTCGGGGGCGGAGCCCGGGGGCGTCGCTCGAGTCATGGCTCGATCCTCGGGCATCGGCGGGGGCGCGTCGTCCACGAGGAGGCCGTCCGAGGACCCGCGCACCCGGTGGCCGTCTCTCCGTCACCGGATCGCCGTGATCAAATACGTGCAGAACATCACAGAGGATGCACAGCCGTGCGACACTTGCACATCGCCATCGCCATCGTCGCCGCCGGCCGACTTCCGATGGACGATCACGACGAGGACTCATGGCACGCGCACGCATCACCTGGGTGGACACGGCGAAGGGCATCGCGATCATCCTGGTCGCCCTGGCCCACTCCGTGCAGTGGACCACGACGGCCGGGATCGCCCCCGACTCGTGGAACGAGATCAACCTCCTCCTCATCACCTTCCGGATGCCGCTGTTCTTCCTCGCCTCGGGGCTGTTCGCCGGCTCCGTGCTCACCCGGTCGTGGCCGGAGCTCTGGCGTTCGCGGCTGAGCCTGCTGGTCTGGGCCTTCCTGCTCTGGTCCGTGGTGCGGTTCCTCTTCTTCCTGGTGGTGCCCAACCCGGGCGGCACCGATGAGTCCGATCCGCTCGCGCTGCTCCTCCAGCCGGTGATGCCGCACAACGGGCTCTGGTTCCTCTACGCGCTCACGATCTTCTTCGTGGCCGCCAAGCTCGCGCAGGGCCGGATCGACTGGCGGGTGCAGATCGGCATCGCGACCGCGATCGCCGTGGTCTGGTACGCCGTCCGCTCCAGCACCTCCGAGGGCACCGGGAACATCGCCTGGGACGGCATGGCCCGCTACCTGATGTTCTTCCTGCTCGGCCTCTACCTGCGGAACGCGGTGATCGCGTTCGTGGAGCGCCGCGGGATCCTCAGCGGAGTCGGCTTCGGCGTGCTGTTCCTCGTGCTCGCCGGCGTGATCCTCGCCGTCCGCGCCCGCTTCCCGCTGCTGACGATCGGGCTGGTCCTGGTGAGCGTGCTGGCGGTCCTCGCCGGGCTCGTGGTCGCCCGCTTCCTCTCGAACCGGCGCGGCGCGGGCTGGATCACCTTCATCGGCCGCAACACGCTCCCGGTGTACGTGGTGCACGTCCTCTTCGTCTCGCTCGCCACGAGCACCCTGCTGCTCTTCGACGGCGAGCGCTGGCTCGACGTCATCGGACCGGTCGTGCCGCTCCTGGTCTGCGGGATCGGCGTCGCGGCGGCGCTGGGCTACTGGCGCCTCACCCGCGACCTGCCCGTGCTGAAGTACGGCTTCCAGGCGCCTGCCTGGTTCTCCGGCTCCCGCTCGCGCGTCGACGCCGGCTGACCGCGGGGCGCCCGCCGACGGCACATCGGCATCGGCTCCGGGAGTCTCTTCACCGGGCGAGTCCGTCGATGGCGTCGCGCAGTGAACGGATTCCCAGAGCCGATCTCGCGGATGTGCGCCTGGGAATCCGCTGAAGGCCCGTGAGAGGAAGTCTCAGCGCTCCGTCGCCCGCCTGATCGCTCGGCGTCGAGAGGCCGGCGGCGGCTGGTCCGACGGAGGCGAGCCCCGCTCGGCAGTCGCCGCGCGGTGGACTCCCTCGACGTCGAGAGGGACTGTCTCGACGTCGAGCGACCGGTCGGCGGGAGCGCTCGGAGGGGCGTCCGGGGCCACCCCGGAAAGGGTGCCGCCAGGAGCTCGCGGAAGGCCGCACATCCGCCCCAGTACTGGGATCGGAGGCCGTCGGACCCCTTCCGCCGACCTACTCTCGGAGCTGTGAACGAACTCCTGGACCCGCTCCTGCTGTCGAGATGGCAGTTCGGTCTGACGACGATCTACCACTTCCTGTTCGTGCCGCTCACGATCGGCATGGCGCTCACCGTCGCGATCTTCCAGACCTGCTGGGTGCGCACCGGGAAGGTGCACTACCTGCAGCTGACGAAGTTCTTCGGGAAGCTCTTCCTGATCAACTTCGCGATGGGCGTCGTGACCGGGATCGTCCAGGAGTTCCAGTTCGGGATGAACTGGAGCGACTACTCCCGCTTCGTCGGCGACGTCTTCGGGGCCCCGCTGGCGTTCGAGGGCCTGCTCGCCTTCTTCCTCGAGGCGACCTTCATCGGCCTCTGGATCTTCGGCTGGGACAAGCTGCCCGAGAAGCTGCACCTGGCCACCATCTGGCTGACCACGCTCGGCACCACGCTCTCGGCCTACTTCATCATCGCCGCGAACGCGTTCATGCAGAACCCGGTCGGCTTCCGCATCAACGAGACCAAGGGCCGCGCGGAGCTCACCGACATCTGGGCGCTCCTCACCAACAAGGTCGCTCTCGCCGCGTTCCCGCACACGATCTTCGCCTGCTTCATGGTCTCGGCCGCCGTCATCATCAGCGTCGCGGCCTACCACCTCTCGCGGAACCAGCACCTCGAGACCATGCGCCCCGCGCTGAGGTTCGGCGCCTGGATGATGCTCGTCAGCGGCGGCCTGACCCTGTTCACCGGCGACTCGCTCGGCCTCGCGATGGTCGACACGCAGCCGATGAAGATGGCGGCCGCGGAGGCGCTCTACAGGACCTCCACGGGCGTCGACGCCTCCTTCTCCGTCTTCACCTGGGGCACGCCGGACGGCTCGAGCGAGCTGTTCTCGATCCGCATCCCCTACCTGCTCTCCTTCCTCTCGACGCACACCTTCACCGGCACGGTCGAAGGCATCAACGACCTACAGGCGCAGTACACCCAGGTCTACGGACCCGGCGACTACACGCCGATCATCTGGGTCACCTACTGGTCGTTCCGCTGGATGATGGCCCTCGGCGTCCTGGCCATCGGCATCGCCGCGGCCGGCCTCTGGTTCACCCGGAAGGGCCGCGAGCCGAAGCAGTGGATGTGGAAGGTCGCGATCTGGGCCGCCCCGCTGCCGCTGATGGCGATGATCGTGGGCTGGGTCTTCACCGAGATGGGCCGCCAGCCGTGGCTCGTGTTCGGACTGCTGAAGACCGCCGACGGAGTCTCGCCCGGAGTGAGCGGCCTCGAGGTCCTGATCTCGCTGCTCGCCTTCACCGCGATCTACGGCACGCTCGCCGTGGTCGAGTTCCGCCTGATCAAGCGGGCCGCGCAGGCCGGCCCCGACGACGCTCCCGAGGTCGACGAGGAGAGCGGTCGCCCGCAGCTCGTCGGCACCGTCTACTAGGAGGCACCCCTCATGGATCTCGCCGTTCTCTGGTTCTGGATCGTCGCGTTCTTCTTCATCGGCTACTTCGTCCTCGACGGGTTCGACTTCGGCGTCGGCATGTCGCTCCCGTTCCTCGGGCGCGACGACACCGACCGCCGCGTGCTGATCAACACGATCGGCCCGGTGTGGGACCTGAACGAGACGTGGGTGATCGTCGCCGGCGCCGCCCTGTTCGCCGCGTTCCCGGAGTGGTACGCCACGCTCTTCAGCGGGTTCTACCTGCCGCTTCTGCTCATCCTGCTCGCGCTGATCGCCCGCGGCGTCTCGTTCGAGTACCGGCACCAGCGTCCGGAGGCGCAGTGGAAGCGGCGCTTCGACACGATGATCGTCGTCGGCTCCGCGGTGCCCGCCTTCCTCTGGGGCGTGGCCTTCGCGAACATCGTGCAGGGCGTCCCGATGGACGCCGACCACAACTTCACCGGCACCGTCCTGGACCTGCTGAACCCCTACGCGCTCCTGGGCGGAGCGACGACCCTCCTGCTCTTCTTCACGCACGGAGTCGTCTTCGTCGCCCTGAAGACGGAGGGGGGGATCCGCGAGCGTGCGCGCCGCCTGGCGACCCGCGCGGGGCTGCTCACCGTGGTCGTCGCCGCGGTCTTCCTGGCCTGGACCAACCTCGGCCAGGGGAGCACCGCCTCCTGGGCGCTCTCGGCGGGCGCGGCCGCGACCCTCGTCGGCGGCTGGCTCGCGATCACGCGAGGCCGGGAGGGACGCGCCTTCGCGCTGCTGGCCGGCACCATCGCGCTCGCCGTGCTCGCCCTCTTCGCGACGCTGTTCCCCGCGGTGATGCCGGCCTCGAACGTCCCCGCCTACGGGCTGACGATCGAGAACGCCTCCAGCACGCCCTATACGCTGACGGTCATGAGTTGGACCGCCCTGGTGTTCGTGCCGCTCATCGTCGGCTACCAGGCCTGGACCTACTGGATCTTCCGCAAGCGCATCAGCCGCGCGCACATCCCGGTCGACGCCCACTGACGTGAAGCCCCTCGATCCGCGCCTGCTCCGCTACGCCCGGGCGGCCCGCGTGTTCCTCCTGCTCGGCGGGGCGCTCGCGCTGGCCAGGACCCTGGCGATCGTCGCCTTCGCGTGGCTCGTGGCGCAGCTGGTGGCCGCTGCGGTCGACGGGAGGGGCGCCGACGATCTCGCGCCGCTGCTGGCCGCCCTGCTCGCGGTCGTCGCGGCGCGGGCGGCTCTCGCCTGGGCGACCGAGGTGAACGCGGTGCGCGGAGGAGCAGGAGCGAAGGCGCAGCTGCGGCAGGCGGTCCTCGCCGCACTGGTCGAGCTCGGCCCGGCGGGCCGCTCCGAAGGGGGCTCGGGCGGGGTCGTCGCGCTGCTGGGCGGCGGACTGGACTCCCTCGACGGCTACTTCGCCCGCTACCTCCCGCAGCTGATCGCCACCGCGGTGGCGACGCCGCTCCTGACACTCGTGGTCTTCCTCGCCGATCCGCTCAGCGCGGTGTTCCTGGTGGTGACCCTGCCGCTCATCCCGGTGTTCATGGTGCTGATCGGCTGGGCGACCCAGGCCGTGCAGGCGCGGCAGTGGGAGCGGCTGCAGGCGCTCGCGTCCGGCTTCGTCGACACCGTCGGCGGCCTCGCAACACTCAAGATCTTCGGGCGGGCCGAGCGGCAGGCGACGCGGATCCGCGCGCTGACCGAGGACTACCGCGTGCACACGATGAAGGTGCTGCGGGTGACCTTCGTCAGCGGCTTCGTGCTGGAGCTCGCCGGCTCGCTCTCGGTCGCACTGGTCGCCGTCTCGATCGGGCTGCGGCTCGTCGACGGCTCGCTGGGGCTGGCCGTCGGGCTGTTCGTCCTGGTGCTGGCGCCGGACGTGTTCCTGCCGGTGCGCCAGGTCGGTGCCGAGTTCCATGCGGCGGCGGACGGGGTGCAGGCGGCGGACCGCGCCTTCGCCGTCCTCGAGCGCGCGGCGGCCCTGCCCGCTCGCGGGAAGGCCCCGGCGGCGACGGGGGCGCTCGAGCTGCGGGGTCTCGCGGTCGACGACGGACGCGGGCGGACGCTCGCTCCTGTCGACGCGGTGCTACCCGTCGGGTCGATCACCGTGGTGACCGGGCCCAGCGGGTCCGGGAAGTCGACGCTGATCGCCGCGCTCGCGGGCTTCGTGCCCTTCTCGGGCACGCTGCTGCTCGGCGGGTCGCCGGTCGCGGATCTGCGGTCGACGCTCGCCTGGGCGGGCCAGCGGCCCGACCTTCTCCCGGGGAGCGTCGCCTCCGCCGTCGGGCTCGGAGCACTCTCGCCGGACCCCGAGCGCGTGCGGCGGGCCCTGGCGATCGCCGCGGTCGACGTGGACCCCGAGCGTCGGCTCGACGCCGAGGGGACGGGCCTCTCGGGCGGGCAGAGCGCCCGTGTCGCCGTCGCCCGCGCTGTGCACCGCCTGCTCGAGCGCGGGTGCGCGGTGCTGGCCCTGGACGAGCCGACCGCCGCCCTCGACGAGGAGTCCGAGCGGGCGCTGCTCGCCGGACTCCGGACGCTGGCGGAGAGCGGGACGATCGTCGTCGTCGCCAGCCACCGGCCGGCGACCGTCGCGGCGGCCGACGCCGTGATCGCCCTGGCGCCGGCGGGGGCGGTCGCGAGGTGAACCGCTCCGACGTCCTCCGCGCCGCGATGCCCGGGCCGCGCCGCTTCCTGCCGGGTCTGTCCTTCGGGCTGCTCTCCTCCTCGGCCGTCGTGGCGCTGCTGGCCTGCTCGGCCTGGCTGATCGTCCGCGCGGCCGAGCAGCCGCCGATCCTGTTCCTCTCCATGGCCGTCGTGGGCGTGCGGGCGTTCGCGCTGGCGCGGGCCTTCTTCCGCTACCTCGAGCGGCTGACCGGCCACGACGCCGCCTTCCGCGCGCTCGCGGAGCTCCGGGCGGGCGTCTACGAGCGCCTGGTGCCGGTCGCGCCGGACGGGCTGGGCCGCGTGCGCCGCGGCGACCTGGTCTCCCGGGTGGTGGCGGACGTCGACGCCCAGCAGGACGTGCCGCTGCGCGTCGTGCAGCCGCTGGTCGTCGCGGCACTGGTCGCTGCGGTCTCCGTGGTCGGCGTCTGGCTGCTGCTGCCGGCGATGGGCGCCGTGCTGCTGGCGCTGCTCGTCCTCGCCTTCGCCGGCGGGGCTCTGGGCGCCGGCCGGCTCTCCGCGCAGGCGGACCGCGAGCTGGCGCCGCTGCGCGGGGAGCTCGCCGAGCGCCTCAACCTGCTGGTCACCCGCCTCGACGTGCTCATCGCCTTCGATGCGGCGAGCGACGCTCTGGCGGACGTGGCACGCGCGGAGGAGTCGCTCGCCCGGGCGGCGCGTCGACGGGCGGCCTCCACCGGACTGGCCGCGGCCGTCCTCGCCCTCTGCTCGGGCGGTGCGGTCTGGGCGGGCCTCGTGCTCGGGATCCCGGTGATCGGCGACCTCGGCGGTCCGGCGCTGGGAGTCGTCGCGCTCGTGCCGCTCGCGGTCTTCGAGGTCGCCGCCGCCGCGCCGCTCGCCGTGCAGGCGGCGCGCACCGCGCTCTCGAGCGCTCAGCGCCTGGCCGATCTGGACGCCGAGGCGGCGTCGCCGGCGCTCGCGACCGACGCGGACGTGGACCCGGATGCCCCGGCTCCCCGGGGCGCCGGCATCGTCCTGCGCGACCTGTCGGTGAGCTGGCCCGGCGCGCACACGCCCGCGCTGCGGGGCGTCTCGCTCGACCTGCCGGAGGGTGCGCGCGTCCTCGTCACCGGCGGCAGCGGGTCCGGGAAGACCACGCTCGCGCACGCTCTGGTGCGCTTCCTCGACCACTCCGGCAGCTACCTCCTGGGCGGAGTCGAGGCGCGCACGCTGCCGCAGGCGGAGGTGCGGAAGCGGGTCGGGCTCGTGGAGCAGCAGCCGTACCTCTTCGACGACACGATCCGGCAGAACCTCCTCTTCGCGCGGCCCGAGGCCGATGGCGCCGTGCTCGAGGCGGTGCTCGAGCGGGTCGGGCTCGGGCCCTGGGTCGCTGCACGCGGCGGGCTCGACGCGCGGGTGGGGGAGCGGGGCTCGCTCGTCTCGGGCGGTCAGGCTCAGCGGATCGCCCTCGCACGCGCACTCCTGGCCGATTTCCGCGTCCTGGTGCTGGACGAGCCGACGGCGTCGGTGGACGCTCCCGTGGCCGACGCCCTGCTCGGGGATCTGCTCCGCGCCGCCGAGGGGCGGACGGTGGTCCTGATCGCGCACCGGGTCGATCCGGGCCTGGAGTTCGACACGCGGATCCGGGTGGCGGACGGCACGGCGGCTCAGGAGTACCGGGCCGCCTGAGCAGGCGTCCGGCTCCGCGGGGCGGTCGGTCCGAGCGGCCGTTCAGCCGTGCTCCGTCGGGACCGAGGCCCGCGCCAGGGCGGCCGCGCGCGCCAGGCGCCCGCCCTCCGCCTCCCAGCGGTCGAGGACCGCGTCCGCCCGGGTCCGCGCCGCACCAAGCAGCCCTGCCAGGAGCGGAGCGACGACGTCGCGGGCCAGCGGGTCGCTCAGCTCGTCCACGCGGGAGTCGCGGACGAAGCCCTCGAGCCGGGTGAGGTCGGAGCCGCGCAGCCACTCGGCTCGGGACTGCAGCAGCACGACGGCCGCCAGCCGCGGCTCGAACACCGCCGGCTCCCACAGCTCGGAGGAGAGGGCGGTCACGTCGTCGTGCTCGAGCGAGCGGAACTTCCTCAGCGCGTCGCGGACGGTGCCGCGGACCGCCCCGACCGAGGCGCCCGTCGAGTCGAGCCCTGCTCCCAGGCGCTCGCGCACGTCCTGCGCGCGCCAGACGTCGCCCTCGTACTCCAGGGCCGAGCGGATGAAGTCGCCGGGGTCGCTCACCCCTCCATCATGCGTCGCGCGTCAGCCCCGGCTGGCCCAGACGGCCCGTCCGATGCCGTCGTACTCGACGAGGCGGCCGTCGTCCTGCAGCACGAGGCGGTAGGGCGCGACGACGCCGCTCTGGCCGATGCCGAAGGAGATCCTCGGGAACCGCAGCCAGAGGATCCGGGAGTCGGCCACGTCGAGCCGGCCCTCGGAGCTCATCGAGAAGGCGGCACCGGAGGCGGAGGAGGTGTTCGTCGCCCAGTCCGCGCCGTTCGGCCCGTAGACGACGAAGTTGCCGTCGCGCTGCATCTCAGCCCGCCACTGCCCGCTCGCCGAGGTCAGCCGCGTGCCCGCGACGACGAGGCCGCTCGGGGAGAGCGAGTCGCGCACGACGAGCGCGGCACTGCTCCAGAGGACGCCGGAGTCGTCCGCGATCCGGAGATCGCCCTCGCGGAGGACCATCGTGGCGCCCGGCTCGCCGGACGTGTCCGAGGCCCACACGGGCGCGCCGTCCGCGGTGTAGACCACGGCGTTCCCGTCGTCCTGCATCCGGAGTACGTTGCCCCGGCCGCGGGTGCCGCTCGCCCAGAGAGCCCCGCCCTGTCCGTAGACGACGAGGTTGCCGTCCGCCTGCATGACCGCCGTGGTGCCTCCCTGAGTGGCGAGCCGGTTCCCCGCGTAGAGGGTGCTGCCACGGCGGAGGGTGTCGGTGCGCGGCTCGTCGATCCGGCCGCCGATGCTGCTGGCCCACGCGGCCGAGCCGCTGCGGCGGTAGATGACGAGATTGCCGTCGTCCTGCATCCGCAGCTCGCCGCCG
>NZ_PSUZ01000018.1:0-82148 GCF_002932095.1 Rathayibacter sp. AY1G1
AGGCCGGGGTATAAAATTGGCATTGAACATAGTGCACGCTGTTGAGTTCTCAAGAATCGGACACATCCCGCCTCCACACCAGAACGGTGCTTCACAACGAAAGTGATCGAAGTTTGCTGTACGAGGGCGTGAGCCACTCGATTTGTCTTGCTTGCCGAGACCGGTTAGGCTTGTCAGGACCGAAGTCCCGATCGCCTCCGTGGCAACTCGACTAACTTAGCACATCCGCAGGCCGTGTCAAGTCCGGCTTCTTCGTGGTGTTCGCTGCACGATCGAGGACCGCACCGCTGCACCGGGCTCGGCCGTGAGGCCTTGCAACGAAGCCGGGACCGTGTCCCGTGGAGGCTTTGCATCTTACGCTCGCGATCCCGCAGTCTTCAAGAGACGAATCTCTAACAGGCCTGGGAGCGAGGGGATGGTCCCCGCTTGAGGTGGGCCAGCTGGTCTCGACGCTCCGCGCCTGACTCCCGCTTGCCGCTCCTTTGGGGTGACGAGGAGTTACATTACGTCGGGCCTCGGCCGAGCGGCAAATCGCCTGCGTCCCGGGCGTGTCGCGATTCAGGGGCCGTGCGTCGCTGAGTGTCCGACTCGGTACCCGACACCGGCTACCGGCTACCGGCTACCGGCTACCGGCTACCGGCTACCGGCTACCGGCTACCGGCTACCGGCTACCGGCTACCGGACACCGGACACCGGACACGGGACACCGTGTTGATGAGACCGCCGACGCCGTCATCATCCGCGTCCGCTCGAGGAGAGCGGGCACGCGGTCAGCGGACGAAGGCCCCCGCGAAGCTCTTCTTGCCGCGACGGAGGACGGCGATCCCATCGATCAACGGGAGCTCGCCGAGCGTGACGGTCTCGGACGGGAGGGCGGTGTTGTTCACCGAGAGCCCGCCCTGGGCGAGAGCCCGCCGCGCCTCCCCCGTGCTGGCGACGAGTCCGGTCTCGACGAACGCCTGCAGCGCCGGCGTCTCCGGGGTCGCCTCCATCGAGGGCACCGCCTCGAGTGCGCCGCGGAGGATGACCGGGTCGATCCCCTCGAGCGAGCCCTTGCCGAAGAGCGCGGCCGAGGCGTCGATCACCGAGCGCGTCGCCTCCGCTCCGTGCACCAGCGACGTGACCTCCCAGGCGAGCGCGCGCTGCGCCTCCCGGCGGAACGGCTCGTCGGCAGCGGCCTTCTCCAGGCGCTCGATCTCCGTGCGCGACAGGAAGGTGAAGATCCGCAGGCGGTCGGCGACGTCACGGTCGTCCGTGTTGACCCAGAACTGGTAGAACGCGTACGGGCTGGTGAGCTCGGAGTCGAGCCAGACGGCGTTGCCCTCGCTCTTGCCGAACTTGGTGCCGTCGGAGTTCATCACCAGCGGTGTGCCGATCGCGTGGACCGACACGCCCTCCGTGCGGTGGATCAGGTCGGTCCCGCTCGTCAGGTTGCCCCACTGGTCGCTGCCGCCGGTCTGCAGGACGCACCCGTACTGCCGGTAGAGCTCCAGGTAGTCGAGTCCCTGCAGGATCTGGTAGCTGAACTCGGTGTAGCTGATCCCCGCGTCGGAGTTGAGGCGGGCGCTGACCGCGTCCTTCTTGAGCATCGTCCCCACACGGAAGTGCTTCCCGATCTCCCGCAGGAAGTCGATCGCCGACAGCGGAGCGGTCCAGTCGAGGTTGTTGACCAGGCGCAGCCCGTTGTCGCCGCCCGCGGGAACGAACCGGGACACCTGCGCCTGGAGGCGCTCGACCCACGCCGTCACCGTCTCGCGCGAGTTCAGCGTCCGCTCGGCCGTCGGACGCGGATCCCCGATCAGCCCGGTCGAGCCGCCGACGAGCCCGAGCGGCCGATGCCCGGCCAGCTGGAGCCGGCGCATGACGATCAGCTGCACCAGGTTCCCGAGGTGGAGGCTGGGCGCGGTCGGGTCGAACCCGCAGTAGTAGGTGATCGGCTCCCCCGACAGCAGCTCGCGCAACGCTCCCGCATCGGTCGACACGTGCACCGAGCCTCGCCAGACCAGCTCGTCCCACACGGAGTCGAAGGCGGGGTCGAGCCGCGGGCTCGTCGCGGACCCGGGGAGGTGCTGGTCGATCACCCGACCAGGCTACCGCGGCGGGAAGGAGCCGGTCTCCGGGAGTCAAGCGCACAGGCTTGATCCGGGGCGATCAAGTGCCGATACTTGATCGAGGAGGTCCGATGTTCGTCATCACCGCGGATCAGCGCGACAGCAGGCACGACCACGACCGCGTGGACCAGGCGATCGCGAGCCTGATCGACGACGGTCGGGCGTCGTTCGTCCTGCCCCCGGAGCGGACGGCGGGCGACGAGTTCCAGTGCGTGCTCGACCGGGCCGATGCCGTCGTCGCGCTCGTGCTCGAGCTGCACCGGACCGGCCACTGGAGCATCGGCCTCGGGATCGGCCCGGTCGACCGGCCACTCCCCGCGACCACGAGAGCGGCGACCGGGGAGGCGTACTTCGCGGCGCGCCGGGCGGTCGAGGCGGCGAAGGGCCGGCCGACGCGCTTCTCCCTCGATCCGGACGCACCGGGAACGGCGGCGCCGGCACCGGCGGACGTCCAGTCGCTGATCGATCCGCTCCTCCTGCTGCGCGACGCGCGCTCCGAGGCTGGCTGGCAGATCGTCGACCTGCTCGAGAGCGGCCTCTCCCAGAAGGATGCGGCCGAGCGCCTCGCCGTCAGCCCGCAGGCGGTCAGCCTCCGGGTCCGCGCGGCGAGTGCTCGAGTCGACGCTCCCGCCCGTGACGCGCTCGCGCGCCTGCTGACAGTGGTCGACCGTACGCTCGACCCCACCGACGAGAGGACACCCCGATGACGGCACCCCCCGGATCCCCCGCCCTGCTCCTCGCCTCCGCGCTGCAGTCCGCCTCGTGGACGGGCGTGGTGCTCGTGCTGCTCGCCGGACTCGCCGGTGCGGTGCTCGCCGTGCGCCTTCGCCGTCCGCAGCTCGCCTGGATCCCCCTCGTGGCGGCGGCCGCCGCCTTCCTGCTCACGGCGGTCGCCGGACCGTCCGCGCCCCCGATCCACTCCGTCCTGGTGGCGGTGCTGGCCTTCGCGCTGGCGATCGCGGGCGGCGGGCCGGTCGTGCTGCTCACCCTCCGGCTCGCGACGGCCGACTCCCGCAGCGGCAGCCACGGCGGCATCATGGTCGCCGGAACCTCCCGCCCCGCCGCCGGGAGCGCGCCCTCGGCGATCGGCCAGCCGATCGAGGTGCTGCGCGGGGGGACGACGATCGGGGTCCTCGAGCGGATCGCGACGGCCGGCGCACTGATGAGCGGTCTCCCCGAGGGGATCGCGGTCGTGGTGGCGATCAAGGGCGTCGGCCGCTTCAGCGAGCTCGCCTCCCCGGAAGCGCGCGAGCGGTTCATCATCGGCACGCTGGCGAGCCTCGCCTGGGCGGCGGCTCTCGGCGTTCTCGCCCGGCTCTACCTCGCGGGCTGAGCTCCGGGCCGCCGCCGGGGCACTGCTCTCCGGTAGGGCGAGACGGTGGGGTCGCCCGGGATGCTGAAGCGCCACGGGAAGTCGTCCCCGCCGCCCGGGCCCGAGACTCCGGTGCGCGGGCCCGCCGCCACGGAGGACGGCCTCTCCCCCGGCAGCAGCTCGAACGCCGCCTCGAGCGGGTCGCCCGACTCGGTGAGACGGACTCCGAGGGCCTTCGCCAGCCGTGCGGGTCCGCGGGCCAGATCCCGGCTGCGAACGGGTCCGCGCCGGATCATCGCGAGATCCTCCCCCGATACGACCTCGCCGGCGCGCAGCAGCACCGCCGACGCCGTGCCCGCCGGGGAGCAGACGATGTTCACGCAGGTGTGCATCCCGTAGGTGAAGTACGCGTACACGGACCCGGGCGGACCGAACATGGGAGCCGTCCGGGGTGTCGGTCCGCGGTGCGCATGCGAGCCCGGATCCTCACCGGTTCCGAGGTACGCCTCGACCTCGGTCAGCCGGACGCCGACCACGCCCTCCGGCGTGCGGTGCAGGAGGACGCGGCCGAGCAGCTCCGGTGCCACCTCGAGGGCCGAGCGCGCGAGGTCGGGGAGGTCGGCGCTCAGAAGAAGCTCTGGCCCGACACGAGGGTGATCACGATCACCGCGACGATGACGACTGCGGCGACGAGCACCAGAGTCCGCTGCTGCCAGGGGCGCAGCGGCGGACGGCCGTCGTCGCCCGGCGCTCCTCGAAGAGTCACGGGCGTTCCCCTCGGAGGGATCCGCGCACGACCCGGACGCGCTCGGTCAGCCGGGCGAGCTGCTCCGCGACGCGGTCGGGAGCCGTGCCGCCGACACCGTCCCGGCTCGCCACCGATCCCTCGATGCTGAGGACGGACCGCACGTCTGGAGTGAGCAGCGGCGACACCGAGGCGAGCGCGGCGTCGTCGAGATCCTCGAGCCCCCTCCCCTGCGACTCCGCCAGCTTGACCAGCTCACCGGTGATCTCGTGGGCGTCCCGGAAGGGCACGTGCTTCTTCACGAGCCACTCGGCCACGTCGGTCGCGAGGGAGAAGCCCTGGGGCGCGAGCTCCGCCATCCGGTCGGTGTGGAAGGTGAGGGTCGCGATCATGCCGCTGAACGCGGGCAGCAGCACCTCGAGGGTCGTCACCGAGTCGAAGACCGGCTCCTTGTCCTCCTGCAGGTCGCGGTTGTAGGCGAGCGGCAGCGCCTTGAGGGTCGCGAGCAGCCCGGTGAGGTTGCCGATCAAGCGGCCGGACTTCCCCCGGGCGAGCTCGGCGATGTCGGGGTTCTTCTTCTGCGGCATGATCGAGGACCCGGTCGAGTAGCCGTCGTCGAGCGTGACGAAGGCGAACTCCCGCGTGTTCCAGAGGATGACCTCCTCCGCGATGCGCGAGACGTCGATCCCGATCATGGCGGTGACGAAGGCGAACTCGGCGACGAGGTCGCGGCTGGCCGTCCCGTCGATCGAGTTCGGCACGCTCGACGCGAAGCCGAGATCGCGGGCGACCGCCTCGGCGTCGAGGCCGAGGGTCGAGCCGGCGAGGGCGCCCGAGCCGTAGGGCGAGACGTCCGCCCGGACGGCCCAGTCCCGCAGGCGCTCCAGATCGCGCAGCAGCGCCCAGCCGTGGGCGAGCAGATGGTGCGCGAGGAGCACGGGCTGAGCGTGCTGGAGGTGGGTGCGCCCGGGCATGATCGCCGTCGGGTGCGCCGACGCCTGCGCGGCGAGGGCGTCGATGAGCTGCACCACCAGCTCCGAGACGAGCGCCGCGTGGTCGCGGAGGTACATCCGGACGAAGGTGGCGATCTGGTCGTTGCGCGAGCGCCCCGCGCGGAGCTTGCCGCCGAGCTCGGGACCGGCTTCGAGCATCAGGCCGCGCTCGAGTGCGCCGTGCACGTCCTCGTCCGACTCGTCGGCGGCGAAGCTCCCGTCGGCGACGGCAGCCTCGAGCCGGTCGAGCGCCGCGAGCATCGCGGTGAGCTCGGCGTCGTCGAGGTAGCCCGCTCCGGCGAGCGCCCGGGCGTGGGCGCGGGAGCCGGCGAGGTCGTAGGGGGCGAGCTGCCAGTCGAAGTGGGTCGACCTCGAGAGCGCGGCGAGCTCGGGCGAGGGGCCGCCGGCGAAGCGGCCGCCCCACAGGGCTCCGGCCTCGCCCGCGCGGGCGGAGGGTCGTTCCGTCATGGTTCTCCTCGGGTTCGGCTGTCGAGTCTACTGAGCGGCGTCGGCGGTGCCGGCGCGCTCCAGGAGCCACACGAGCAGGGCCTTCTGCGCGTGCAGGCGGTTCTCCGCCTCGTCCCAGATCACGCTCTGCGGGCCGTCGATCACGTCGGCGGTCACCTCGTAGCCGCGGTCCGCGGGCAGGCAGTGCAGGAACAGCGCGTCGGGAGCGGCAGCGGCCATCGTGGCGGCGTCGACCCGGTAGGCGCCGAAGGTCGCGACGCGCGCCGCCTTCTCGTCCTCCTTGCCCATCGACACCCACGTGTCCGTGATCACGATGTCGGAGCCGGCCGCGCCCTCGTCGGGGTCGGTCGTGGTGATCGCCGATCCGCCGGTGGCCGCGGCGATGCGCTGCGCATCGGCCAGGACCGCCGCGTCCGGCGAGTACGACTCCGGGGAGACGATGCGGACGTGCATGCCGGCCGTGGCCCCCGCCAGGAGGTACGAGTGCGCCATGTTGCTCGCTCCGTCGCCGAAGAACGTGAGCGTGAGTCCCGCGAGGTGACCGCGGTGCTCGCGGATGGTCAGCAGGTCGGCGAGGAGCTGGCACGGGTGGAACTCGTCCGAGAGCGCGTTGACGACCGGCACGCGCGTGCTGCGCGCCATCTCCTCCAGGCCCGACTGCGCGTAGGTGCGCCACACGATCGCGGCGACCTGGCGCTCCAGGACCCGTGCCGTGTCGGAGGCGGTCTCCTTGCCGCCGAGCTGGCTGCTCGCGGTCGAGATGATCAGGGGGCTGCCGCCGAGATCGGCGATGCCGACCGCGAAGGAGACGCGGGTGCGCGTGGAGGACTTGTCGAAGATCACGGCGACGGTCTGCGGCCCGGCGAGGGGCTTCCGGGAGAAGCGGTCGCGCTTGAGCTCGAGGGCGAGGTCGAGGATCTCGGCCTGCTCGGCGGGAGTGATGTCGTCGTCGCGGAGGAAGTGGCGGGTCACGGTGCTGGTCGCTTTCGGTGGAGGTACGGGGTCAGAGGGTCTGCAGTGCGCGGCCGAAGCGCTCGGCGAACTCGGCGACGTCGGCGGCGGTCACCACGAGCGGAGGCGCGAGCCGGATGCTCGAGTCGTTCGCCGCGTTCACGATCAGGCCGGCGTCGAGGCAGGCGGCGGCGAGCTCGGCGGCGACCGGCCGGGTCAGGGCGATGCCCAGGAGGAGGCCCGCGCCGCGGACCCCTCCGATCAGGGGCGAGTCGAGAGCGGTCAGCGCGTCGACGATCTGCGCCCCGCGCTCCCGCGCGTTGCCAAGAAGGTCGGCGCGCTCGATCTCGGCGAGCACGGCTCCGGCCACGGCGGTCGCGAGCGGATTGCCGCCGAACGTGCTGCCGTGGTGGCCCTTCTGCAGGAGGTCGGACGCCTCGCCGAAGGTCACCAGCGCTCCGACGGGGAAGCCTCCGCCGAGCCCCTTGGCCAGGGTGACGGCGTCGGGCAGGATCCCCGCCTCCTGGTAGGCGAACCAGCGTCCGGTCCGCCCGACCCCGGTCTGGATCTCGTCGACGATGAGCAGCGCGCCGTGCTCGCGAGTGAGCTCGCGCGCGCGCTCGAGGTAGCCGCCCGGCAGGGGGATGACGCCCGCCTCCCCCTGGATGGGCTCGACGATCAGCGCGGCGACGGACTCGTCGAGAGCCGCCTCGAGGGCCTCGATGCTCGCCTCGAGGTGCTCGACCCCTCCCGGCATCGGCTCGAACGGCGCGCGCATGGCCGCCTTGCCGGTCAGCGCGAGCGCGCCCATCGTCCGCCCGTGGAACGCGTTCTGCAGCGCCAGGACGCGGTGCCGGCCGCCGGCCGCGTTCAGCCGCGCCAGCTTGAAGGCCGCCTCGTTGGCCTCGGTGCCCGAGTTGGCGAAGTAGACGCGGCCCGTCTCCCCGGCCCCGGTGAGGCGGCGCAGGGTCTCGGCCAGCTCGATCTGCGGGGCGGTCGCGAAGTAGTTGGAGACGTGGGCGAGCGCACCGGCCTGGCGCGTCACGGCCTCGACGAACACGGGATGCGCATGGCCGAGCGAGTTGACGGCGATGCCGCCGAGGAAGTCGAGGTACTCCCGCCCGTCGACGTCCCAGACCCGGCAGCCCTCACCGCGCTCGAGCACGGCGAGCGGCGGCGCGAAGGTCTGCATCATCGCGGCGGAGTAGCGGTCGCGCGCCGAGCCGGTGCGGGACGCGGTCGTGGGGGTGGACATGGTGGCCTTTCGATCGGAGCGGTCCGGCCGCGAGGGCCGACGGTGCGCGCGTCCCGGACGGGACGGGCGCTCGGAGCCGGGGCCGCTGAGGATCAGCGGCCCGACATTCGCTCCCGGTCGCGGGGGTCGAGCGAGGCGACGACCTCGGTGCCGATGCCCTCCGAGGTGAACACCTCGAGCAGGATCGAGTGCGGGATGCGGCCGTCGATGATGGCGGCCTTGGGCACTCCCCCGCGCACGGCGTCGAGGCAGGCGGTCATCTTGGGGATCATGCCCGATTCGAGCGAGGGCAGCAGAGCCGCGAGGTCGTCCGAGCGGATGTGCGAGACGAGCGACTCGCGGTCGGGCCAGTCGGAGTAGAGGCCGGCCACGTCGGTGAGGACGACGAGCTTCTCGGCGCCGAGAGCGACGGCCAGCGCGGCGGCGGCGGCGTCGGCGTTGACGTTCAGCGACTGCGTGGGGTCGTCCGAATCGGGGGCGATCGAGGACACGACCGGGATCCGGCCGGCCTCGAGCTGAGCGAGGACGGCGGCGGGGTCCACAGCGATCACGTCTCCGACGAGTCCGAGGTCGTGCTCCTCGCCGTCGATCACGACACCGCGGCGGCGGCCGACGAAGAGGCCCGCGTCCTCACCGGAGATGCCGGCGGCGAGGGGGCCGTGCTCGTTGATCCGGCGGACGATGTCGCGGCTGATGCTGCCGGTGAGCACCATCCGCACCACCTCCATCGCCTCGGGGCTCGTGACCCGGTAGCCGCCCCGGAACTCGCTCTCGATCCCGAGCCGGTCGAGCATCCGCGAGATCTGCGGCCCGCCGCCGTGGACGACCACGGGGCGGATCCCGGCGTAGCGCAGGTAGACCATGTCCTGGGCGAAGGAGCGCTGCAGCTCCTCCGACACCATCGCGTTGCCGCCGAACTTGATCACCATCGTGCGCCCGTGGAAGCTCTGCAGCCAGGGCAGCGACTCGATGAGCGTCGCGGCCTTCCCGGGCGCGGCGTCGCGCTCGGCGCGGCTCTCGGCCGAGAGAGTGGTGTCGTCGCTCATGGCCGCCTCAGCTCGAGTACGCGGAGTTCTCGTGCACGTAGTCGTGCGTGAGGTCGTTGGTCCAGATCGTGGCCGTCGCGTCGCCGGCGTGCAGGTCGATGTCGACGGCGACCTCCCGAGGGGCGAGGTCGACGAGGTCGCGGCTCTCGTGCGGCTCGCCCGCGAGGCAGACCTGCACCCCGTTCATCGCGACGTCGATGCCGTACGGGTCGAACTGCGCATCGGTCGTGCCCACGGCGGCGAGGACGCGGCCCCAGTTGGGATCCTTGCCGAAGATCGCGGCCTTGAACAGGTTGCTGCGGGAGACGGCGCGGGCGACGACCACGGCCTCGTCCTCGGTCGCGGCGTTCAGCACGCGGATCGCGACGTCGTGGGCGGCGCCCTCCGCATCCGCCTGCAGCTGCAGGGTGAGGTCGCGGCAGACCGCGGTCAGGGCCGCGGTGAACTCGTCGGCGTCGGCCTCGACGCCGCTGGCGCCGCTCGCGAGCAGTGCGACGGTGTCGTTCGTCGACATGCAGCCGTCCGAGTCGAGGCGGTCGAAGGTGACGCGGGTCGCGGCACGCAGGGCGGTGTCGAGAGCGGCGGACTCGAGGGCCGCGTCGGTCGTGATCACGACCAGCATCGTCGCCAGACCCGGCGCGAGCATCCCGGCGCCCTTGGCCATGCCGCCGATGCTCCAGCCCTGCTCGGAACGGACCACCGCCTGCTTCGGGACCGTGTCGGTGGTCATGATCGCGCGGGCGGCCGCCTCGCCCGCCTCGGGTCCCCCGGCGAGCTCGGCGGAGGCGCCGGTCACGCCGGCGGTGAGCTTCGCGAGGTCGAGCTGGTCGCCGATCAGCCCGGTGGAGCACACCAGCACGTCGCCGGCGGACACCTCGAGGCTCTCGCCCACGAGCTCCGCGGTGCGGTGGGTGACCTGGAAGCCCTGAGCACCCGTGTAGCAGTTGGCGCCGCCGGAGTTGAGGACGATCGCCGAGACGACGCCGTCGCGCATCACCTGCTCGCTCCAGAGGACGGGGTTCGCCTTGCAGCGGTTGCTCGTGAAGACCGCGGCGGCGCTCTGCAGCGGGCCGAGGTTCTGCACGAGCGCGACGTCGCGCGCTCCGGTCGACTTCAGCCCGGCGACGACTCCGGCCGCCCGGAACCCTGCTGCTGCGGTGACGCTCACGGCGCGACTCCGTTCACGCTCAGGCCGAGGGACTCCGGGAGTCCCAGGGCGATGTTGGTGGACTGGACGGCCGCGCCCGCGGTGCCCTTGACCAGGTTGTCGATGGCCGAGACGACCACGACGCGGCGGGCCCGCTCGTCCACGGCGAGTCCGATCAGAGCGGTGTTCGCCCCCACCACGTCGGCCGTCCGGGGGAAGGAGCCCTCCGGGAGCAGCTGGACGAAGGTCTCGTCGCCGTAGGCGGTCTCCCACGCGGCGCGCACGTCCTGCGCGGAGACGCCGGGAGCGAGGCGCGCGGTCGAGGTCGCCAGGATGCCCCGGGACATCGGCACGAGGACCGGGGTGAACGAGATCGAGACGGGTCCGGTTCCGGCGAGCAGGAGGTTCTGCCGGATCTCGGGATTGTGGCGGTGCGCTCCGCCGAGGCCGTAGGCGTGCGCGGAGCCGAGGAGCTCGCTGGCGAGGAGGTCGATCCGCAGGCTCTTGCCCGCACCCGAGGGTCCGACGGCGAGGACCGCGACGAGGTCCGACGACTCGATCACTCCGGCGTGCAGGCCGGGGGCCAGGCCGAGCGTGATCGCCGTGACGTTGCAGCCGGGGACGGCGATGCGCCGCACTCCGGCGAGCGCCTCGCGCTGCTTGCGTCCGCCGCCGCCGATCAGCAGCTCCGGGAGCCCGTAGGGCCAGGCCCCGGCGAAGTCGCCCCCGTAGAAGTCGGCCCAGTCCTGCGGGTCGGTCAAGCGGTGGTCGGCGCCGCAGTCGACGACGAGGACGTCCTCGGGCAGGGTCGCGGTGATCTCGCCCGACTTCCCGTGCGGGAGGGCGAGGAAGACGACGTCGTGCCCGGCGAGGTTCCCGGTCGTCGTGTCGACGAGGACGAGGTCGCGGAGCGAGCGGAGGTGCGGGTGCACGGCGATGAGGGGCTGACCCGCGTTGGCGTGCGCCGTCACCGTGCGCACCTCGAACTCGGGGTGGTCGGCGAGCAGTCGCAGCAGCTCGCCGCCCGCGTAGCCGCTCGCACCGGCCACCGCCACGGAGAAAGTCATGCCCGAGAGCCTAGCCGGTGCGGGGCCCCGCCCGGCCGAGCCGGACGGGACCCCCGGCCTCACTCGCGGAGTCGGACGCCGAAGCGCTCCGCCGCCACGGCCACGCCGTTCTCCTTCGCGGCCGTCGCCTCGGCCGCGGTGAGCGTGCGGTCCGGCGCGCGGAAGCGCAGCGCGAACGTCAGCGACTTCGTCCCCTCGGCGAGCCCGGTGCCGCGGTAGTCGTCGACCAGGCGGATCGCCTCGAGCAGCTCGCCCGCCCCCTCGGCGACGGCGGCGCGCACGTCGGCTGCCGCGATGCCGACCGGCACGACGAGCGAGAGGTCCTGGGTCGCGGCGGGCAGCGCGCCCACCGGACGGGCCACGACGACCCTCCCGGCCCGCGCGAGCAGCGGCTCGAGGTCGAGCTCGACCACGGCGACGCGGCGCGGGAGGTCGAGCTCCTCGGCGAGCGCCGGGAGCAGCTCCCCCGCGTGCCCGATGACCGCGCCGTCGAGCACGACCTCGGCGGTGCGGCCCGGGTGCAGCGCGGCGTGGGCCCCCTGGCGCAGCACGAGCTCGGTGCCAGTCGCTGCGGCGACCTCGCGGACCACGTCGAGGGCGTCGCGCCAGTCGACGTCACGCCCGGCGACACCGGGCTGGCGCACGACGGCGGCACCCGTGAGCAGCGCCGCGAGGTGCCGCGGCTGCGGCGGAATGCCCGCGTTCAGCTCGGCCTCGACCTCCGCGGACGGACGCGTCCCGCCCGCAGGGAGCGCCCCCGAGCCGAACGGGCGGCCGGCAACCGGGAGGAAGACGGAGCCGAGCTCGTAGACCGCGAGATCCGTCAGGCCGCGCGAGCGGTTGCGGGCCGCGACCTGCACGAGACCCGGCAGCAGAGAGATCCGCAGCTGGCCCGCGGTCGCGTCGAGCGGGTTGGCGAGCGTGATCTGCTCCTGCGGCTCCCCGTCGACCGAGCCGAGCCGGTCGTTGATCGAGCGCGAGAGGAACGGGTACGAGAGCACCTCGGTCAGACCCGCGGCGGCGAGCGCCTGGGCGAGGGTGCGGCGCAGCCGCTGGCCCGGGGTCAGCCCGCGGCCGGGAGGCGCCACGGGCAGGATCGCCGGGATGCGGTCGTACCCGGTGATGCGGGCGACCTCCTCCGCGAGCGAGGCGCGGTCGACGAGGTCGGGGCGCCAGCTCGGCGGAGTCACCAGCAGGCCCGCTCCGCCGGCCTCGACGGAGGCGCCGATCTCGACGAGCGCGCCGCGGATCTCCTCCGGGGTGTACTCCACGCCGATGAGGCCTGCGACGTAGCCGTCCGGCAGCTCGACCGGCTCCGCCGTGCGCGGGTCGGCCAGGACCGAGCCGAGCTCGTCCGCCGTGCCGCCGGCGAGCTCCACGAGCAGCTGCACCGCGCGGGCCGCGGCGACCGAGGCCACCTCGGGGTCGACGCCGCGCTCGAAGCGCCGCGACGCCTCGCTCGGCAGCTTGTGCCGGCGAGCCGTCCGGGCGATCGAGACCGGGTCGAAGTTCGCCGCCTCGAGCAGGACGTCGGACGTGGCGTCCGAGATCTCGGTGCGCGCGCCCCCCATCACTCCGGCGAGGCCGATCGCTCCGCTGTCGTCGGCGATGACGAGGTCCTCCGCGTGCAGGCGCCGGGTCTGGCCGTCGAGCGTCTCGAGGGTCTCCCCCGGCGCGGCGCGCCGCACCACGATGCCGCCCTGCAGGGTCGCCAGGTCGTAGCCGTGCAGCGGCTGGCCCAGCTCGAACATCACGTAGTTGGTGATGTCCACGACGAGCGAGATCGAGCGGACGCCGGCCAGGCGCAGTCGCGCGAGCATCCACGGCGGCGTCGGTCGCGAGACGTCGACGCCCCGGACGACGCGCGTGACGAACACGGAGGCGCCGACACGTCCGCGGATCGGCGTCTCGTCGGCCACGGACACGGGGAAGACGGGCGCCGTCTCCGTGCGCTCGTGCGGAGGGAGCGCCCGAGCGGGGTCGCGGAAGGCGGCTCCGGTGGCGTGGGCGTACTCGCGGGCGATGCCACGGATCGAGAAGGCGTAGCCGCGGTCGGGCGTCACGTTGACCTCGACCGCGGCGTCGTCGAGACCGAGGAGCGCGACGGCGTCCGTGCCCGGCTCCGGGTCGAGCCCGAGCGAGGCGAGGCGGAGGATGCCCTCGTGGTCGTCCCCGAGGCCGAGCTCGCGGCTCGAGGCGATCATCCCGTCGGACACGTGCCCGTAGGTCTTCCGCGCGGAGATCGGGAACGGCCCGGGCAGGACCGCACCCGGCAGGGACACGACGACCTTGTCGCCGGCCGCGAAGTTGTGGGCTCCGCAGACGATGCCGCGGACGTCCTCTCCACCGTCGGCGGCACGCCCGCCCTCCGGGGCCACGCGGACGTGGCACCAGTTGATGGTCTTGCCGTTCTTCTGCGGCTCCGGAGCGAGGTCGAGCACCTCACCGACGACGACGGGCCCGGTCACCTCGAACCGGTGGACGTCCTCCTCCTCCAGGCCGACCGACACCAGGGCCGCGTGCACGGACTCCGTCGTGACGTCCTGCTCGAGGTCGACGTACTCCCCCAGCCAGCTCAGCGGGATGCGCATCAGATCACCATCCCGTACTGCTCGCTGAAGCGGACGTCGCCCTCGACCATGTCGCGCATGTCCTTCACGTCGTTGCGGAACATCAGGGTCCGCTCGATCCCCATGCCGAAGGCGAACCCGGAGTACTCCTCCGGGTCGATCCCGGCCGCGCGCAGCACGTTCGGATTCACCATGCCGCAGCCGCCCCACTCGATCCAGCGGGCACCGCCGACGAAGGTCGGGTGCCAGACGTCCAGCTCGGCGCTGGGCTCGGTGAAGGGGAAGTAGTTCGGGCGCAGGCGGATGCGCGCGTCGTCGCCGAAGAGGATCCGCGCGACGTGCTCGAGGGTGCCGCGCAGGTGCGCCATGGTCAGGCCGCGGTCGACGGCGAGGCCCTCGAACTGCGTGAACACGGGCGTGTGCGTCGCGTCGAGCTCGTCGGTGCGGTACACCCGTCCGGGAGCGATCACGTAGAGCGGCAGCGGGCGCTCGAGCATCGAGCGGATCTGCACCGGCGAGGTGTGCGTGCGCAGCACCAGGTGCGAGTCGACGGGGTCGACGAAGAAGGTGTCCTGCATGGCTCGGGCCGGGTGGTCCTCGTCGAAGTTCAGGGCGTCGAAGTTGAACCACTCGTTCTCGAGCTCCGGCCCCTCCGCGATCTCCCAGCCCATCCCGACGAACACGTCGGCGATCGACTCCTGGAGCAGCGAGAGAGGGTGGCGGGCGCCGCGGCGCACGAAGCTGGCACCGGCGGTGACGTCCACGCGCTCGGCCTCGAGCGCGGCCGCGTCCTCGGCCTCGACGAGCTCGGCCTCGCGGGCGGCGTAGGCGTCGCCCACCTGCTTGCGGGCACCGCCGACGAGCTTGCCGGACGCCGCCTTGTGCTCGGGCGGGACGGAGCGCATCTGCGCGTTGAGGCGGGCGAGGGCGGACCCCTCGCCGAGGTGGGCGGCTCGGGCGGACTTCAGAGCGGTGGAGTCGCCCGCCGCGCCGATGGCGGCGAGGGCGTCGGCGACCGCCGCGGAGACGGCCTCATCGGTGATCGGGTTGCTGTCTGACACGATCCCCCAGTGTAGGCGAGGGCCTCCGCCCCCTCCCGCCGCCCGCGCGCGGCGCTCGTCGCGCTCGCCCGCGGCCAGGCCCCCATCTGCGCCGACGGCCCTCGAAGCCCCGCCACCGGCGCTGCTCGACCAGCAGGGGCGGGTTCTCGCTACGCCGGGGTCGGAGGCTGCTCGACCGGCAGGAAGCTGGGCGCCGCCGGACGGGAAGACGCCCGGACCGATCGCGACTCCCCGATCACCACCGCCTCCGCGTCGACGACGCCGGAGCGGAGCACCACCGCTCGATGCGCTGAGCGATCGCCGGACCCTCGAGGCGAACGGACGAATCGCGTGCGAGCGATTCCTCCTAGCCGGACGCAGGACGCTCTGCGGAACCCGACCCCGTCAGGAAGCCGACCGCGGTGAGGATCGCCCTCGGGCGATCCTCACAGTTCAATCCTGCACAGCGATCAGCTGCGTGTCCGTCTGCGCGCGGGCTGCGGGGTGGCCGCCGATGGTGCGGCCGCCGCGTCCGCCGCTCTTCGTGCGGATCTCGATCCACTTCGCCAGCCCCGAGAGGAGGAGGCAGATGCCGATGTAGATCGCTCCGATGACGATCGCCGCCGGGATGATCGGGCTGTCGAGGCTCGACTGGTTGCCCAGGTAGCGCGCGTAGTACAGCAGCTCGTTGTAGGTGATGATCGAGCCGAGCGCCGTGTCCTTGAGGGCGACGACGAGCTGGGCGATGATCACGGGCAGCATCGAGCGGATCGCCTGGGGGAACAGGATGAGCCGCATCACGCCGGACTTGCGCAGGCCGATCGCGTAGCCCGCCTCCTTCTGTCCTCGCGGGAGGGCTTCGATGCCGGCGCGGAAGATCTCGGAGAAGACGGAGCCGTTGTAGAGGGTCAGGGCGATGACGACGGCGAGGTAGGGGCTGAGCTTGAGGCCCGCGAACGGCAGGCCGTAGTACATCAGCATCATCAGGATCAGGACGGGGATCGCCCGGAACAGCTCGATGAAGAGCGTGACGGGGACGTTGATCCAGCGCCGGTCCGAGAGCCGGCCGATCGCCAGGAGGAGGCCGAGGACGAGGCTGGCGACGCCCGCCGTGGCGAAGGCCGCGAGCGTGCGGCCGAGGGCGCCGCCGATGCTCTGCCAGACCAGCGGGTAGCCGAACGCGCGCCACTTGGAGGCGTCGAACTGGCCGGACTCCGCGAAGCGCCAGACCACGAAGCCGAGGAACGCCGCGATCAGCAGGACGACGACGACGCCGATGACGCGGTTGCGCACGACGGCCCGGGGGCCGGGGTTGTCGAAGAGGACGGAGCTCATCGGGCGACCCTCCACTTCTTCTCGAGCTGACGTTGGACGAGCGAGAGCAGGGTGACCAGGACCACGAAGACCAGGGCCACCCAGAGGACGACGATGAGGCTGTTCTCGCCGCGCTCGTTGAGCACGCGGACGATGGTGCCCGCCTCCGCGACCGAGAAGCCGGCGGCGACGGTGGTGTTCTTCAGCAGCGCGATCAGGACGCTCATGAGCGGCGGGATCACGGAGCGGAAGGCCTGGGGCAGGACGACCTGCGTCATCGTGAGGCCGAAGTCGAGGCCGATCGCGCGGGCCGCCTCGGCCTGGCCGATCGGCACGGTGTTGATGCCCGACCGCAGCACCTCCGCGACGTAGGTCGCGGTGTAGAGGCTGAGGGCGCAGATCGCCAGGTTCGTGTAGTCCACCTGCGGCAGGTCGAGCTTGGGGTAGCCGAAGGCGAAGAAGAACATCACCAGCGTGAGCGGGGTGTTCCGGATGGTGTTCACGTACACCGTGCCGACCGCGCGGGCGATCGGGACGGGCGAGACGCGCATCGCGCCGACCACCGTGCCGATCAGCAGGGCGAACACGAGCGAGACGCTGAAGAGGATCAGGGTGTTGCCGAAGGCCGGGACGTAGACGTCGAGGTTGTTCAACAGGACATCCATGCGGCTGGCCCTTCTGTCGGAGCGGTGGTGGTGGTCGAGGAGAGGGGACCCCCGGGCGGCGGTCGGGCCGCCCGGGGCGCCTCCTAGTAGTCGTTCACCGCCGGCTGGGTGACGGTCGTGCCGGACTGGCCGAGCGTCTCGTCGTAGATGGCGCTCCAGGTCTCGCCGCCGTCGGTCAGCATGCCGTTGACGAAGTGGCGCAGGGCGTCGTCGTCCTTCGGCAGGCCGATGCCGTAGAGCTCGGTGCTGAAGGGCTCTCCGACGACCTTGAGCTCGTCGGGCTTCTGAGCGGCGTAACCGATCAGGATCGCGCCGTCGGTGGTGACGGCGTCGACGGTGCCGTCGGAGAGGGCGTCCACGCACTGCGAGTACGTGTCGAACTCCTCGGTCTTCACCTCGGGGTAGTTGGTGCGGATGTTCTGGATCGGGGTGGAGCCGGTGGCCGAGCACACGGTGGTGTCGGCGGTGAGGTCGTCCGGTCCGGTGATCGTGTCGTTGTCGGCCGCGACGAGCAGCTGCTGGCCGGTCTCGAAGTAGGGTCCGGCGAAGCCGACCTGCTCCTTGCGCTTGTCGGTGATCGAGTAGGTGCCGACGTAGTAGTCGATGTCGCCGTTCACGATCGACGCCTCGCGGTTGGCCGACGGGATCGCCTGGAACTCGATGGCGTCGGCCGCGAAGCCGAGCGAGGCGGCGGTCCACTTGGCGATCTCGATGTCGAAGCCGGAGCGCTCGCCGGTCGCCGCGTCGAGGTAGCCCAGCCCGGGCTGATCCTCCTTGACGCCGATGACGACCTTGCCGTCCGCGGTCATCGCGTCGAAGGTCGGGCTGCCCTCGAGAGTGACGTCGGAGGCGACCTCGTACGCGGAGGTCCCTCCCTCGGAGCCTCCACCGGCGCCGCCGCCGGCGGTTCCGGCGTCGCCGGAGCAGCCGGCGAGGGCGAGGGTCGCTGCCGCGAGTCCCGCGGTCATGAACATGAGCCTGGTGCGCATGATCGTCCTTCCTGGGGTTCGGCCCGCCGGAGCGGGCGATGTCGGGTCGGCTCCCGGGTCACGGGTCCGACCTGCCTGGTGGCTGCTGATCGCGCTTCTAGTGCGTGATGAGCTTGGAGAGGAAGTCCTTGGCCCGGTCGGTGCGGGGCGCGGTGAAGAACGACTCAGGGTCGGTGTCCTCGAGGATCTCGCCGTCGGCCATGAACACGACGCGATCGGCGGCCTTCCGGGCGAAGCCCATCTCGTGGGTGACGACGATCATCGTCATCCCGTCCTTGGCGAGCCCGACCATCACGTCCAGGACCTCGTTGATCATCTCGGGGTCGAGCGCCGAGGTCGGCTCGTCGAACAGCATCACCTTGGGCTTCATCGCCAGCGCCCGCGCGATCGCGACGCGCTGCTGCTGCCCGCCGGAGAGCTGGGCCGGGGTCTTGGCGGCCTGGTGGCCGACGCCGACCCGGTCGAGCAGCGCCGTGGCCTGGGCCTCCGCGTCCTTGCGGGAGAGCCCGCGGACCTTGATCGGGCCGAGGGTGACGTTCTCGAGGATCGTCTTGTGCGCGAAGAGGTTGAACGACTGGAAGACCATCCCGACGTCGGCGCGGAGCGCGGCGAGGCCCTTGCCCTCCTCCGGGAGCTTCTGACCGTCGATGGTGATGGTGCCGCCCGAGATCGTCTCGAGCCGGTTGACCGTGCGGCAGAGCGTCGACTTGCCGGATCCGGAGGGGCCGAGGACCACGACGACCTCGCCCCGGTGCACCGTCAGATCGATGTCCTTCAGGGCCTGGAAGTCGCCGTAGTGCTTCTGCACCCCGGAGAGGACGACGAGGGGTTCACCGGCGGGAGCGGCGGCGCGCTCGTCTTGCGGGGCTGTGACCATGCCGTCAGAGAAGCACACGGGGATGGGCCGGTCAAATCATGAGGGAATTCTTAACCGAAGGGTAACAACGCGCCCTGTTCTCCAGGTTCGCGGCACCCTCGGCCCGGTTCCTCTCAGGAACGCAGCGCGAAGGCGCTCTCGTACAGGCAGACGGAGGCCGCGGTCGCGAGGTTCAGCGACTCCGCCGCCCCGTAGATGGGCACCGCCACCACGCCGTCGACGAGGGCGAGCGACTCGTCCTCGAGGCCGCGCGCCTCGTTGCCGAAGACCCAGACGATCGGCTGGGCGAGGTCCCCGCGGGTGCGGACGTCGAGCAGGTCCTCCCCCTTCACGTCGGCCGCGACGGAGCGCAGTCCCACGCCGCGGAGCCGGCCCAGCACGTCGGCGAGGTCGGCGCCGACCGCGACCGGGAGGTGGAAGAGCGAGCCGGTCGTGGAGCGCACGACCTTGGGGTTGTAGAGGTCGACCGAGCGGCCGGACAGCACGACCGCGTCAGCGCCGGCGGCGTCGGCGGCACGGATGATCGTGCCGAGGTTGCCCGGATCGCGGACCTCCTCGAGCACCGCCACGAGGCGCGGCTCGGAGGCGACGACGTCCTTGAGCGACGTGGGGAACTGACGGCAGACCGCGACGAAGCCCTGCGGAGTGACGGTGTCGGCCATCGCGTCGAGGACATCCTCGGTCACGTACTCGATGTCCACCTCCGCCTCGGCGGCCGCGGCGACGATCTCGGGGTGCCGCTCCAGAGCGGTCGGAGTCGCGAACGACTCGACGATCAGCTCCGGGCGGTACTGCAGCGCCTCGGAGAGTGCCTGCGGGCCCTCGAGGAGGAAGAGCCCCGTCTCGAGCCGGGCCGGGCGGCGGGTGAGCTTCGCCACGGAGCGGACACGGGGAGAGCGGGGGTTGTCGAGCATGCGGCGAGCCTATCGGCGCGGTGATCGCCGCCCCCGCAGACACGGCGCGGGAGGGCCCGCGAACGACGGAGGGGGCCGCGACCTCTCGGTCGCGACCCCCTCCGGGAATCCGTGCTGACTACGCTGCGGCCTTGGGCGCCGAGGTGTCGGCGGGCAGCGCGCTCTTCGCGGTCGCGACGAGCGAGGCGAACGTGGCCGGCTCGGTGATCGCGAGGTCCGCGAGGATGCGGCGGTCGACCTGGACGCCGGCCAGGGCGAGGCCCTGGATGAAGCGGTTGTAGGTCAGACCGTTCGCGCGGGACGCGGCGTTGATGCGCTGGATCCAGAGACGACGGAACTCGCCCTTCTTGG
Source organism: Rathayibacter sp. AY1G1 (assembly GCF_002932095.1). Taxonomy (NCBI): domain Bacteria; kingdom Bacillati; phylum Actinomycetota; class Actinomycetes; order Micrococcales; family Microbacteriaceae; genus Rathayibacter; species Rathayibacter sp. AY1G1. The sequence goes on from NZ_PSUZ01000018.1 coordinate 19,815, forward strand.
CGCGGCGGTCGCGGTACGAGTAGACGAGGGAGTGGGTGACCTGCTCCTTCGCCTTGCGGTAGAGGCGCGACCGCTGGCCGCGGTAGCCCGAGGCGCGCTCGAGGATGACGCGACGCTTCTTGTGGGCGTTGACGGCCCTCTTCACTCTTGCCATTGCTGTTTCTTCCTATCGATCCGTGTCGGCTGAGTAGCGACCACGCGGCGCAGCGGGCTGCGCCGGCGGTGGGCTACAGACCGAGAAGCTTCTTGGCGACCTTGGCGTCCTGCGGGGCGAGGACCTGGTCCTGGTTGAGGCGGCGCGTGCGAACGCTGGACTTGGACTCCAGGTTGTGACGCATGCCGGCCTGCTGCTTCATGACCTTGCCGGAGCCGGTCACCTTGAAGCGCTTCTTGGCACCCGAGTGGGTCTTCATCTTGGGCATGTTCTCTCCTTGTGAACGTCACTCCGCGCTCGGCGGGGCGAAACCGGTGCCCCGCGAGCGGGGCGTCCACCGGCCCCGAGGCCGGGGCGGCGAAGTACTAGACGGACTCGGCCTCGGCCGTGTCCTCGGGGGTGTTGGCCTCGCGACGAGCGGCGCGGACCGCATTGGCCTCGGCCTTCGCCTCGGACTTGTTCTTCAGCGGGCCGATGACCATCACCATGTTGCGACCGTCGATGGTCGGGGTGGACTCGACCTGGCCGAACTCGGCGACGTCCTCCGCGAAGCGCTGGAGCAGGCGGACGCCCATCTCGGGACGCGACTGCTCGCGACCGCGGAAGAGGATCATCGCCTTGACCTTGTCGCCGGCCTTCAGGAAGCCCTCGGCGCGCTTGCGCTTGGTCTCGTAGTCGTGCTTGTCGATCTTCAGGCGGAAACGGACCTCCTTGAGGATCGTGTTCGCCTGGTTGCGACGGGCTTCCTTGAGCTTCTGAGCCTGCTCGTACTTGAACTTCCCGTAGTCCATGATCTTGGCCACGGGCGGCTTGGAGTTGGGGGCGACCTCGACCAGGTCCAGGTCTGCGTCCTGCGCGAGTCGCAGGGCGACCTCGATCTTGACGACGCCGACCTGTTCTCCTGCGGGACCCACGAGGCGGACCTCGGGGACGCGGATACGGTCGTTGGTACGGGGATCGCTGATTGCGTTTCTCCTCTGATCTCGGTGAGTGCAGCTGCGCTGCCGGAGTCTTCTCCAGCGCACCCGAGAGAGGTGATCGTCCCGTCCACGTCGTGCCTGCAGCACGGCGCTCGCACCCTGTGACGCGGTTCCCGAGGCGGACCTCGAGAGCCGCAGCCCTGCCTCCGGTGGTCTGACGACCCTCGGGGGCGGAGTGCTTCTGACCCGGTAACCTTGTGAAGCGGTCAAGCGCGGGTGGGAGAATCTCCACTTTCGAACCGAGGACATGCCTCGGAGCCCGGACAACCATAGCAGACCGGCGGCCCGCCCGACAGAGCGGATCCGGCCGCCCCTCGATCCTCTGCTGCGGCGGCCGCGCCCCTCCACCACGGACGACGAACGAAGGACCCATGGCCCAGTACGACGACGACTACACGCGACGATTCGGCGAGGACGGCGGAGCCTCCGACGTGGAGGCCGCGCGCGACATCGCGGAGGTCCCGGCGGTGGAGATCATCACCACCGCCGCCGTGCACCTGATGAGCGCGGCCGCCGTCAAGTGCGGGCTCGCCGACGAGCCCGGAGCGCAGGTCGACCTCGACGAGGCGCGCAAGCTCATCAACGCGCTCGCGGGCCTGGTCACGGCCGGGGCGCCCGACATCAGCGACATGCACGCCCGGAGCCTGCGCGACGGCCTCCGCACCCTCCAGCTCGCGTTCCGTGAGGCGTCCCCGATCGCCGACCCGATCGGCAAGGGCCCGGGCGAGAAGTGGACCGGCCCGGTCACCTGATCGGGAGTCAGCGGGCGGCGGCGAGCTGCAGCGTCATCGAGTCGACGCGCTGCGCGACGGTCTCGTCGGCCGCCCACCGCTCCCCCAGGCGCGCGACGAGGGCGCCGAGCGCGTCCTGATCGAGCCCCGGGCGCAGGCTCAGGACCACCACGAGCTCGGGCCCCGCCAGGCGCTGCTCCGGATCTCCCGCGCGCACCTCGAGCGAGGCGACCGCCCGCTCCCCCTCCGCAGCCGCGCGCAGAGCCCGGAGCACCTCCGCATCGGCGGGGGCCGGCCGCCAGTCGCCGCCCTCCGCGATCGCCCAGAGCGCCGGGCGCCGGACCGCGAACGCCCGCTCGGACGCGGGGTCGAGGACCATCACCTCGGTGCCCTCCGCGACGGCCGCCAGGGCCGCGCGGCGCCCGTCGACAGGGACGGGACGGGCGGCCGGGTCCCACCGGCGCATGCTCTCGACGCCGCTGAAGACGGGGAGCACCGTGCGGCCGTCGGGTCCGGCGACCGTGACGATCGCGAGCTCCTGCGTCTTGTCCGCCCGGAGTCCCCCGACCCCCTCGGCCTCCTCGCCGAGGCGGGCGACCAGAGGGATGAGCAGGCGGGACGTGCGGAGCGCGTCGACCACGGCCTCCGGGCCGCGAGTGCCACCGGCGAAGGACTCGAGCGCGGCGACCAGCGCCTCCGGGGCGCTCCCGTCGTCCTCCGGTGCTGCGCTCGGCTCGAAGTGCCGGCCCGCCCAGGGAGTGCCGGCGGAGTCGGTCAGATGCGCCGGGAGCGGGCGGGGCTCACTCGGATGCGACATCCAGGGCCTCCGCGAGCGTGAACGCGCCCGCGTACAGCGCCTTGCCGACGATCGCGCCCTCGAGCCCCTGGGGCACGAGGTCGCGCAGAGCGGCGATGTCGTCGAGGTTCGAGATGCCGCCCGAGGCGATCACGGGGCGGTGGGTGCGGGCCATGACCTGCTCGAGGAGCTCGAGGTTCGGGCCCTTGAGCGTGCCGTCCTTCGTGACGTCGGTGACGACGTAGCGGGTGCAGCCGGCCTCCTCCAGGCGGTCGAGGACCTGCCAGAGGTCGCCGCCCTCCTTGGTCCAGCCGCGCGCGGCGAGCGTGGTGCCCCGGACGTCGAGCCCGACGGCGATCTGGTCGCCGTACTGCGCGATGACGCTCGCGGCCCACTCGGGGTTCTCGAGCGCCGCGGTGCCGAGGTTGATGCGCTTCGCGCCGGCGCTCAGCGCGGACTCGAGGCTGCGGTCGTCGCGGATCCCGCCGGAGAGCTCGACGTTGACGCCCTTCACCTGCCGGATGACCTTCTTCATGATGCCGTGGTTGTCGCCGCGGCCGAAGGCGGCGTCGAGGTCGACGAGGTGGATCCACTCCGCGCCCTGGTCGGCCCAGTCGCCCGCGGCGTCGATCGGGTCGCCGTAGTTGGTCTCGGTCCCGGCCTCGCCCTGCGTGAGCCGCACGGCCCTGCCGCCCGCCACGTCGATCGCGGGCAGGAGGACCAGGCCCGGGGCCTTGGTGAACTCGCTCATCGTCATCCTCAGTCTCGGAGCCGGTGCCGGCCCCTGGAGGCGCCGACCACCGGCCGATCCTAGTTCGTGCGGAGGGTGCCCAGCCAATTGGCCAGCAGCCGGAGCCCGGCGGCCCCCGACTTCTCGGGGTGGAACTGCGTGGCCGAGAGCGGCCCGTTCTCGACCGCGGCGATGAAGGGGCCTCCGTGATCGGCCCAGGTGACCGCGGGACGCGGGAACGGGGACATCACGTCGAGCGACCACTCGCGGGCGCCGTAGGAGTGCACGAAGTAGAAGCGCTCCTCGGCGATGCCGTCGAAGAGCACCGAGCCCTCGGGAGCGGAGACGGTGTTCCAACCCATGTGCGGGACGACCTCGGCCGGGAGGAGGTCCACCGTCCCCGGCCACTCGCCCAGGCCCTCGCTCTCGACCCCGCGCTCGACGCCGCGCTCGAAGAGCACCTGCATCCCGACGCAGATGCCCAGGACGGGGCGCCCGCCGGCGAGGCGCTTCTCGATGATCTCGCCGCCGCGGGCGCGGGTCAGTGCCGACATCACGGCGTCGAAGGCGCCGACGCCGGGCACGAGGAGGCCGTCCGCCTCCAGCGCCCGCTGCCGGTCCCCCGTCAGCTCGACGTCGGCCCCGGCGAGCTCGAGCGCCTTGACGGCGGAGTGCACGTTCCCCGAGCCGTAGTCGTAGACCACGACGGAGGGGCGGGCCGAGCTCACAGCGCGCCCTTCGTCGACGGCACGCCGGAGACGAGCGGATCGAGGGCCTTGGCCTGACGGAAGGCGCGGGCGAACGCCTTGAACTCCGCTTCGGCGATGTGGTGCGGGTCCCTGCCGCCGAGCACCGTGACGTGCACGGTGAGGCCGGCGTTGAACGCGATCGCCTCGAAGACGTGGCGCACCATCGACCCGGTGAAGTGGCCGCCGATCAGGTGCAGCGCGAAGCCCTCCGGCTCGCCGGTGTGCACGAGGTAGGGGCGCCCCGAGATGTCGACGACCGCCTGCACGAGCGCCTCGTCGAGGGGGACGAGCGCGTCGCCGAAGCGTGAGATCCCGGCCTTGTCGCCGAGAGCCTGTCGGATGGCCGTGCCGAGTACGATGCCGATGTCCTCCGCGGTGTGGTGGATGTCGATCTCGATGTCGCCGCGGGCCCGGACGCGCAGGTCCGTGAGCGAATGCTTCGCGAACGCCGTCAGCAGGTGGTCGAAGAAGGGCACGCCGGTCTCGAGATCGGCGACGCCCGTGCCGTCGAGGTCGAGGGAGAGCTCGATGCTCGACTCGCTGGTGGCACGGCTGAGGGAGGCGGTGCGCCCGGGTGCGGCGCTCGGGGAGGTCATGCCTCCCAGTCTATTCGCGCCGCGTCGCCGCCCCCGGGCGGAGCTCACTCGCGCGAGAGCGCCACCGTGGGGTCGGCCGACGGTGCGGGGAGGGAGGCGAGCGCCTCGAGGAACGCGGTCGTCTCCTCCTCGGTGCCGGCGCTGACACGGAGGTGGTTCGGGATGCCGACGTCGCGGATGAGGACGCCGCGGGCGAGCAGGCCCTCGAACACGGCGGCCGGATCCGCGACACCGCCGAAGAGGACGAAGTTGCTGCCGGTCGCGTACGGGCGGTAGCCGAGGGCGCGCAGGCCGTCGATCATCCGGTCGCGCTGCACGATGATCTCGCCGACCATGGCGAGCATCTCGTCGGCGTGAGCGAGGGCGGCGGTCGCGGCGGCCTGGGTGAGGGCCGACAGGTGGTACGGGAGGCGGACGAGGCGGAGCGCGTCGATCACCGCGGGGTCGGCGGCGAGGTAGCCCAGGCGGACGCCGGCGAAGGCGAAGGCCTTGCTCATGGTGCGGGACACGAGCAGGCGCGGTCGCCCGGGGAGGAGGCTCAGCGCGGTGGGCGCGCCCCTGCCCGCGAACTCGGCGTACGCCTCGTCGACGACGACGATGCCGTCGGTCGCGTCGTAGACCGCCTCGATCACGGCGAGGTCGAGCGGCGTCCCGGTCGGGTTGTTCGGAGCGCAGAGGAAGACGATGTCGGGCCGGGCCCGGCGCACCTGCTCCGCGGCGTACTCGGCTCCGATCTCGAACTCCGCCTCGCGCGGAGCGGGGATCCACTCCGTTCCGCTCCCCGACGCGAGGATCGAGTACATCGAATAGGTGGGCGCGAACCCCAGCAGCGAGCGCCCGGGACCGCCGAAGGCCTGAAGGACGTGCTGGAGCACCTCGTTCGATCCGTTCGCAGCCCACACGCCGTCCGCGGTGAGCCCGTGACCGAGGTAGCCGGCGAGGGAGTCGCGCAGCTCTCGGAACTCGCGGTCGGGATACCGGTTGACGGTGCGCAGCGCCTCCGTGACCCGCCCGACGATGTCGGCGATCACGTCGTCCGGGACCGGGTGGGTGTTCTCGTTGACGTTGAGGGCGACGGGCACGACCGCCTGGGGTGCACCGTACGGGTGCCTGCCTCGGAGGTCGTCGCGGAGGGGCAGGTCATCGAGAGTCGTCACCAGGGAATGGTAGCGAAGCACCCGGCGCGGACGTCCGGGCAGCCCGGCTCAGCGAGCGGTGTCGTACTCGGCCGGGACCGCGAGGCGCTGCCCGGGCTCGACGCCCGCGCTCGAGAGCTGGTTGAGGGAGAGGATGTCGTCGACCACGTCGCGCGGGTCCGCCTGCGGGGCGAGCTCCTCGGCGAGCGACCAGAGCGACTCGCCCGCGTGAACGGTGACGTACTGGAACTCGACCGCAGCGGCGTCGCTCGACGCGACCGCTCCACCGCCGTTGAGCCCGAAGGCGAAGGCGCCCGCCACGATCGGCAGGGCCCCCAGAGCGGCCACCACGGCGCGGCCGCGGCGCGTGAGGCGCAGACGGGTGCGAACGATCCGCGCTTCGCCGAACGCGTTCATCGGCTCGGGAGCGGACGGCAGTACCTCGACGGGCCGGGCCGCGGACGAGCGCTGGAGCGGGCGGGAGGTGAGCTGTGCGGTCATGGGATCGCTCCTTTCAACAGGGATTCGGGGAGGCCCTCGGCCGGGAGGGCCGCCCCGAACGCCTGTACCGAACATATCTTCGAACGCCGGAGCGGTCAAGGGACCGTTTCGGCTGATCCGCGGGCGGACTCGCGCGCGACACACTCGAACGAATGTTCCGACTCGTGAGTTCCGGCGGATACAGTTTCGAGAGCCTGGTCGTAGTAGAGCAGCGACCACCGACATTCCTTGTCGGGTCGCGACCGGGCGGGCGCGCACGCGGCGTGCGCACCGGGAAGAGGGAGCATCGTGAGCGACGCGCAGAGGGCCGGGACCCCGGCCGCCAAGACGAAGGCGGCCGCGGGCCGGCGCCGGAAGAGCCTGAGCGCCAAGCAGCTCGCGATCCTCGACGCGATCCAGCGCTCGGTGTCGAGCCGCGGCTACCCGCCGAGCATGCGCGAGATCGGCGACGCGGTCGGCCTCGCCTCGCTGTCGAGCGTCACCCACCAGCTCAACCAGCTCGAGCTCAGCGGCTACCTGCGCCGTGACCCGAACCGGCCCCGCGCCCTCGAGATCCTCATCGACGTCCCCAGCTCGACGGAGGACGACGGGTCGTTCGAGTCGACCGCGACGGTCGGCGACGCGGCGATGGTCCCCCTCGTCGGCCGGATCGCGGCGGGTGTGCCGATCATGGCCGACCAGCAGATCGACGAGGTGTTCCCGCTTCCCCGGCAGCTCGTCGGCAAGGGCGAGCTCTTCATGCTCAAGGTCGTCGGCGAGTCGATGATCGACGCCGCGATCTGCGACGGTGACTGGGTCGTGGTCCGCTCGCAGCGCACCGCCGAGAACGGCGAGATCGTAGCGGCCATGCTCGACGGCGAGGCCACCGTCAAGGTGCTGCGCCAGCGCGACGGCCACACCTGGCTGCTGCCCCGCAACTCCAACTTCGAGCCGATCCTCGGCGACGAGGCCGAGGTGCTCGGGAAGATCGTGGCGGTCCTCCGCTCGGTCTGACACCGGGAACGCAGGAGGGGCCCGACCGGCGTGCAGCCGGCCGGGCCCCTCCTGCGTTCGACGGGCACCGGCGATCGGGGCGCGCGCCCCTCCGTCGCGGTCACGGGAAGGCGGAGGAGGGCCGCCGAAACCCCGTCGCCGAACCCTCCGGCCGCCGCCGGTCGGTGGTGCGGGACGCCGCACCCCCTCCCGGATGCGCCGAGCGCCCGCCTCCCGGACGGGGAGACGGGCGCTCGGGTGGTGGCGATCAGGCCTGGACGGCCGCGCGCGGAACCGCGAACTCGGCGAGCGAGCCCGCCAGGTCGGCGTGCACGAGGGCGACCACGTGGGTGCCGCCCTCGACGTACTGCGTCGACAGGATCCGGCCGCTGCGGTGCAGATGCGAGATCACGTCGCCCCGGTCGTACGGCACGAGCAGGTCGATCTCGACGTCCGGCTCGGGCAGGATCTCGGCGATCCGCGCCTCCAGCTCGTCGATGCCCTCGCCGCTGCGCGCCGACACGAAGACCGCGTCGGGAGCGAGACCGCGCAGCACCAGCCGCGTGCCCTCGTCCACCAGATCGGCCTTGTTGAAGGCGATGATCTCGGGGATGCTGCGGGCGCCCACCTCGCCGATCACGTCGCGCACGGTGGCGATCTGCCCGGCCGGATCGGGGTGGGAGGCGTCCACGACGTGGACGATCACATCGGAGTCCGCGACCTCCTCGAGCGTCGACCGGAAGGCCTCGACGAGCTGGTGCGGAAGCGCTCGCACGAAGCCGACCGTGTCGGCGAGCGTGTAGAGGCGCCCGTCCTTCGTCTGGGCCTTGCGGACGGTGGCGTCGAGGGTCGCGAAGAGCGAGTTCTCGACGAGGACGCCCGCGTGCGTCATCCGGTTCAGCAGGCTCGACTTGCCGGCGTTCGTGTATCCCGCGATCGCCACCGAGGGGACGGCGTTGCGCTTGCGGTTCGCGCGCTTGGCCTCGCGGGCGGGCTTCATCGCCGTGATCTGCTTGCGCAGGCGCGCCATGCGGGTGTGGATGCGGCGACGATCGAGCTCGATCTTCGTCTCACCCGGACCGCGCGAGCCCATTCCGGCTCCCGCGCCCACCTGGCCGCCGGCCTGGCGGGACATGGACTCGCCCCAGCCGCGCAGTCGCGGGAGCAGGTACTCGAGCTGCGCGAGCTCGACCTGCGCCTTGCCCTCACGGCTCTTCGCGTGCTGGCTGAAGATGTCGAGGATCACCGCGGTGCGGTCGATCACCTTGACCTTCACCACGTCCTCCAGCGCACGCCGCTGGCTCGGTGCGAGCTCGGTGTCGGCGACGACCGTGTCCGCGCCGAGGGCCGCGACGAGCCCCGCGAGCTCCTGGGCCTTGCCCTTGCCGAGGTAGGTGCTCGGATCGGGGTGCGGGCGGCGCTGGAGCAGGCCGTCGAGGACCGTCGCTCCCGCCGTCTCCGCGAGCGCGGCGAGCTCGTGCAACGAGTTCTCCGCGTCCTCCAGCGAATTCTGCGAGTACACGCCGATGAGCACGACGTTCTCCAGGCGCAGCTGGCGGTACTCGACCTCCGTGACGTCCTCGAGCTCGGTCGAGAGGCCGGCGACGCGTCGCAGCGCCTGCCGGTCGTCGCGGTCGAACTGCTCGCCGTCGCTGTTCTCGCCCTCGTGGCCGGCGCTCTGCAGCGCCTGGGCTCCACCCGCGACGAAGCGCGAGTACCCTGCCGAACGCGACTGCGCGTTCGCCAGGACCCTCGAGACGACGTCCACGGCCTCGGTCGTGTCGGTCTCGTTCAGGTCTTCCGTCATCCGGATAACACTAACTCCTCAGGTCTTGATAGGTTCACTTCTCATGGCCGCCGAGCACTACTTCTCGAGTACTCCCGACGGCGACCTCCGGCCCCGCAGGATCCAGGCCCGCCTGGCCGGCCGCGACCTCGAGGTCACGACGGCAGGAGGGGTGTTCAGCCCCGGTCACGTCGATCTCGGCACACGCGTCCTGCTGGACGCGGTGCCCGACGCCCCCGCTGACGGGGACCTGCTGGACCTCGGCTGCGGCTGGGGCCCGATCGCCCTCGCGCTCGCCCTCGCCTCCCCCGACGCCCGGGTGTGGGCGGTCGACGTCAACCAGCGGGCGCTCGAGCTGGTCCGTCGCAACTGCGAGGAACTCGGCGTCCTCAATGTCAACGCCGTGCTGCCCGAGGATGTTCCCGACGACGTCCGCTTCCGCACCGTGTGGTCGAACCCGCCGATCCGCATCGGCAAGGAGGAGCTGCACCTCCTGCTCGAACGCTGGCTGCCGCGGCTCGAGGAGGGCGCGGACGCCTGGCTCGTCGTGCAGCGCAACCTCGGCTCCGACTCGCTCCAGACCTGGCTGGGCGCCGCGTTCGCCGGGCGGCTCGACGTGGAGCGCGTCTCCTCGGCGAAGGGCTTCCGCGTGCTGCGGACGACCCGCCTGGCCTGACCGGGTCCTCAGTCGATCCGGATCGTCCCGGTGAAGACGAGGTCGGCCGGGCCGGAGAGCCCGACGTGCTCGCCCTCCTCCGCCGCGAACATCGTCACGCCGAGCGTGCCGCCCGGGACCTCCACGCGCCAGGCCTGCGGAGCGCGCGCTCCCGCCCAGTAGCGCACCGCCAGTGCCGCCGCCGCGGCACCCGTGCCGCAGCTCAGGGTCTCGCCGCTGCCGCGCTCGTGCACGCGCATCCGGATCCGCCCGATCCCGTCGTGGACCAGGGGCTCGCCGGGAACCACGAACTCGACGTTCGCGCCGTCCTCGAGCTCCGGGTCGAGCTGCGGGATGTAGGAGAGGTCGGCGGAGTCGAGCTCCTCGTCGTTGCTGAGGGCGACGACCACGTGCGGATTGCCGAGGTCGATCCCGAGACCGGGGCGCGCGACCTTGAGCTCCTTCGCCCGCACCAGGGGCTCGCCGCCCGCCAGCTCCCAGCGGCCGAGGTCGACCTGGAACCCGGCACCGCTGCGGGTGACGTCGCGGACGCCGGCGCGGGTGCCGATCGGCAGGGTGTCGCCGGGCTCGAGCGCCGCGAGGCCGCCCGCGAGCAGGAACGCGGCGTAGACGCGGATGCCGTTGCCGCACATCTCGGCGATCGAGCCGTCGGCGTTGCGGTAGTCCATGAACCACTCCGCCTCGCTCTCCTCGGCCAGAGCCGCGGCGCCCTCCGGGATCGCGCGGGAGCGGACGGCACGGATGACGCCGTCGGCGCCGACGCCGAAGTGGCGGTCGCAGATCATCGCGATCTGCGCGGGCGAGAGGTCGACCTCACCGTCCGGGTCGCTGAAGAGCACGAAGTCGTTGCCGGTGCCCTGGCCCTTGGTGAAGTGCAGCTCGATCGTCATGGCGCACAGCCTAGCGAGGAGCGGGAGCGGCGGCCTGGGCGGCGGCGTGCGCCCGCGACACCAGGTCCGGCGCGTCGTACGGGAGCCGGTGGGCGCCGGCGTAGCGCCGGAACCAGCTGTTCTGCCGACGTGCGTAGCGGCGCGTGAGCGCCTGCGTCGCCGCGATCGCCTCCTCCTCGCGGAGGACGCCGGCACGCTGGGCGAGCGCCTGGGCGTACCCGATGGCCCGCCCGGCTGTGACGCCGCGCTCCAGGCCGAAGGGGACGAGCCGCTCGACCTCGTCGAGCATCCCGGTCGCCCACATCCGCTCCACCCGCCGGTCGAGGCGCTGCACCAGCTCCTCCCGCGGAGCCTCGAGGAACAGGATCGAGGCGGGGCGCCACCGAACCGGCTCGTCGGACATCAGCGCGCTGTGCGTGCTCCCGCCGGTGAGCTCCGCGATCTCGAGCGCGCGGACGATGCGCCGGGCGTTGTGCGGACCGATCCGCTCGGCCACTCCGGCGTCGATCCGGCGCAACCGCTCGACGAGGGCGCCCAGGCCCTCCCGCTCGGCGGTCTCCTCGAGCCGGCGCCGGACGGCCGGGTCGGTGCCCGCGAACGAGAACTCGAAGACGACGCTGGAGACGTACAGACCGGAGCCCCCGACGAGGATCGGCGTCGCCCCGCGCGCCAGCACGCTCTCGATCACGCGCCGCGCCTCGCTCTGGTAGCGGGCGACCGACGCCTCCTCCGTCACGTCGAGGACGTCGAGCAGGTGGTGCGGGACGCCCCGACGCTCGTCGGCGGGCAGCTTCGCGGTGCCGATGTCCATCCCGCGGTAGAGCTGCATCGCGTCGGCGTTCACGATCTCAGCGGCGCCGCCGTCCTGCCGGATCGCCTCGGCGAGCTCGAGCGAGAGGTCGGACTTGCCCGTGCCGGTCGCGCCGACGACCGCGATGAGCTCCGGCGCGGTATCGGGGGCTCCGGTCTCAGCGCTCGCCATCGAGGGCGTCGTAGATCGGCGTCGTCAGCGTGCCGGCGTCGCGCACGCGCAGCGACGGCAGGCCCAGCGAGACCCGGGGCGCCCCGCTCCCGCCCGGGGCGGCCGGAACTCCGCAGGACTCGGTCTGCGCCCGGTCCCAGGCGTCGCCCGCGCGGGTGCGGCGGATGCGGAGCGGCGCGCCGTCGGGCGAATCCGCCAGGAGGTAGAAGGGGGCGGCACGGGTGACCCGGACGGAGACCACGTCTCCGGGACGCGGCTGCTCGGAGCCCTCGGGCACGTCGAAGTGCACCAGACGGCTGTCCTCGGCGCGTCCGCTCAGCCGGTGCGTCTCCGTGTCGCGACGGCCCTCGCCGGTCGCGACGAGGACCTCGACCTCTCGGCCGACGACTGCGCGGTTCTCCTGCTCGCTGATCGCGTCCTGCAGGGCGACGAGCCGCTCGTAACGCTCCTGGACGACCGCCTTGGGGATCTGGTCGGGCAGCGTCGCGGCCGGGGTGCCGGGCCGGATGGAGTACTGGAAGGTGAAGGCGGAGGCGAAGCGGGCCGCCTCGACCACCCGCAGGGTCTCCTGGAAGTCGGCCTCCGTCTCGCCGGGGAAGCCCACGATGATGTCGGTGCTGATCGCCGCGTGCGGGATGCGATCGCGCACCCGGTCGAGGATCCCGAGGAACTTCTCGGAGCGGTAGGAGCGGCGCATCGCCTTGAGGACGCGGTCGGAGCCGGATTGGAGCGGCATGTGCAGCTGCGGCATCACCGCCGGCGTCTCGGCCATGGCGTCGATCACGTCGTCGGTGAAGGCCGCGGGATGGGGGCTCGTGAAGCGGATCCGCTCGAGCCCGTCGATGGTGCCCGCCGCGCGGAGCAGCTTCGAGAACGCCTGGCGATCGCCGAACTCGACGCCGTAGGAGTTCACGTTCTGGCCGAGAAGGGTGACCTCGATCGCGCCGTCGTCCACGAGCGCCTGGATCTCGGCGAGCACGTCGCCGGGGCGCCGGTCCTTCTCCTTGCCGCGGAGCGAGGGGACGATGCAGAAGGTGCAGGTGTTGTTGCAGCCGACCGAGATCGAGACCCAGCCGCTGTAGGTCGAGTCGCGCTTCGTGGGGAGCGTGGAGGGGAAGACATCGAGCGACTCGAGGATCTCGAGCTGCGCCTCGTCGTTGTGGCGGGCGCGCTCGAGCAGGCTCGGGAGGGCGCCCATGTTGTGCGTGCCGAAGACGACGTCGACCCACGGGGCGCGGTCGAGGATGACGTTCTTGTCCTTCTGCGCGAGGCAGCCGCCGACCGCGATCTGCATCCCCTCGTGGCGGCGCTTCACCGACGCGAGGTGGCCGAGGTTGCCGTAGAGCTTGTTGTCGGCGTTCTCGCGCACCGCGCAGGTGTTGATGACGACGACGTCGGCCTCGGCTCCATCGGCGGACACGTAGCCCGCCGCCTCGAGCGAACCGCTCAGCCGCTCGGAGTCGTGCACGTTCATCTGGCACCCGAACGTACGGACCTCGTAGGTCCTCGGCCGGGTCTCGGCGACGGGCGACGGGGCGGTACCGAGCGTGCTCATGGTGTGGGATTCTACGCCCCGGTCGGACCGCCTCGGCCCGCCGTGTCAGCGGAAGCGGACGCTCGACCCCGGCTTGCGGATCGTCTCGCGGACGACGCGCTGCACGAGTCCGCCGGCGTAGCCGCGGCGCGCGAGGAATCCCGTGAGCCGGCGCTCGGCGACCTCGTCGGAGAGAGAGCGCAGGCTCGGCAGGCGCTTGCGCGCGAGCTCGAGCGCCGTGCGGTACTCGTCGTCGCCGTCCAGCTCGTCGAGCGCTGACGCGATCGCCTCGGGGTCGATCTTCCGCGCGCGCAGCTCCTGCTGGATGGAGGAGCGGCCGAGCTTCTTGCGGTCGCGGAGCGAGACGACCAGCTGCTCCGCCATGCGGAGGTCGTCGAGGTAGCCGAAGCGCGTGAAGCGCTCGAGGATCTCGAGGGCGTCCTTCTCGGCGACGCCCTCCGTGTAGAGGCGCGCCTCGACCTCGGCGACCGAGAGGCTCTTGCGGGAGAGCCCCCGTACGATCCGATCCGCGACCTGCTCGGGATCGATCTCCTCCGGGACCTCGATCGCGTCGTCGTCGTCCTCGTCGTCCGCGTTCTCGACGAACGCCGGCGCGCGCCGGGCGACATGAGCCGAGAGCTCGGCGATCCGCTCGGAGGCCGGAGACGCGGCGCCCCCGACGGCGGAGCCTTCCAACTCGCCTGCGACCGTCCCGGGAGCTCTGGTACGCGGCGTCCCGGCTCCGGACGGCTCCGGAAGCGACCCGGCCCCGTCGGCGTCCGGCGCCGCCGGAGCCCAGCCCTCGTCGCCCGCCGCACCCCGGTCGACCCAGGGCAGGAAGGCCACGGGGCGGCCCTTCGCCCCCTCCGCGGCCTTCTCCGCCACGGGCTAGGCGCCCTTGCGCACGGGCTGCTTGGTCTCGATCGCGACCGGCGCGGCCTCGACGGCCGCGTTCGGGTCGACGATCACGCCGAGCTTCACCAGGATGCGCTTCTCGATCTCAGCGGCCACATCGGCGTTGTCGATGAGGAACTGGCGCGCCTTCTCCTTGCCCTGGCCGAGCTGGTCGCCGTCGTAGGTGTACCAGGCGCCCGACTTGCGGACGATCTCGTGCTCGACACCGAAGTCGATCAGGCTGCCCTCGCGGGAGATGCCGACGCCGTAGAGGATGTCGAACTCGGCCTGCTTGAAGGGCGGGGCCATCTTGTTCTTCACGACCTTGACGCGGGTGCGGTTGCCGACCGCGTCGGTGCCGTCCTTCAGCGTCTCGATGCGGCGGATGTCGAGGCGGACCGACGCGTAGAACTTGAGCGCCTTGCCGCCCGCCGTGGTCTCGGGACTTCCGAAGAAGACGCCGATCTTCTCGCGCAGCTGGTTGATGAAGATCATCGTGGTGTTCGTGGTGTTCAGTCCGCCGGTCAGCTTGCGCAGCGCCTGGGACATGAGGCGCGCCTGCAGGCCGACGTGGGAGTCGCCCATCTCGCCCTCGATCTCGGCACGCGGCACGAGGGCCGCGACGGAGTCGATCACGATGAGGTCGATCGAGCCCGAGCGCACGAGCATGTCGGCGATCTCGAGCGCCTGCTCTCCGGTGTCGGGCTGCGACACGAGGAGGGAGTCGATGTCGACGCCGAGCTTCTTGGCGTACTCGGGGTCGAGCGCGTGCTCCGCGTCGATGAAGGCGGCGATGCCGCCGTTGCGCTGCGCGTTCGCGATCGCGTGCAGCGTGAGGGTTGTCTTTCCGGAGGACTCGGGGCCGTAGATCTCGACGATGCGGCCGCGGGGGAGCCCGCCGATCCCGAGCGCGACGTCGAGCGCGATCGAACCGGTCTGGATCACCTCGACGGGAGCGCGGTCGTCGCTTCCGAGGCGCATGACGGCGCCCTTGCCGAACTGGCGGTCGATCTGGGCGAGTGCGGTCTCGAGGGACTTCTCGCGGTCGGAGGAACTGGGCATGGCCGTCTCGCTCTCGTGTTCGTGGTGGTGTCGCCTACAGGCTGTCGCGACATGCCGGTGGCTGTCGGAGTGACAGTGCCGGCCGGCTGCGACAAGGCGGTGAAGCAGGTCCGTTCAGGTGTCTCCGACGGTACGCCCGACCACCGACATCGGGGCCGAGCGAGAGCGACTCCGTGGAGACGGGGCCGTTCCTGCTTCTGTGGAGGAGCCTAGACCCGTTCGAACACGGATTCGAGCACGAGCCGTCGGCGTGTCGAACACGGCTTCGGCGACGGGAGCGTCAGCGGTGACGCTTCCGCGGATCCACGCCGTGCCACCGGGCCTCCGGGACGTCGTTGGCGCGGCAGAGGGCGAGCCAGACCTCGCGCGGCTCCGCTCCGTCCGCGAGGGCGCGCTCGGCTGTGCGGCCCCCGAGCTCGGTCAGCACGAGGTCCGAGACCAGGACACGGGCGTAGGCGCCGCCGAACTCGTCGTCCACCAGCTGCCGGAACTCGCTCAAGCGCATGCGTCCACGGTAGCCGCTGCCCGGAGGCCGCACCCCCCCGGGAACGCCGAAGGGCGCCCGGCCGGAGCCTGGGCGCCCTTCGCGTGGAGCGGGTGCGGTGAGTGGAGGGGACGGGGGCCGACTACTGCGTGACGAGGTCCGCGTCGAAGCCGGCGACCATGTCGGCCGGGATGGTGTCGGGGATGGTGTCGATGCCCTCGATGACGGCGAGACGATCGCCGACCTCGCGCATGATCACCGAGATGGGGGTGTCGAGGGCGTCGGCGACAGAGGCGAGGATCTCCGAGGAGGCCTCCTTCTGACCGCGTTCGACCTCGCTCAGGTAGCCGAGCGCAACGCTCGCCTTGCTCGCCACCTGACGGAGCGTACGACCTTTCTGCAGGCGAAAGTCCCTGAGGACATCGCCGATCTCCTGACGAACTAGAACCACTGGACCCTCCTTCTCCACGTCAACCGCATGTCGTGCACCTGCACCGCGAGCACGAGCGCCGGAGATTCCGGAGCGGGTGATCGGGGGGCTGGGACGAGAGAACCGGATAGCTGTTCACTACCCGGTTCGTATGGTGTCGACTCTAATACCGGATGACTGGACTTTGCGTGTGAGCGACACCAGTTGTAACCGGGCCGCAATGCGGCGCATTCCGATTCCCGGAGGGCCCTCGCTGGGTATCCGCCTCATGCCCCCCGGGAGATCAGCTCCGCGCCGAGGGCGAGGGCCGCGTCGACCGAGGCGGCGCGGATCGCGGCGCGGTCGCCGTCGAACCGGTGCTCACGGACGAGCTCGTCCTCGCCGAGGACGGCCGCCACGAAGACGGTGCCGACGGCCGTGTCCCCCTGCGGATCCGGACCGGCGACCCCAGTGGTCGCCAGGCCGAGCGTCGGACGCCCGTCGGCTGCGAGCCGCGAGGACGCTCCGCGCGCCATCTGCACGGCGACTCCGGGATCGACGGGACCCCGCTCGCCGAGGACGCGCGCGTCGACCCCGAGGAGCCGGTCCTTGAGGTCGGTGGCATAGCTCACCACTCCCCCGCGGTACACGGCGGAGGCGCCGGGCACCTCCACGAGGGCGGAGCTGAGCGCGCCGCCGGTGAGGGACTCCGCGACGGCGAGGTCGACACCCCGCCGCCGGAGCTCGGCGATCAGCTGCGCGGCCGTCACCGCGTCGACCGGGCGGCCCGGCTCTGGCGGGCGGCGTCGGCGAGGTAGTCGATCCCGGTGGCGACCGTGAGCACCACCGCCGCCGTCATCGTGATGCCGTTCAGCCAGTGGACCCACTCGCCGAGGACGGCCCAGAGCGGCAGCAGAGCGAGGGAGATCGCGATCGACTGCACGATCGTCTTGAGCTTGCCGCCCCGCGACGCCGGGATCACCCGGTCCGAGAGCACGGCCATCCGGAACACGGTGATGCCGATCTCGCGCACGAGGATGACGATCGTCACCCACCACGGCAGCTCCGCGAGGATCGAGAGCCCGACGAGCGCCGCGCCGGTGAGCACCTTGTCGGCGATCGGATCCAAGAGCTTGCCGAGATCCGTCACGAGGCCCCGGCTCCGGGCGATGTGCCCGTCGATGCCGTCCGTGGCGATCGCGACGATGAAGAGGATCGCCGCGGCGATCCGGATCCCGCCGTCCTGCCCCCCGTCGGCCAGCAGGAGCCAGAAGAAGACGGGCGCCAGCAGGATCCGGACGACCGTGATCGCGTTCGGCAGGTTCCAGTTGCCCGACGCGGCCGGAGCCGGTGCGGTGGGGTGGGTCATCGTGCTCCGCCGTTCCTCGCAGTGCGGGCGACCGGGACGGTCACTCGCGTCCCGTCAGCGTCCAGGCGTCCTCGCCGGACCCCTCGTCGTCGTCGTGGTAGTCGTTGGCGGCGGGCCCCGTCGGCTCGGCCAGCGGATCCGCGTACGGGTCCGGGGCGACCGAGGACGGCGCGGCCGGCCCCTCGCCCGTGTCCTCGCCGCGCATCCGCGCGAGGACGCCCGGCAGCTGCTCGGCGGTGACCAGCACGTCGCGGGCCTTCGACCCCTCGGAGGGGCCGACGACCTCGCGCGACTCGAGCAGGTCCATCAGTCGGCCGGCCTTGGCGAAGCCGACGCGGAGCTTGCGCTGCAGCATCGAGGTCGAGCCGAACTGCGTGCTGACGACGAGCTCGGCCGCCGCGACCAGCAGCTCGAGGTCGTCCCCGATGTCGGAGTCGATCTCCTTGCGCTGCGCCTGCACGGTGATGTCCTGGCGGTACTCGGGCTGCGCCTGACGGGTGACGTGCTCGACGACCTTCGCGATCTCGTCCTCGCGGACCCAGGCGCCCTGGACGCGCATCGGCTTGTTGGTGCCCATGGGGAGGAAGAGGCCGTCGCCCTGCCCGATGAGCTTGTCGGCTCCCGGCTGGTCGAGGATGACCCGCGAGTCGGTCACGCTGGTCACCGCGAAGGCGAGGCGGCTGGGCACGTTCGCCTTGATGAGGCCGGTCACCACGTCGACGCTCGGCCGCTGCGTGGCCAGCACGAGGTGGATGCCCGAGGCGCGCGCGAGCTGGGTGATGCGCACGATCGAGTCCTCGACGTCGCGCGGGGCGACCATCATCAGGTCGGCGAGCTCGTCGACCACCACGAGGAGGTACGGGTACGGCTTGAGGACGCGGCTGCTGCCCGCGGGGAGCTTGATCTCGTCGGCGCGGACGGCCGCGTTGAAGTCGTCGATGTGGCGGAACCCGAACGACGCCAGGTCGTCGTAGCGCATGTCCATCTCCTTCACGACCCACTGCAGCGCCTCGGCGGCCTTCTTGGGGTTCGTGATGATCGGAGTGATCAGGTGCGGCACTCCGCCGTAGATGGTGAGCTCCACGCGCTTGGGGTCGATCAGGACCATGCGCACGTCCTGCGGGCGCGCGCGCATCAGCAGGCTCGTGATCATCGAGTTGACGAAGCTGGACTTGCCGGAGCCGGTGGAGCCGGCGACCAGGAGGTGCGGCATCTTGGCGAGGTTCGCCACGACGTAGCCGCCCTCGACGTCCTTGCCGACGCCGATGGTCATCGGGTGCGTGGACGTCGTCGAGGCCGGCGAGCGGAGGACGTCGCCCAGCGAGACGATCTCGCGGTCCGTGTTGGGGATCTCGACGCCGATCGCGCTCTTGCCCGGGATCGGGGAGAGGATCCGGACCTCGTTGCTGGCGACGGCGTAGGAGAGGTTCTTGCTGAGCGCGGTGACGCGCTCGACCTTGACGCCGGGGCCGAGCTCGATCTCGTAGCGGGTGACGGTCGGGCCGCGGGAGAAGCCGGTGACCGTCGCGTCCACGTTGAACTGCTGCAGCACCTCGGTGATGGCGCGGACCATCTCGTCGTTGGCCGCCGAGCGCGCCTTGGAGGGCGTGCCCGTCGAGAGGGCGGCCGCCGAAGGGAGGCGGTACGGCGCGTCGTCCTCGAACGAGGAGTCGAAACCGGCGGTCGGGTCCTCCTCGGCGAGGGGCGCGATCGGGCCGGTCTCGATGACGGGCGGGATCGGGACGGCGGGCGCCACGTCGAGGCGGTCGAGCCGGATGACCTCGGTCGCGTCGTCGTCGACCACGCCGGTCGCGCCGCGGGGAGCGCCCGTCTGCTCGAAGCGGGCGAGCGCCGCCTCGGCGGTCTCGGCCTCGGCCAGCACCTCGGTGGCGTAGGAGCGGGTCGGCGGGTGGGCCTCGTCGTCGCGCTCCTCGAGCGCGGTGTCGAAGCCCTTCGCGCGGCCGCGGGCCGGCGCGGCGCCCTCGATGACCTCGGTGAAGGAGTCGATCGGGAGCTCGGTCTGCACGGTCGGCTCGTCCTCGCGCCCGGACTCGGTGCGCCGCCACCAGGGCAGCTCTCCGCCGTCCTGCTGCGCGTCCTCCTCCTGCTCGGCCTCCGCCTTCGCCGCGGCCTTCGCGGCGGCCCGCTCGGCCTTGAGGCGGGCGCGCTCCTCGTCGTCGAGCACGGGGGCGCCGAAGAGGTAGCCGTAGAGCTCCCGCGAGCGCGCGCCGATGCGGTTCGGCGGGGTCTTGGTGATGATGAACAGCGACAGCAGGATCACGAGAGACAGCAGCACGGTCGCGCCGGGGACGGTGGCGATCGCCGCGAGCGGGGCGCCCACCAGCCAGCCGAGGACGCCTCCCGCGGCCGCCATGGTCTCGATTCCCTGGCCGGGCTGCGGCAGGCCGAGGTGCGCGTGGCAGATGCCGGCGGAGGCGACGAGCAGCGTGATGACGCCCACGCCGATCCGCCCGTTGTCGTCGACGGACCGGGGGTGCCGGAAGAGCCAGAGGGAGAAGAGGAGAAGGACGACCGGCAGCACGTAGGCGACACGGCCGAAGAAGCCGCCGAAGCTCCACGCGTCGAGCACCAGGGCGACCGGGTCGGTCGCGAGGAACCACTCGACCACCGCGCCCGCGACGGCCAGCAGCAGCAGCAGGAAGGGGACGCCGTCGCGGCGCTCCTCCTTCGCCAGCCGCTCGGGACCGAGGGCGCGGGCGGCGCCGCCCGCGAGGTGGGCCAGCGCCATCCAGAGCCGCACGGCGGGGTTGGTGCGCGGGGCGGACTCGAAGGCCACCGTCTTCGTTTCAGCGGCCGCCTTGCCCGAGCCCCGGCCGGATCGCGGCGCGCCGGAGCGCGGAGTCGCGCTGCCGCGCCCGCGCGAGGTCGTCTTGGTACTGGTCGCCATGAGGCCACCGTACCCGCCGCCCCCGTCAGGGCCGGTGACCCGCGCCGCGACGGCAGGCGCCGATCCGCCGCCGGCCGGGAGGCTCAGGCCTCGATGACGAGCGGCACGATCATGGGCCGGCGGCGATAGGAGGTGTTGACCCAGCGGCCGACGACGCGACGGACGGCCTGCGAGAGCGCGTGCTGATCGCTCGCCCCGTTCCGCACCGCCTCCTCGAGCGCGGCCGCGATCCGCGGCTTGACCTCGTCGAAGACGCTGTCGTCCTCCGCGAAGCCCTTCGCGTGGATCTCGGGGCCGACGACGATCCGCCCCGTGCCCGCCTCGACCACCACGATGATCGAGATGAAGCCCTCCTCGCCGAGGATCCGCCGGTCCTTGAGGTCGGCGTCCGTGATCTCGCCCACCGACGATCCGTCGACGTAGACGAACCCCAGGTCGAGCCGTCCGACGACGGTCGCCCTGCCGTCGAGCAGGTCGATCACGGTGCCGTCCTCGGCGATGATCGTGTTCTCCTCCGCGATCCCCGTCTCGCGCGCGAGCTGCGCGTTCGCGACCAGGTGCCGGTACTCGCCGTGCACCGGCATCACGTTCAGCGGCTTGAGGATGTTGTAGCAGTAGAGGAGCTCGCCGGCCGCGGCGTGCCCGGACACGTGCACCTTCGCGTTGCCCTTGTGCACGACGGTCGCTCCGAGCCGGGTGAGCCCGTTGATGACCCGGTACACCGCGTTCTCGTTGCCGGGGATGAGGCTGGAGGCGAGGATCACGGTGTCGCCCTCCCCCGGCTCGATCTGGTGATCGAGGTTGGCCATCCGGCTGAGGACGGCCATCGGCTCGCCCTGCGACCCGGTCGACATGTAGACGATCCTGTCCTCGGGGACGTCGCCCGACTTCTTCATGTCGACCAGGACTCCCGGAGGGACGTGCAGGTAGCCGAGATCCGCGGCGATGCGCATGTTGCGGACCATGGAGCGGCCGAGCAGCGCCACGCGGCGGCCCGTGGCGTGGGCCGCGTCGAGCACCTGCTGCACCCGGTGCACGTGGCTGGAGAAGCTCGCGACGATGACGCGGCGGGTCGCCCTGGCCATGACGCTCTCGATGACCGGGCCGATGTCGCGCTCGCTCGGCGTGAAGCCGGGGACGTCGGCGTTGGTGGAGTCGACCATGAACAGGTCGACGCCCTCCTCGCCGAGGCGGGCGAAGGCGCGCAGGTCGGTGATCCGGCCGTCGAGCGGCAGCTGGTCCATCTTGAAGTCGCCGGTGTGCAGCACCGAGCCGGCGTCGGTGACGATCGACACGGCCAGCGCGTCCGGGATCGAGTGGTTCACGGCGACGAACTCGAGCTCGAAGGGCCCGAGGTTCTCGACGTCGCCCTCCTTCACCGTGAGCGTGTACGGCGTGATCCGGTGCTCCTTGAGCTTCGCCTCGACGAGGGCGAGCGTGAGGGTGGACCCGATCAGCGGGATGTCGCGCTTCAGGCGGAGCAGGTAGGGGACGGCGCCGATGTGGTCCTCGTGGCCGTGGGTGAGGACCACTCCGACGATGTCGTCGAGCCTGTCCCGGATGGGCGTGAAGTCCGGGAGGATCAGGTCGACGCCCGGCTGGTCCTCCTCCGGGAAGAGCACGCCGCAGTCGACGACCAGGAGCCTGCCGTCGATCTCGAAGACGGTCATGTTGCGGCCGATCTCGCCGAGGCCGCCGAGGGGGATGATCCGGAGCGTTCCCGGAGCGAGCGGGGCGGGGATGATCACGGGACCGGGCATGCGCCCTCCTTCTCCAGCGGTGCTTTCTCGGGACGTGCCGCTCGGGCTCAGCGGGTGGTGCCGGCGACCTTCGGGAGGGCGCCGCCGGCCGCGGCGTTGCGGTCGGGCCGGAAGTTGCGGAAGTCGACGCCCGGGATGTCGCGGACCAGGCCGAGCTCGTCCTCGATGAGCGCCGCCTCCGACTCCTCCGGGCCGACCAGGGGCAGCCGCACGCGCGGCGAGGAGATGCGGCCGAGGCCGTGCAGGATGTACTTCGCGGCGACGGTCCCGGGGACGTGCGTCATCACGGCGCGCACGAGCGGCTCGAGCTGCTGGTGCGCGCGGGTGGCCGCGTGGAGGTCGCCCGCGTTCACGGCGTCGACGATCGTGCGGTACGGCGCGGCGGCGATGTTCGCGGTGACGCCGATGAGCCCCGTGGCGCCGATGGCGAGCTCGGGGAGCACGTTCGCGTCGTCGCCGCAGAAGTACATCAGGTCGGTCTGGTTGAGCACGCGGCTGACCTCGGAGAGATCGCCCTTCGCGTCCTTCACGGCCAGGATGTTCGGGTGCTTGGCCGCCCGCAGGATCGTCTCGTAGCGGATCGGCACGCCGGTGCGGCCGGGGATGTCGTAGAGGATCACCGGCAGGTCCGTCGCATCCGCGATCATCCGGAAGTGGGTGAGCACGCCCGCCTGCGTGGGCTTGTTGTAGTACGGGGTGACGATCATGTTGCCGTCGGCGCCGGCCTTCTCGCTCTGACGGGCGAGCTGCATGGCGTGGGCGGTCTCGTTCGAGCCGCCTCCCGTGATGATCTTGGCGCGGCCCCCGGCGACCGAGCGGCCGACCTCGACGAGGCGGATCTTCTCCGGGTCGGTCAGGGTGCTGGTCTCGCCCGTGGTCCCGGTGACCACGATGCCGTCCGCGCCCGCTGCGATGCAGTCGTCGATGTGCTTCTCCACACCGGGCCAGTCGACCTCGCCGTCGGCGGTGAACGGGGTGACCAGGGCGACCAGGACCTGGCCGAAGGGATTCTCCGGAGTTGACACGCTGCCAGGGTAGCGGGTCGCCGCCGCGCCGCCGGGAGGAGGTTCCCGGAGCCGCCCGCGCGGACGGCAGCAGGCGGATCGGGCGGGACGGCCCGCTCGTCCTCGCCGGGCGGCGGGCTACGGGGCGACGCGGCCGTTCGCTGTGAAGGCGGCGGCCGTGAGGGGCATCAGCTCCTGGAAGTGCGTCTCCATCTGCTCGGCCGCCATCTCGATCTCGCGCTGCGGGAAGGAGGGGAACGTCGAGTCCTCGCGCTTGGTGCGCAGGGAGAGGAAGTTCATCAGCGAGCGGGCGTTGAGCGTGACGTACATCGACGAGTAGATGTTCAGCGGGAGGACGATCCGGGCGACCTCGCGGGCGACGCCCTCGCCGAGCATCCGCCGGTACGACTCGTAGGCCTGCGTGCTGACGCGGCGCGTCTCCTCGGCGACGAGCTCGGCCTGCTCCGCGGTGCCGGGCTCGAAGGAGTAGGCGCCGGGCTTGCCGACCTGCACGAGGTTGCGGCGGGGGCCGGGCACGTAGAAGACCGGACGGAGCTCGCGGTAGCGGCCCGACTCCTCGTTGTAGGAGGCGATGCGGTGCCGCATGAACTCGCGGAAGACGAAGATCGGCGCCTGCACGTAGAAGGTCATCGAGTTGTGCTCGAACGGCGAGCCGTGGCGGTCGCGCATGAGGTAGTTGATCAGGCCGCGGTCGCGCTTGCGCTGCAACTCGGCGTCGGACTCCTCGCCGTCGAGCGCCTCGGCGAGCGTCTTCTCGCCCTGGGTCGAGACGCGGGCCGCGAACAGCACGTCGGAGTCGTGGGCGCTCGCGCGGACCAGCTCGACGACGACATCACTGCGGAAGACGGGACTGCTCGGGTCTGCGCTGAGGCTGCTCTGTTCGGTCACGGATCGAACCTAGACCACGCTCCGACCGCGGCCGTCGTCACATCCCGAAACAGTCGTCCGCGCAGCGCCCGCGCCGACCTACGCTTCCCGGATGGAGCCCGTGACGATCCTCGCCGCACTGCTCGGCCTCGTCGTGCTGGGCGTCGTCCTCGGGGCTGTCCATCGGGCCCGCTCCGGGCGCGTCGCGAGCGCCCCCTCGCGCCAGGACCCCGCGATCGACCCCGGCGAGCTCGTCCCCGGCGCAGTGCTCGGGACCCGGGCCACAGTCGTGCAATTCTCGACCGACGTCTGCACGCGGTGCCCTGCAGTGCGACGGATGCTCGGGGAGCTCGCCCAGCAGCGGCCCGGGCTGGCGCACCTCGACGTCGATCTGACGCACCGCCCCGACCTCGCGGCGCGCTTCCGCGTCCGGCAGACGCCCACGCTCCTCCTGCTCGATCGAGACGGAGTGCCGCGCAGCCGCATCGGCGGCGCTCCGACCCGCGCAGCCCTGACCATCGAGCTCGACCGACTCCAGGAGACATGATGAGCACCCGCTCCCCCTCCACCACCGGCGCCACTCCCCCGTCCGGCACCGTCGATCCCCGCGGTCCGAGGGTCGCCGCCGGAGTCACCGCCGCACTCCTCCTCACGGCCGTGGGCCTCGGGCTCGCGGCCCCGGCCCGGGCCGACCTCGACGGCCGGCTCTCCCAGCCCGGCTTCCTCCTGCTGCTCGCGCTCGCCGCCCTCTTCGCCTGGTCGGCCGCGCGCGGCGTCGGCTCCGGCCCCTGGGCGGTGCTGTTCCGCCGGGTGGTCCGGCCGCACCTGGCACCGCCCCGCGAGTGGGAGGACGCCCGCCCGCCGCGCTTCGCCCAGCTGATCGGCCTGGTGGTGACCGGCACCGGCGTCCTCCTGCACGTCGCCGGCGTCCCGGGATCGGTTCCGGTCGCCGCGGCCGTCGCCTTCCTCGCCGCCTTCCTCAACGCCGTGTTCGGCCTCTGCCTGGGCTGCGAGCTCTACCTCGTGCTCGCGCGGGCCGGCCTGGTCGGGCGCTCGGCCAGCTCCCGGGCGTGAGGCTCTAGGCTGGGTCCGCTTCGCGGGCGGCCCGCGACCGGCTCCGGGAGGCACCATGAGCGACTCATCCGCACGGCACTCCGACCACGACGGGACCACGGACTCCGGCTCGCCGCGGCGCGCCGCGCGCACGCCGGGCGAGCACGTGTCGACGCCGTCCGAGCTGCCCTCGGCCCGGCCGCATGCGTCCGCTCCCCGGCTCCGCGTCCTGATCTCGGGCGCCAGCGGGATGATCGGCTCCGAGCTGACCCGCCAGCTGCGCGCCGAGGGGCACGAGATCCTGCGCCTGGTGCGCCACGCGCCGTCGAGCCCGGACGAGTTCCATTGGGCGCCCACCTCGCACATGCTCGACTTCAGCGTGCTCGACCGCGTCGACGCCGTGATCAACCTCTCCGGCGCCTCGATCAGCCGCCTGCCGTGGACCGCGTCCTACAAGCGGGAGATCCTCGACTCGCGGATCCAGTCCACGCAGACCCTCACCGACGCGATGCGGATGTCCTCGACCCCGCCGACGACGCTGATCAACGCCTCCGCGGTCGGCTACTACGGAGACCGCCCGGGCGAGGAGCTCACCGAGCAGTCCTCGCGCGGCGACGGGTTCCTCGCCGACGTCGTCGACCGCTGGGAGAAGGCCGCCCACCTCGCGCCCGAGGCCACGCGGGTGGTCACCGCTCGCACCGGGCTCGTCCTCGGCGACGGCGGCGCGCTCAAGCCGCTCCTGCCCCTGACGAAGCTCGGCCTCAGCGGACCCCTCGGCAGCGGCAACCAGGCCTGGCCCTGGATCAGCCTCTACGACGAGGCCGCGGCGATCCGCCACCTGCTCACGTCCTCGCTCTCGGGCCCGGTGAACCTCGCCGGACCGGTGCCGGCGACCGCGAACGACGTGATGCGCACCCTCGCCGAGCAGCTGCACCGCCCGTTCAAGCTGGCCGTCCCCGAGAAGATCATCGAGCTCGCGCTGCGCGACGCCGGGCACGAGCTCCTGCTCTCGAGCCAGCGCCTGGTCCCTCAGCGGCTGCTCGACGACGGCTTCGAGTTCCGCCACCGCACGGTCGGCGAGGCGCTGGAGTGGGTGCTCGCCTGATCCCGGCCGCCCGAGCGGTCCTCGCCCGGCGAGCCGCGCTCGAGTCGCGGCCGAGCGGTCAGGCCGGAGCCTCGTGCTCCAGCGCGATGGCCCGGCGGATGGCGCCTCGGGCGCGCTTGCGGTCGCCGCTGGCGTCGTAGGCGAGGCCGAGACGGTACCAGGCGCGCCAGCTCCCGGGCTGCGCATCGACCTCCTCCGCGTACTGCGGGAACAGCGCGTCCGCCTCCTCCCGGAGCGGACGCCCGCTGGCCCGCGAGTCGAGGACCTCCTGCGGCAGCGCGTTCTCGCCCTCCAGCCGACGGGCCAGCTTCTCGGCGCGGAGCCCGAACAGCAGCTCGCGCACGAGCCCCCAGACGCCGACGGCGCCGAGGATCAGCAGGCCGACGCCCATCACGATGCCGGGCACCGTCGCCGCGGCGAAGGCGACGACGGAGTACTGCAGGCAGACGAACAGGTAGAGGGCGAGCAGGACCGCCATCAGGACGACACCGACGCGGGTCCTCACGGGGTGCTCGTCGCTGCGGCGGCCTGGCCGGACGGAGCCCGGTCGATGACGGGCTGCTCGTCGACCGGCCGCTCGGCGAGAGGCGCGGCGTCGAAGGCGGCGCGCAGGTCGATCAGCGCGTCGAGGCCCACCACCACGCCCGTGGTCGTCCGGACCGCGTCGAGAGCGCGCAGGACGCCCTGCTCGTAGGAGGCCTGCGAGGTGGTGTCGTGCCGGATGGTGACCGTCTCGCCGGTGCCGCCGAAGACGACCTCCTGGCGCGCCTCCACTCCGGGCAGGCGGAGGCTGTGGACCGGGACGCTCGCGACCTGCTGGCCGCGGGCCCGCTGGTCGGTGTGCGGAGCCTGCACCGGACCGAGCTCGGCCCGGGCGCGCAGCAGCAGCTCGGCCGTGCGGACCGCGGTCCCGGAGGGCGAGTCGACCTTGCGGGCGCCGTGGGTCTCAACGATCTCGGCGGCGTCGAAGAACCGCGCGGCCACGGTGGCCAGCGCGGTCGCGAGCACCGAGCCCAGCGAGAAGTTGGGGATGATCACGACGCCGGCCTCGGGCTGCTCGGCGACGCTGCGCCGGAGGGCCGCGATCCGCTCGCCGGTCCAGCCGGAGGTGCCGACGAGCACCTTCCTCCCGTTGGCCACGGCGAAGTCGACGATCTGCTGGCTGACGGCCGGCACGGTCATGTCGACGACGACGTCGGCCGCGAGCATCTCGGCGGGATCGCTCCGCGAGCCGAGCCGCGCGACGAGCGAGAACTCGCTCGACGCCTCGATGAGCGAGCAGGTGAACGAGCCGAGTCGGCCGGACGCGCCGACCACGGCGACGGAGGTAGTCACCGACTCAGCGTAGCCCGCGGCTCAGTACGGCTGGGCCTCGGGCAGGCCGGTGCGCAGCTCCACGGGCAGGTGCGAGAGGTCGTTGTGCACGACGAGCACCGGCGGCTTGCGGGAGCGGACGCGGATGATCGTCAGCCCGCAGTTGGCCTGGTTGAGGCCCAGCCACCGCCAGTCGGGAGCGTCGAACACGTGGCGGACGAACCAGCCGATCACGAAGTTGTGGGTGATGAGGAGGTCGTGGCGGTCCTCGCGCGACGGCGCCAGGAACTCGGCCACCGCGTCCTGCATCTGCGCGTGCCCCGCCTCGATCTCGGCCGCGGTGACGCTGCCGAAGAAGGGCTCGAACGCCTTGGGCATGTCCGGGGTCGGCCCCGAGGGGATGCAGTCGAACAGCAGCGAGGACGGCTGGAGCGGCAGGCTCGGCAGAAGCGTCTGGAAGCGTGCGGCCGTCTCCTCGGCCCGGCGCAGCGGGGAGTGCCACGCTCCGGTGAAGGGGACTCCGCCGAGCCGCTCGGCGATGAGCCTCGCCTGGCGCTCACCACGGGCCGAGAGCGGGCCGTCCGGCATGCCGTGCTCGGCGTCCTGCTGCTCGCCGTGGCGGACGAGGTAGATGTAGTGGGACACGGGGTCCTCCCTGGTGCGGCGCGGCGGTGCGCGGTCAGCGGGCGTTCGACGATCGGATCAGATCGCGGAGGCGCTCTCGATCCCGGCGATCCCGGCGAAGGCCGACTCGTCGACCGCGCCGACGGCCGAGATCGACGACGGCCCCCGGGCCAAGTCTGCCGCGAGTGCCTGGACGTCCTCCGCGCCGACGAGGGCGAGTCGGCGCAGGCTCTCGTCGAGGTCGACGAACTCGCCGAAGGTCAGCTCGGCGCGTCCGAGGCGCGACATCCGGGTGTCGGAGTCCTCCAGCGCGAGCGCCGCCGCTCCCGAGAGCTGGCCGCGGGCGCGCGCGAGCTCGTCGTCGGTGACGCCGTCCTCGGCGAGGCGGTGGAACTCGGTGAGCAGGAGCTCGGCGACCGTCCCCGCCTTCGCCGGGGTGCACGCGGCGTAGAGCCCGAAGAGGCCCGCGTCCGAGTAGGACGGGGCGAAGGAGTAGACGGAGTAGGCCAGGCCGCGCTTCTCGCGCACCTCCTGGAACAGCCGCGAGGACATGCCGCCGCCGAGGATCGAGTTGAGGACGCCCATCGTCATTCGCCGCTCGTCGCCCGCGGCGAGACCGGGGAAGCCGACCAGCAGGTTCGCCTGCTCGGTGGGGCGGTGCACCACCGACAGGGCGCTGCCGCGGGTGTAGGACGCACGGCCGCCGACGCGCCGCTCGACGGGCGGGGCCGCCGTGCCGAGGTCCCAGCCGTCGGCGACGAGGACCCGCTGGAGCAGCGCGACGAGCGCCTCGTGGTCGACGGCGCCGGCGACGGTGATCACCACGTCTCGCGGGCGGTAGGCGGCGCGGTAGTGCGCCCAGACCGCGTCCCGGGTGGCCTCGCCGATGGTCGCGGCGGTGCCCCCGATCGGGCGGCCCAGCGGGTGGTCGCCGAACACGGCCTCGAACAGCTTCTCGCCCGCCACGTCGGCCGGATCGTCGTCCGCCATCGCCAGCTCCTCGAGAATGACCCCGCGCTCGGTCTCGAACTCGTCCGGATCGATCAGGCTCGAGGTCACCATGTCGGCGATCACCTCGACCGCCATCGGGAGGTCGCGGTCCTGGATCTTGGCGTAGTAGCAGGTGTACTCCTTGGCGGTGAGAGCGTTGTGCTCCCCGCCCACGGAGTCGAAGGACACGGCGATGTCGAGGGCGGACCGCTTCTGCGTGCCCTTGAACAGCAGGTGCTCGAGGAAGTGCGTCGAGCCGACGTTGGAGGGCACGGCGGGCTCGCCCGCGGTCGCGGGGCGGCCGGGCCGCTCGTCGCGAGAACCCGCGGCGACCCAGAAGCCGATCGTGGCGCTGCGGGCGCCGGGCACCGATTCGCTGAGGATGCGGACACCGCTCGGGAGGACGGAGCGGCGGACCGTGGATCCGCCTGCGGCCCGGACTGACGTCTCCGGCTGGTCGAGGGGCAGTGCGACTCCGTGATTCATCGTGCCCACCCTAGGCCACCGCGACGGCGGCCCGAGCCGGGCTGTCGCGCCGTGGCGGGAGAGGTGCAGGGGGCGTCGCGGACGGGCGCGGTCAGCGGCGCGCGCGCTCCAGCGCGGCCAGGTGTCCGGGGTCGAGCTCGAGCGAGACCGCGCGCACCAGCGCGTCCACGTCGGCGGGTGAGCGCGGGGCGACCGTCGCGGCGGTCAGCCGCGGCCGGCCGAGCAGCCAGGCCAGGGCGACGGCGGCGGGAGCGGCCGAGAGCTCGGCACCGATCGCGTCGAGGACGGCGAGGACCCGGCGTCCGCGGCGCCCGAGGTGGGCGGCGGCGAGTGCCCCGTCGGGCAGGCGGCCGAGCTCGCGGCGGGTGCGCTCGGCGCCGCGGAGGAACCCGTGGGCGAGGGGGACGGTCGCGAGCAGGGCGAGTCCCTGGCCGGCGGCGACGAGGCCGAGATCGCCCTCCGAGCCGGGCCGCTCGAGCAGGTTCCAGCGGACCTCCGCGCCGGCGAGGCGGGGCAGCCCGTGGGCGGCCAGGACGCGCGCCTCGAACAGCTCCTCCGGGGAGAACCCGGAGGCGACCACCGACCGCACCAGCCCGCGCGCCAGCAGCACGTCGACGGCGCTGAGGAGCTCGTCGAGGCGTCCGGCCCCGTCGGGGCGGACCGCCAGCACATCGAGGCGGTCGGTGCGGAGGCGGCGCAGCGCCCCCTCGACACGGTCCACCAGCGCACGCGGCGTCGCGGGCGCGCCGACCGGAGCGGCGAAGCGGCCGATCAGGAGGAAGCGGTCCCGGTCGCGGTGTCCGGCGGGCCAGCCGCCGACGCCCTCCGCGAGGCTCGAGTCGGTGACGACGACGCCGTTGCCGCCCCACGCCGCGTAGCGCTCGAGCAGCGCGGCACCGTCGTCGCGGCCGAGGGCCGCCGCGTCGAGCACGAAGGGGAAGAGGTCGTGGCCGGAGTCGCCCATCGGCCGGCGGCGCGAGGGTGCGACGGCGGTCGGCTCGACGGGGCCGGTCTCGGCGAGGACGCCGCTCGAGGCGGCTGCGCGGGAGACCGCGGGCGGGAGCGGGACGGCACTGTGACGGGGAGCCCGCACGACGGCGCCGGTCCTGTCCCTGGGCACGCCACCACTCTCCCTGCGGCGGCTCGGGTCCCGCCAGGGGAGAGAGTATCCGAGCGCCGGAGCCGCCACTCCGCCGGGTCGCGCACGGTTCACCAGATCGTTACACGGGCGCCGCCGGCGGGGTCGACTCGCGCCGGCGAGCGGTGCGGCGGGCCCCTCCGTGTCGGCCGTCCGGGCTAGATTCGCGACCATGGACTCCGCCGCCCCGACCCCCTCCGAGACCGCCGCCCCGACCTCCGACTCCCCCGAGCGGGAGACGTCAGCGCCCTGGTGGACGAGCGCCGTCGTCTACCAGATCTACCCGCGCTCGTTCGCGGACTCGAACGGCGACGGCATCGGCGACCTGGGCGGCATCCGCTCGAAGCTCGACCACCTCGCCGACCTGGGGGTCGACGTGATCTGGCTCTCGCCGGTCTACCCGTCGCCGCAGCACGACAACGGCTACGACATCTCGGACTACGAGGACATCGACCCGCGGTTCGGCACGCTGGAGGAGTTCGACCTGCTCCTCGCGGAGGCCCACGAGCGCGGCATCCGCATCGTGATGGACCTCGTGGTCAACCACACGAGCGACGAGCACGCCTGGTTCGTCGAGTCCCGCTCCTCGCAGGAGGACCCGAAGCGCGACTGGTACTGGTGGCGCCGCGGGCGCCGCTCGGCCGAGCCCGGCCGCGAGCTCGAGGCGGCCGCCGGCGCCGGCCTCGACGTCGCCGAGCCGAACGGCTGGCGCTCCTACTTCTCCGGCCCGGCCTGGACGCTCGACCCGGCGACGGACGAGTACTTCCTCCACCTCTTCGCGGTGCAGCAGCCGGACCTCAACTGGGAGAACCCCGAGGTGCGGCACGCGGTGCACGCGATGATGAACCGCTGGCTCGACCGCGGAGTGGACGGCTTCCGGATGGACGTGATCAACCTCGTCTCGAAGGACGTCGGAGCCGTCGACGGCGAGCAGGGCGGCGCGGGCATCGTCGGAGGGGTGGGTCCGCGGCTCCACGAGTACCTCCGCGAGATGCACGAGGCCGTGTTCGCGCACCGCGAGGGCTCCTTCCTCACCGTCGGCGAGATGCCCGGGGTCACCCTCGAGGAGGCGGTGCTGGTGACCGATCCCGAGCGGCGTGAGCTCGACATGGTCTTCCAGTTCGAGCACGTCGGCATCGACCACGGAGTCGACAAGTTCCACCCGGTGCCGCTGGACCTGGTCGCCTTGAAGGCCAACCTCGCGCGCTGGCAGGACGGCCTGGCCGAGCGCGGCTGGAACAGCCTGTACCTCGGCAACCACGACCAGCCGCGTCTCGTCTCGCGCTTCGGGGACGACGGCGCGCACCGCTACGAGTCCGCGACCCTCTGGGCGACGCTCCTCCACCTCCAGCGCGGCACGCCGTACATCTACCAGGGCGACGAGATCGGGATGACGAACGTCCCGTTCGCCGGCATCGAGGACTTCCGCGACGTCGAGTCCCTGAACTACTGGGCCGAGGCCGTCGGCGAGCGCGGCGAGGACCCGGCGACCGTGCTCGCCGGGCTGCGCGCGCAGAGCCGCGACAACGCCCGCACGCCGGTGCAGTGGGACGACGGCCTCCAGGCCGGCTTCACGACCGGCGAGCCGTGGATCGCGGTCAACCCGAACGCCGCCGAGGTGAACGTCGCCGCCGATCGGGCCGCCGAGCGGTCGGTCTTCGAGTACTACCGGGCGCTGATCGCGCTGCGGCACGCCGACGAGACGGTGCAGCTGGGCCGCTTCGCGCTGCTGGAGCCCGAGCACCCCGCGCTCTTCGCCTTCACGCGCACCGGACCGGGCGAGCTGCTCGTCGTCGGGAACGTGTCCGGTGAGCCGCTCGAGGTGCCGCTGCTCGAGGAGTGGGCGGCTGCCGAGACGGTCCTCGGCAACGTCGCCGGTGCGACCGGGTCGACGCTCGGCCCGTGGGAGGCGCGCATCCTGCGCCGCTGAACCTCGCCGCGCCCCGCTCCGAGCACGGCGCGGGGCGCGGCGCCCGACGGCGGTGGACCAGCGGGCGACGGCCTCAGGCGGAGACGCGGTCCAGTTGAGCGACGTCGCTGCGGGTCAGCGGGAGCGCGGCCGCCGCGAACAGCGACTCGAGCTCCGCGGCGTTCCGCGCCCGGACGATCGCCGCCGAGACCTCCTGGTGCGAGAGCACCCAGGCGAGCGCGACCACGCCGGGCTCCGTGCCGTGGGCCCCGGCGATCTCGTCGAGGGCCGCGAGCACGCGGGAGCCGTGGCGGCCGACGTAGTCCAGGCCCGCCTCGAACAGGGCCGACTCCGGCTCGTCCGTGCGGCTGCGCAGGGCGCCGGTGAGGTAGCCGCTCGCCAGGGGCAGCCGCGCGAGGGTGCCGAGCTCGAGCCGCACCACCTCGGGGGCGACGTCGGTCTCGTAGGTCCGGCGCTCCATCAGGCTGTACTCCGACACGACGGCCGAGAGCGACGGCAGCGCGAACGCGGTCGCCGTCTCGTGCAGCGCCGTGATCGCGGCTCCGCTGAAGTGCGCGGCGCCCAGGGCGCCGACCGAGCCGTCCGCCAGGAACGGCGCGACCGCCGCCAGGCTGTCGGCGATGGGGATCCCGGGGTCCTCGCTGTCGAACGAGAGCAGGTCGATCCGGGTGCCGAGCCGCTCGAGGCTCCCCTCGATCGCGATGCGGACGTCCTCCGGGGCGAGGCCCGGCGCGTCCGGGTGCCGGCCGACCTTCGTCGCGACCAGCATCCGCTCGCGCAGCCCGCTCTGCTCGAGCCAGCGGCCGATCATGTACTCGCTCCGACCGGTCGCGTAGTGGTCCGCGGTCGAGATCAGGGTGCCGCCGAGACGGCCGAACGCGTCGAGCACCTCGGTGGTGTCGTCGATCCCGGCGGCCCAGCCGAAGACGGAGCCGTCGAGGGCGAGCGGATGCACGGGGAGGCCGGTCCGACCCAGGGTGCGTGAGAGGAGGGGCGTCTCCGGCTCGGTGGCCAGGGGCGTCGGGTCGGTCACGGAGTCCTCCGGTCGGGGCGGTGCGGCGCGGTCCCGCCACCGTACCCCATGCCCCCGCCGACGACGGACGCCCGCCCCACCGGAGTGGGACGGGCGTCACGGTCGTGCAGGAGGGATCAGCTCTCGGCGGGAGCCTCTGCCTCGGCCTCCTCGGCCACGACGGGCGCGAGGGACAGCTTGCCGCGGTCGTCGATCTTGGTGATCTGGACGAGCAGCTTCTGACCGACTCCGAGGACGTCCTCGACGTTCTCGACGCGCTTGCCGCCGGCGAGCTTGCGGACCTCGCTGATGTGCAGCAGTCCGTCCTTGCCGGGGAGGAGCGAGACGAACGCGCCGAACGTCGCGAGCTTGACGACGGTTCCGAGGAACTGCTCGCCGACCTCGGGGTTGGTCGGGTTCGCGATGGCGTTGACCTGCCCACGCGCGGCCTCGGCCGACGGGCCGTCGACGGCTCCGATGTAGACGGTGCCGTCCTCCTCGATGGAGATGTCGGCGCCGGTCTCGTCCTGGATCGCGTTGATCGTCTTGCCCTTGGGGCCGATCAGCTCGCCGATCTTGTCGACGGGGATCTGCACCGAGATCACGCGGGGCGCGGTCGGGGCCATCTCGTCGGGCTGGTCGATGGCCGCCGTGAGCACCGCGAGGATCGTGGTGCGGGCGTCCTTGGCCTGCTTGAGCGCGGCGTCGAGCACCGACGACGGGATGCCGTCGAGCTTCGTGTCGAGCTGGATGGCCGTGACGAACTCGGCGGTTCCGGCGACCTTGAAGTCCATGTCGCCGAGCGCGTCCTCGGCGCCCAGGATGTCGGTCAGCGCCGCGTAGCGGGTCTGGCCGTCGACGACGTCGGACACGAGGCCCATCGCGATGCCCGCGACCGGGGCGCGCAGCGGCACTCCGGCGTTGAGGAGCGACAGGGTCGACGCGCAGACCGAGCCCATCGAGGTCGAGCCGTTGGAGCTCAGCGCCTCGGAGACCTGGCGGATCGCGTAGGGGAACTCCTCGCGGCTCGGCAGCACCGGCACGAGGGCGCGCTCGGCGAGGAAGCCGTGCCCGATCTCGCGACGCTTCGGCGATCCGACGCGGCCGGTCTCACCGGTCGAGTAGGGCGGGAAGTTGTAGTGGTGCAGGTACCGCTTCTTGGTGACGGGCGACAGCGAGTCGATCTGCTGCTCCATCTTGAGCATGTTCAGCGTGGTGACGCCCAGGATCTGGGTCTCGCCGCGCTGGAAGATGGCCGAGCCGTGGACGCGCGGGATGACCTGCACCTCGGCGTCGAGCGGGCGGATGTCGGCCAGGCCGCGTCCGTCGATGCGCACGCCGTCGCGGAGGATGCGGCCGCGGACGACCACCTTCGTGACGGACTTGTACGCCGCTCCGACCTGGTTGTAGGCCTCGGCCGACAGCTGACCCGACGCGATGCGCTCGGCGATCTGCTCCTTGACGCGCGCCTTGAGGGCGTCGTCGGCGTCCTGCCGCTCGACCTTGTCGGCGATCTGGTACACGCGGACGAGCTCGTCGTAGCTGAGCTCGGCGACGTTGTCGTAGGTCTCCTGCGCGTAGGGCAGGAACACCGGGTAGTCCTTGACCGGCTTCGCGGTCTCGGCGGCGAGCTTCGCCTGCGCCTCGACGAGTGCGCGGAGGAAGGGCTTGGCGGCCTCGAGGCCCTCGGCGACGACGTCCTCGCTGGGCTTGGTCGCACCCGCCTTGATGAGGTTCCAGGAGGACTCCGTGGCCTCGGCCTCGACCATCATGATGGCGACGTCCGAGGAGCCGTCCTCGTTGGTGACGACGCGGCCCGCGACGGTGAGGTCGAAGACGGCGTTCTCCAGCTGGGAGGCCTTGGGGAAGGCGACCCACTGGTCGTTGCCGGAGCCGTCGGACATGAGCGCCAGGCGGACGCCGGCGACCGGGCCGGAGAACGGCAGGCCGGAGATCTGCGTGGACGCGCTCGCGGCGTTGATCGCGAGGGCGTCGTAGAACTCGTCCGGCGCGATGCTGAGGACCGTGATGACGATCTGGACCTCGTTGCGCAGGCCCTCGACGAACGAGGGGCGCAGCGGCCGGTCGATCAGACGGCAGACCAGGATCGCCTCGGTGGAGGGGCGGCCCTCGCGGCGGAAGAACGAGCCGGGGATCTTGCCGGCGGCGTAGGAGCGCTCCTCGACGTCGACGGTCAGCGGGAAGAAGTCGAAGTTGTCCTTCGGGTTCTTCGAGGCCGACGTGGCCGACAGGAGCATGGTGTCCTCGTCGAGGTAGGCGGCGACGGCGCCCTGAGCCTGCTGCGCGAGGCGGCCGGTCTCGAAGCGGACGGTGCGGGTACCGTACGAGCCGTTGTCGAGAACGGCTTCGGCGAATGTGATTTCAGGACCTTCCAAGAGGTCTGTCTCCTTAACGTCTGCAGCGGCGCCCCTTCTGGGCGCCGGCGTTCGTCGGAGCAGCGGTCCGGTCAGGAATCGAGACGATCCCACGGCAGGGCTTCGCGCCGTGCCGTCGTGTGGAGGGCGTTCGTGCTGGCCACCAGTAGAAGAGCTCCGGGCTGTCGCGACCTGTGCCGCGAGCGGGACGTGCCGCCTGCGACTCGTGCCGCGGCGGCCCGTGCTCTGTCGCACGCTGCCGCTGTCCGGGACTCCACCACCGAGGACCAGCTTCCTGCCGGCCTGCTCCGTGGCTCGAATCCTGGGTCGACCGGCGGTCGCTTTCGGATTCGGAACCGGTTCATGCTATCAGCCGCGGTGCGGTTCCTCCATGGACCGCGCCGACCCGGCCGGCCCTCCGCCCGTCAGCCCCGCGTCTCGTGCATCAGCAGCTCGACGCGCAGCCCGCCCCTCACCGTCACGATGCGGGCCGGCACGCGGGGCGACCTCCCCGCCTCCGAGAGCCGGGCGAGGGCGGCCTCGACCACGTTCTCGAGACCGCGCGGCACCTGGCCGACGAGCCCCGAGGGGCGCTGGGCCGCGAACAGGCGGACCGGCATCGGAGCGTCCACGCGCTCCTCCTCCGCGGTGCGGCGCGGGATCACGGCCGTGACCTCGTCCTCGCCGAGGGCGAGCACCCGCGCGATCTCGTCCTGGTGCGGCCGGGAGTCGGCGAGGCGGAGGAGGGTGTCGCCGCGCCGCGACTTCGGGCGCAGCTCGTAGTCGTAGTCGTCGAGCTTGCCCGAGCCGCGGTCGTCGGAGGGGAGGGGGTTCGCGTCGCCGCGTCCGAACGGGAAGAGCTTCATGCCTCCATTGTCCAGCGCGCAGCCCCTCCCCCCGCTCGCGTCAGGCGGTGCGCCGCATCCGGGCGATCGCCGCGAGCACCAGGACGAGCACGACGGCGACGAAGCCGAGCAGGACCGGGACGGCCGGCAGGAGCGCGAGCGCGGCACCGATCGCCAGGACCGGCACCGCGAGGCCGAGGTAGGCGGCGAGGAACACGGCCGCGAGCACCTCGCCGCGGGTCTCGTCGGTGGCGAGCGAGCCGGCGACTCCGAGCGCCAGGCGGAAGAGCAGGCCCACGCCCGCTCCCGCGAGCACCCCGCCGATGATGAAGGCGGACACCGAGACGATCACGGCGCCGGTCGCGACCAGCAGCAGCCCGGCCGTCAGCGCCACGGCCGCGAGGCGGAGCGCCGTCCGCGAGGACAGCCGGATCGAGACCAGCTGCGCGACGGCTCCGGCGGCGAAGACCCCGAAGGAGATCGCGCCCGCCTCGAGGTGGGAGGTCTCGCCGAAGCGCCCGGCGAGGAAGGTCGGCGCCAGCGAGGTGAAGAGGCCGAATACGGCGAACCCGGCGAACGCGCCGACCGCGGCCGAGAGGAAGACGCCGCGGGAGGCGGCCGGCACGGCCAGGCGCTGCGGACGGTAGGCCGGGAGGACCTCGCGCCGCTCGACCGTCTCGGGGACGAGCGCGACACCGATCCCGAGGACGACCAGGAGGACGAGGAACACGGCGTACGGGACGACCAGAGGCTCGCGCACCGTCACGGCGAACACCCCGCCGACGAGCGGGCCGAGCGCCAGCCCGCCCATGTTCACGAGGGCGGAGACGGCGCGGGAGGTGCCGGGGCCCTCCTCCGGGCGGGCGACGGCGCGCAGCTCCGAGAGGTGGGCGGTGGCCGTCGCGGTGAGCGCGCCGACGCCGAGCCCGGTCAGCAGGCGGGCGAGGATCAGCCCGGGCACGTCCGGCCAGAGCAGGAACACGGCGGCCGCCAGGACCTCGACGAGGATCGACGCGAGCAGGATCCGGCGGCGGCCGAGCCAGTCGCTGACGTGCCCGGCGAGGAAGAGGCTCGCCACGACTCCGACCGCGTACGCGGCGAAGACCACGGTGACGACGAAGGCCGGGAACCCGTCGCGCTGCTGGTAGATCGCGTAGAGCGGTGTCGGCACGGTCGAGAACGCCATCACCGTGAGGAAGGCGACGGCGATCACCCAGAAGCCGTGACGGTGCGGGAGCTCGCGGCGATGGACGGACGGGAGGGAGCGCTCGGTGGTGGTCACAGTGTCCACAGTGCTCCGCCCCATCATCCGTGTCCAACGGAGGATCTCGGTTGGATTGATCGTCCCTGTTGGATAATGTGCGCATGGACGACCGCCAGCTCGCCGCCTTCGTCGCCGTCGCCGAGGAGCTCAGCTTCACCCGGGCGGCCGCGCGCCTGTTCGTCGTGCAGTCGACCCTCTCGGCGAGCATCCGCTCGCTCGAGCAGGAGCTCGGCTCGCCGCTGTTCGCCCGCTCGACCCGGCGGGTGGCGCTCACCGCGGTCGGCGAGGCGCTCCTGCCCTCGGCCCGATCGGCGATCGACAGCCTCGACCGGATGCGCTCGCTCGCGGCCGACGACGCGGCGGGGCTCCGCGGGCGGGTGCGGGTGGGCACCTTCTCCGCCCTCGACCTCGTCGACCTGCCCGGCGCGCTCGGCGTCTTCCGCACTCGGCACCCGCTGGTGGACCTGCTCCTGCGCACCTCGACCACCGGCTCCACCGGTCTCGCCGAGGACCTGCGCCGCGGCCTGCTCGACGCCGCTCTGCTGGCACTGCCGGCGACGCAGCTGCGGGGCCTGGCGGTGACGCGGCTGGTGCGCAGCGACTACGTCCTGCTGGTGGAGAGCGCGCATCCGCTCGCCGCGGCGGGACCGCCCTCCCCGCAGGACCTCGACGGGCTCACCTTCGTGGACACGCCCGCCGGCTTCGGCAACAGGGTCGCCGTCGACCTCGCCTTCCGCGAAGCCGGGGCGTCGCGCCGGGTGGCCACCGAGGTCGCCGATCTGCCGGGGATCCCCCGCTTCGTGCAGGCGGGGCTGGGGCCGGCGATCGTGCCGCGCGCGGGCGTCGAGCCGCTGGAGGGCGTCACGGCCCTCGCGCTCGACTGGCCGGGGCTGGTCTGGGAGCTCTCGGTCTGCACGGCGCCGCGCCCCTCCGCCGCGGTGCAGGCGCTCACGGCCGTGCTGGCGGAGCGGTCGGCCTAGGCCTCAGCCCTCGCGCAGGGGGCCGCGGACGATCGAGTCGCCGGAGTGCTCCGGGTCGTCGTCGAACGGCTCCTGGGAGACGTCCACGAGCGGGTACTCGGCGAGGTCGACGTCGTCGGGCACGGCGAAGACGCCGTCGGTCCCGTCGAGCACGCCGAGCCCGACCAGCCCGGAGGCGTCGGCGGCGAGGAGCCAGACCTCCCGGTACGAGTCGTCCGCGCTCTGCGCATCGAGGTGCACGTGCAGGCGGCGGGTGCCGTCGGCGTCCTCCAGCTCGGCGGTTCCGCTCGCT
Source organism: Rathayibacter sp. AY1G1 (assembly GCF_002932095.1). Lineage (NCBI taxonomy): Bacteria > Bacillati > Actinomycetota > Actinomycetes > Micrococcales > Microbacteriaceae > Rathayibacter > Rathayibacter sp. AY1G1. The sequence continues at coordinate 59,214 of NZ_PSUZ01000018.1, forward strand.
CCCTGCCAGTCGGGGAGAGCGGCGAGATCAGCGCGCGCCACGACGGCGGCGGTGTCGTCGCTCCGCGAGGCCTGCCACCAGGCTCCGCCCGCGACCCCGATGACGAGCGCGCCGAGAGCGGCCAGCACGGCGCTCAGAGCGCGGGGCCGGCGGCGGCGGGCGGGACGGTGCCGTCCCGGGGGAAGGGCGAGCGGAGGCGGCACGGCAGCGGCCGACGACGGCAGGGCGCCGGGCCCGAGGTCGCCGAGGGCGAGCTCCTCGCGGATGCGGTCCCAGACGATCGCGGGCGGCGCCTCCAGCTCGACAGCACGGCTCGCACGGCCCAGGCCCGCGGCGTGGCCGAGCTCGACCAGCTGCCGGGCGCAGTCGGGGCAGTCGCGCAGGTGGGCCTGCTCGGCGTCGCTCGAGTGCTCGCCGAGGGCGAGCAGGGCGAGCTCGTCGGGATCGAGGTGGGTCATGTGCTGCTCACCTCCAGGCGGGAGCGGAGCCGGTCGAGGCTGCGGCGGATGTGGCTCTTGACGGTACCGAGCGGCAGGCCGGTGCGCTCGGCGATCTCGGTGTGGGTGAGGTCCTCGTAGAAGGCGAGGCCGATCACCCGCCGGGGGACGGGATCCAGGCGGGCCAGCTCGTCGGCGATCAGGATCCGCGCCTCGATGTCGACGGGGGCCTCCCCCTCCTCGACCGGCGTGACGGCGACGAGGGCCTCGGTGAGCCTCCGCTCGCGCGCCCGCGCCTCGTGCGCGTCCGCGATCCTCCTCCGGGAGATCCCGACCAGCCAGGCTCCGAGAGCCGCCCGTCCGGGGTCGAAGCCCGAGCGCGAGGTCCAGGCCGAGACGAACACGCGCTGCACCACGTCCTCCGCGTCGCCGCGGTCGCCGAGCGAGCGCAGCGCCAGCGTGAAGACCAGCGGCGACCAGCGCGAGTACGCCTCGGCGAGCGCCGCCTCCTCCCCTGCGGCGAAGCGGCGGCCGAGCCGGGCCACGAGAGCGCTGTCGGCCTCGGCGCCGTCGGCGGGCTCGATGGTCTCGATCAGGGGGTCCCTCCAGGGCTGCGGGGAGCGCTGCCGCCCGGGGGCGTGCGGCGCTGCGAGGCTCATCGTACGTCGCTGAGGCTCGGGCGGGCGGGTCAGCCGGCCGGGACGGCCGTGACCACCACGTTGCTGAGGTAGTGGCGGGTGTCGTAGTCGAAGTCGCCGCCGCAGGTGATCAGGACCAGCCGCGGCGGTCCGTCGGCGGCGAACACGGCCGAGAGGTCGACCGTGGTCTTCTCCGTGGTCTCCACCGTCGAGACGGTGTACGCGCGCTCCGCGCCGTCCGCGCCGGTGAGGGTCACGGTCTGGCCCGGGACCGCCTTCTTCAGCTCGACGAACGGCCCGAGGCCGTAGGCGAGGGAGTCGACGTGCGCGGCGATCACGACCGTGCCCTCCGGCTCGTCGAGGCCGGCGCCGAAGCGGTACCAGCCGGCGACCTGCGTGTCGGGCACGAGCTCCATCGTGCCGTCGTCCGCGACTCCGACCGGCTCGACGGCCATGTCGACGGGGAGCCCGTCGACGACGAGCCGCTCGGGAGCGAGCGCGGTGGGGGCGGGGGTCGCGCCGAGCCGAGCATCCGCCACCGGGACGGACGGCACCGCTTCCGGCAGGGTCGCCGCGGGCGAGGAGGGGACCGTGGCCGGCACCGGCTGCTGGGGCGCCGAGGAGACGGCGGCGGGAGCGGGCTCCACCCGGGATTCCTGCGCCGCGCATCCGGCGAGACCGGCACCGGCCACGATCAGCCCGACCACGGCGAGGACGCGCAGAGGGAAGGGGCTCCGGCTCATGGCGTCCTCCTGGGTCGTGGTCGGGGGTGCCGGGACGGCCGCGCTCCAGCACGGCCGACCCGGCGGTCGGATCCTCGGGTCAGCGACGCGAGGCGGCGGTGCGGCGGCCGATCAGCACAGCGCCGGCAGCGGCGAGGGCGGCGAGCAGTGCTCCGCCCCACCAGCCCGCGGCGGCGTCGGGGCGGTTGCCCGCCGCGAGGCCGGCCTCACCGGCGGGGACGCCCGACGGCGAGGAGTGCAGTCCGTCGATGGTCTGCGTCGCGAGGGCGAGGTTGCCCTTCTCCAGGCTGCCCCAGGCGTAGACGATCGTGTTCACGCCCTCCTGGACCTGCACGTCGGCCGGGCCGATGACCGGCGCGGTGGTCCCGGTCGCGGCGACCACGGTCGAGATCGTGGCCGGGGCGAGGTTCAGCACGCCCTCGTTCGGGTTCGTCACGTTCGTCAGGACGGGCGACCCTCCGGCGAGGATGTCCACGGCCGGAGCGGCGGCGATGTGGCGGACCGTGAGCCGGCCCTCGCCCGCGGCGGTCTTCGAGATGTCGTTGGTGAAGAGGGTCGCGGTGGGGGTGTTGTCGGGCTTGAGGTGCGCCGCGACGGTGTAGCTCTTCCCCGCCTCGAGGCTGATATCGATCGGGCCGATCACGGGGGCGCTGGCGTCCGCGGCGGTGGAGGCCGTGATGGCGACCTTGTAGGTGCCGGTGGGGAGGTCGAGCGGGCCGGCGAGCGAGCCGGGGGTGAAGTCGTCGAGCGTCAGCTTGCCGTCGACGTAGACGTCGACCGGGGTGTCGGGGACGGCGTGCAGGACCGAGAGGTCGGCCGAGTCGGCGTCGGCGGCGGCGGCGGGCGTGGCGGCGATGCCGACGACGGCCAGGGTTCCGATGCAGGCACCGGCGAGCAGGCTGCGGGAGAAGCGGGAGGTGGTCACGGTGTTCCTCTTTCACGATGGGACCCGCGAGGGGTCGGGGGGTGGTCGAGAAGGGCCTTCACCACTACTTCCGGCCGAGGCGCCTCCTCGGATGCACCCGGTCTGAGATTCTTCGAAAGAATTCCTGCCGGACACTTCGCGAGCCCCTCGCAGCGCTGGCCCGAGCGCCCGCGCCGGGCTAGCCTCCGACCAGGAGGTGCGGAGGATGGGCAGGCGCGGCGTGGTCCTCCTCCTCGCCGCCGCGGCGCTCACCACGGCGGCGGTCGCGGGCGTGCAGGGCTCCCTCGCCCCCCGGGCGCCGGTCGCCGACCAGGCCGCCGCCGCCTCCGACGCCCCCGCCCAGTGCGACGACGCCCGGGAGCTGCTGGCCGCCTCGTCCGCCTTCGAAGGCGGAGCGGGCGTGCCGGCCGGCCACCTCGTGGCCTGCCTCGACGAGGACCACCGGCGCCTCACGATCCACAACCGCACCCCCGTCGTCTGGAGTCTCGGCGACTCCTCGGTGCGGGGCGTGACGAGCGGGACGGACGGAGTGACGGGGCTGCTGAGCCTGCACGCGTCGCAGTCCTCCTCCGGGCTGCTCCTCGCACCCGGATCGGCGGCCTCGGTCTCGGCCGGCGACGGGAGGATCCGACCGCGGCCCGACGAGCCCTCGACCCGGCTGCAGCTCGCACTCACCGCGGTGGTCGCGGCTCAGGATCAGGCGATCGGCCCCTCCGCCGGTCCCGACAGCATCATCCGCGGCGCCGCGCTCACCTGCGCGGTCGTGGTCGCAGAGTCGGACACCGGCTGGCGGGTGACCTCGCCGCGGGCTCTCGCCGCGGCGGCCGAGGACCCGGTGTGCGCGCGCGACTGGGCCCGCGCCCAGCGGAGCGCGGCGGCCTGGCGGATCGCCCTGCCCGGGCTCGTCGACGCCGTGGAGGCTCCCGGCCGCCCCGAGGAGGACACGGCGCTCCAGCGGGCCGCGGCCGACTGGTTCTCGGCCTCGAGCGGCTACTCGTGGGGCGGAGTCGACCGCCCCGCTCCCCTGCCCTGACCGGCGCCGCGCGCCTCGTCCGCCCGGGAACGCGAACGGGCCGCCCTCCGCGAGGAGGACGGCCCGTTCGGCAAGAAGTTCGCGGTGTCATCGAGACCGCGCCCTGCTCCGGGAGGAGCTAGCGGCGCAGACCGAGACGCTCGATCAGCGAGCGGTAGCGGTTGATGTCCACATCCGACAGGTAGCCGAGGAGTCGACGACGCTGACCCACGAGCAGCAGCAGACCACGACGCGAGTGGTGGTCGTGCTTGTGCTCCTTGAGGTGCTCGGTCAGGTCCTTGATCCGCTTGGTCAGGACGGCCACCTGCACCTCGGGGGATCCGGTGTCACCGGGGTGGGTCGCGTACTCTTCGATGATCGCCTTCTTGACATCTGCTTCGAGTGCCATATATGGGATCCCCTCTCTCTCGTTGCGCGGTGCCCGGCGCCTGATGCGTGGGCTCTCTTGATCCGCGGCCGTCGAACGGCAACCGGACGACTCTACCAGAGGGAGGGCGGTATCAGGAGCCGGTGGCCCGGTTCCAGAGCACGACGAGCCAAGGCGAGACCAGCAGCTGCCAGTAGACGAGCACGAGGACGTTGAGGACCACGCCGATCCAGCCGGCGATGGGCTGGCGCTTCTCGCGACGCCGGGCGCGAAGGGTGGAGACGGCGAGCAGGATCCCGGCGAGCAGGACCGCGTGCACGAGCGCGGTGTAGAGCACGCCGACCAGCAGGTCGCTGACGGCCTGGTCGCCCGGGTAGGCGCCGAGCGAGATCAGGGCGTACCAGACGAAGAACGACAGCGGGACGGCGAGGACGGCCAGGAGGACCGAGACGATCCCGGCTCCGTAGCGGCGGAGGAACCCGCGGGCTCCCGAGGCCGTGGCACCGGTCCGAGCGGCTCCGGCGCGGACGCCGCCCGTGGAGCTGCGCCGACCGCCCGTGGCGGCCGCCGCGCGACGCGCGCCCGCCTCGGCGGCGGTGCGGATCGAGCGTCGCGAGGGGGCGGCTCCGGCTGCTCGCGGGGCAGGAGGACCCTGACGCCCGGGCGCGCCGTCGGATGACGTGCTCATGCCTCTCACCCTAGGGGATGACCCCTGAGCCCCCGGATCGGCGCGACGCGGCCCGCCGGGCGGCGGAGTCAGCAGAATGGAGCGAGTGAGCCAGACCCCCCGCGCCCCCCGGCGCAGCCACGTCCTCGACGTCTCCCCCCTCCGCGAGTCCCCGGCCTTCGCCCGGCTCTGGGCCGGCAACGTGATCTCGGGCATCGGCGGCCAGATGACGATCGTCGCGGTCGGCCTGCACATCTACGAGCTCACCGGATCGACCCTCGCGGTCGCGCTGGTCGGCGTGGTGGCGCTGGTCCCGACCGTGATCGCCGGCCTCTACGGCGGGATGCTCGCCGACGCGTTCGACCGCCGCCTGGTGCTCCTGCTCGCCGCGGTCGTGGCCTGGGGCTCGACCGCGGGGATCGCGGCCCTCGCCTGGCTCGGCGCCGAGACCCCGCTCTCCCTCTACGTGCTCACCGCCGTGAACGCGGTGGCGACGACGGTGATCGTGACCACCCGGATGACGCTGGCTCCGCGGCTGCTCCGCACCGAGCTGGTCCCCGCCGCCGCCGCGCTGGGCGGCATCGCGAGCGGAGTCGAGGTGACCGTGGGGCCCGCCCTCGCCGGCGTGCTGGTCGCCTCCTCCGGCTTCGCGATCACGTACACGATCGACGTCGTGCTGTTCCTCGCCGCGTTCCTCGGCATCGCGGGGCTGCCGGCGCTCGTGCCCGAGGGCGAGCGGCAGCGGCCGGGGCTTGAGTCCCTCCGCTACGGCCTGGGCTTCCTGAAGGGCGCCCCGAACATCCGGATGTCCTTCCTGGTCGACATCGTGGCCATGACCTTCGGACAGCCGCGCGTGGTCTTCCCGGCGGCCGCCGCCGTGCTGCTCGGCGGAGGCGCGGTGACGGTGGGCGCCCTCACGGCCGCGTTCGCGATCGGAGCGCTGATCAGCGGCGTCTTCTCGGGCCGGCTCACCGGGGTCCGCCGGCAGGGCCTCGCGATCGGCCGCTCGATCCAGGTGTACGGAGCGTTCGTGGTCGCGTTCGGCGCGGTCCTGCTCGGTGCCGCACTCGTGCAGCACGACGCGTCGGCGCCGAACGCGGTGCTCATCGCGCTGGCGGCGGTCGCCCTGGCCGGCGCGGGCGCCTCCGACAACGTCAGCTCGATCTTCCGGCAGACGATGCTGCAGACCGCGGTCCCCGACAACATGCGGGGTCGGCTCCAGGGCGTGTTCATCGTCGTGGTGACGGGCGGCCCGCGGGTCGGCGACCTCTACACGGGACTGCTCGCCTCGCTCGCGCTGCTCTGGCTGCCGCCGCTCGCGGGCGGGCTCGCGATCATCGCGATCCTCGCCGCGGTGCTGCGACTCCGACCGGGCTTCCGTGGGTACGACGCCCTGCACCCGACGGCCTGAGCGGAGGGGCGTCTCCCTCGAGCCGGATGGGACAGCGCGCCCGCCCGCTCGGCTCAGGCCGGCGGACGGGCGCGCCGGGGATCAGTCGCCGGAGGCCGCGTCGGCGCCGCCGCCGTCGGTCAGCCGGTCGTCCGAGACCAGTCCGCTGTCGTCGTCGCGGCCCTCGACCCGCACCGGGCGGTAGACGTGGAAGCCGTCGTCGTCGGGCTCCAGCTCCCAGACCACCTCGACCTCCTCGCCGTCGATGTCGGCCAGGCGGGTGAAGGAGCGCTGCGGGGAGCCGTCGATCATCTCGAGGCGGATGCTCTCCTGCTCCGCTCCGCTGTCGAGGATGGCGGTGTACGTCGATTCGGTGTCCATGCCTCGACGCTAGACACGCGCGGTGAGGCGTCGCCACCCCTTGCGGCGGCGCACGGTCCGCGTAGCGTCGGCACCATGACCGACACCGACATCACTCCCGCCGACTCCGACGACCGCGAGCAGATCACCGAGATGGTGAAGAGCGCCGGGATCGGGCTCCTCACCACCGTCAACGCCACCGGGCAGCTCGTCAGCCGTCCGCTCAAGGCCCAGGACATCGACTTCGACGGCGAACTGTGGTTCTTCACGCAGGACCCGTCGCCCAAGGTCGACGACATCCGCGCGAACCCGAGCGTCAACGTCGCGTTCGAGTCGAAGAAGGGCTACCTGTCGGTGGCCGGCTCGGCGACCGTCGTGCACGACCCGGCGAAGGTGGACGAGCTGTGGTCCCCGGCCGTCGCCGGCTGGTTCCCCGACGGCAAGGACGACCCGACCGTCGCGCTGATCCGCGTCGAGGCCGAGACCGTCGAGCTGTGGGCGACCGACGAGCCCCGTCCGGTCGTGCTGTTCAAGGTCCTCAAGGCCGCCGTCACCGGCGGACAGCCCGACATCGGCGAGAACCGCACCGTCTCCTTCGAGTGATCCCTCCTCCGGGGCGCCGCCGGGGCGCGGCGCCTCGCGGGGACAGGCGTCAGGCGCCGCCGAAGCGCTCGGTGCGGACGCGCTCGGGCGCGTGGCCCTGCTCGACCAGGGCGGTGGCGACGGCCTCGACGAACGAGGTCGGGCCGCACACGTAGACGGTCGGCTCGAGCGAGGCCGGCAGAGCCGCCTCGGCGAGCAGCTCCGGAGTGACGCGGCCGGCCGGACGTGCCGCTCCCGCTGGCGCCACCCGGGTGAAGACGTGGTCCACCGCGACTCCGCCCGTCGCGGCCGGCCGCTCGGCGAGCGCCGCCAGCTCCTCGCGGTAGTAGGCGAAGACGGGCGAGCGGACCGAGTAGAGCAGCTGCATCCGCGCCGCGCTCCCGGACCGGGCGTGCTCGCGCGCCATCGCCATCAGCGGCACCACACCGCTCCCGCCCGCGATCAGCTGCACCGGCTCCGCCTGCTCGGGGCGCCAGACGAACCAGCCGCCGATCGGACCGCGGATCTCGAGCCGGTCGCCCGCTTCGAGGCCGTCGACCAGGTACGGGGAGACCTCCCCGTCGTCCAGCCGCTCGACCGCGAGCTCGACCCGCTCCCCGTCGGCCGGGGCGCCGATCGAGTAGGAGCGGCTCGCCTGGTAGCCGTCGGGCGCGGTGAGGCGCACGTCGAGGTGCTGCCCCGCCAGGTGGCCCGGCCACCCGGGCACGCGGAGCACCAGGAGGCGCGACGTGGGCGTGAGCGGCGCGACCGACTCGGCCACCGCCTCCGTCCACATCACCAGTAGCGCTCCTCTTTCCAGGGGTCCCCGTGCATGTGGTAGCCGTTCTGCTCCCAGAAGCCGGGCTCGTCGCCGGGCATCAGGCGGAGCGTCCGCACCCACTTCGCGCTCTTCCAGAAGTAGAGGTGCGGCACCAGGAGCCGGGCGGGGCCGCCGTGCTCGGCCGCGAGGGGCTTCCCCTCGAACTCGGTGACGACCCAGGCCCTCCCGCCGCGGATCTCGGCGAGCGGGAGGTTCGTCGTGTAGCCGCCGAAGCTCTGCGCCATGACGAAGCCGGCGTCCGTCTCCAGGCCCTCCAGCAGAGTGTCGACCGAGACGCCGCGCCAGCTGGTGCCGAGCTTCGACCACCGGGTCACGCAGTGGATGTCGGTGTGCACGTCCTCGTGCGGGAGCGCGTCGAACTCCTCCCGGTTCCAGCGGCGCACGCCCGCGGGGCCGCCGTCGATGGAGAAGGCCCACTCATGGATGTTCGGGGTGGGCCCGATCGAGAGGACGGGGAAGCCGTTCTCGAGGTGCTGGCCCGGCGGGAGGTCCGGGTCCGCCTCCCTCTTGCCGAAGAAGCCCCGCGTGATGATGCCCATGTCCGCCCTCGTCGTCCTCGGGGCCTGGCCCCGGATCGCTGGAAACCGCTCGTCGCGCTCACGCTACCGCTCGGTGCTACCGCATGCGGGCCCGCCGGGCGAGCCCGGGACCGTGTCGGACGTCGGTGCCAGGATCGGGGCATGAGACGAACCGTCGTGCCGCCGTACCTCCTCGTCCGCATCGCCCGCCTCGACGATCCGGCCTTCGCCCGGGCCGCGCGGGCCGCGAGCCGCTCGCTCGAGCAGGACGTGCCGTTCCGGCGCGTCCGGCCCGGAGAGCCCGCGCCCGACCGCGGGGCGCCGACCGCCGCCGCGACGTCCTCGCCGCGCACCCGCGTGCAGTCGCTCCAGCGCACCATCGCGGACGCGCGTACCGAGGAGACCCTGCCCGGCACGGTCGTCCGCCGCGAGGGCGAGGCGGCCACGGGGGATGCGGCCGTCGACGAGGCGTACGACGGCCTCGGCGCGATGTCGGCCTTCCTGCAGGGTGCGTACGGCCGCGACTCGATCGACGACGCCTGGCTGCCGCTCGACGCGACCGTGCACTTCGGCGACGACTACGACAACGCCTTCTGGGACGGCTCGCGGATGGTCTTCGGCGACGGGGACGGCCAGGTGTTCCGCCGCTTCACCGTCTCGCAGAGCGTGATCGGCCACGAGCTCGCCCACGGCATCACCGAGTACACGGCGAACCTCGTCTACCGCGGCCAGTCCGGAGCGCTCAACGAGTCGGTCTCGGACGTGTTCGGAGCCCTGCTGGAGCAGTACGGCGCCGGCCAGAGCGCCGACGAGGCGAGCTGGCTGATCGGCGAGGGGCTCTTCACCGACGAGGTGCAGGGCACGGCCCTGCGGTCGATGATCGCCCCCGGCACCGCCTACGACGACGACGTCCTCGGCTCCGACCCGCAGCCGGGCTCGATGGCCGACTACGTCGAGACCGACGACGACAACGGCGGAGTGCACATCAACTCGGGGATCCCCAACCGCGCGTTCGCCGTGGCGGCGACGACCCTCGGCGGGAAGGCGTGGGAGCGCGCTGGGCAGGTCTGGTACGACGTGCTGACCGGGGGCGTCCTCACCGCGACGGCCGACTTCGAGGCGTTCGCGGCGCTCACCGTGCGGGCCGCCGCCGAGCGCTTCGGATCCGGCTCCGAGGTCGAGGCCGCCGTGCGCACCGGCTGGACGACGGTCGGCGTGACGCTGTCCGCCTGAGCCGGTCCGCTCGAGGACGGAGGCGGGTAGCATCGCGCGCATGGACGTCATCGTGTCGCGCAGCGGCGGAGTCGCCGGCCTCCGCCGGGTGTGGCGGGTCGACGTCGAGCAGCAGCCCGACGAGCGCGCCTGGCGCGACCTGCTCGGCTCGCTCCCCTGGGACGCCGCCGACGGCGAGTCCCCCGGCCGGGCCGACCGCTTCGTCTACGAGATCCGCGTGCAGACGCACCACGTCCGCCTCGGCGAGACCGAGCTCGACGGAGCCTGGCGCGAGCTGGTCGACCGCGTGAAGAAGGCGCAGCCCCGCTAGGAGCTGCGCCTTCGTCGTGTGCTCGGAGCTACTTGGTGCCGAGCAGGTCGATCACGAAGATCAGGGTCTTGCCGGAGAGCGGGTGCCCTCCGCCGGCCGGGCCGTACGCCAGCGCGGGCGGGCAGATCAGCTTGCGGCGGCCGCCGACCTTCATCCCCGGGATGCCCTGCTGCCAGGCGCGGATGAGGTTGTTGAGGGGGAAGTTGATCGACTGGTCGCGGCTCCAGGAGGAGTCGAACTCCTCGCCGGTGTCGTACTCGACGCCGAGGTAGTGGACCTCGACGGTCGAGCCGGGCTGCGCCTCGGCGCCGTCGCCGACGACGATGTCCTCGACGACGAGGGTGTCGGGGGCCGGGCCCTCAGGGGCGTCGACCTCGGGCTTGGTCAGGTTCTCGCTGCTCATGCCTCGATCCTACGGCGCTCGGGAGCGGAGTCTGGGAGCGGGCTGCGAGCACTCACTCCACGAGCGTGAGGCGCTGCGTCGGCCGGGTCATCGCGACGTAGAGCGATGCGGCGCCGCGCTCGCCGGTCTGCGCGATGAGGCGAGGGCGGGCGATGATCACGGAGTCGAACTCGAGCCCCTTGGCGTCGTTCGTCGACAGCACGGCGATCGCGCGGTCGAGCCCGGTCGCTCCACGGCCCACCTCCCGGCCGAACCGCTCCTCGAGGCGCTCGGCGATCGCGGCGAGGTCGTCGTCGGGCGCGATGACCGCGAGCGTCCCCTCCGCCTCGATCGCCCGGTCCTCGACGACGGCCGCCAGCACGCGCTCCGAGAGGCTCGCGTCGCCGCGATCGCGGATCGTCCGCACCGGCCACTCGGTGGAGCGCACGGCCTCCCCCGGCGTGATCTCCAGCCCGTTCTCGCGCGCCGTCCGCTCGGCGAAGGCGACGATCTGCGCGGGCGTGCGGTAGTTGACCGTCAGCTCCTCCAGGCGCCACGGCGCCGCCTCCACTCCCCGGCCCTGGCGGCCGAAGGTGTCGCGGAGCGCGGCGTCCCAGCTCGAGGCGGCGGAGGCGCCGGACGCCTGCGCGACGTCGCCCACGATCGTGAACGAGCGCATCGGGCAGCGGCGCAGCAGCACCCGCCACTGCATCGGCGAGAGCTCCTGCGCCTCGTCGACCACGACGTGCCCGTAGGTCCAGGTGCGGTCGGCCGCGGCCCGCTCGGCGGTGGTCCCGAGCACCGAGCGCTCGGCGAAGCCGGCCGCGAGGTCCTTGGCGTTGACGAGGCCGTCGACGCCCATGTTGCGGATGGCGGCCTCCGCGTTCTCGACGTCGCGCTTGCGCTGCTCCTTCTCGGCCTTCTTCGAGGCGTCGGCGTGGTCGTCGTAGGCGCCGAGCAGCTCCGCGGCCTCGTCGAGCAGCGGTACGTCGGAGACCGTGAACGGAGCGTCGCGGTCTCGGCGGAGGAGGGAGCGCTGCGCGGCGGTCCAGCGCGGCGTGAGGGTCGCGAACCAGTTCGGACGGGCGTAGAGGTCCTGCAGCAGCTTCTCGGGGGTCAGCGGGATCCACGCGGTGTTGAGAGCGACGCGGACGTCGTGGGCGGTCCGCACGTCCTCGCGCAGCACCGCCTCGTCGGCCTCGTCAACCGTGCTGCCGTGGCTCCGCAGCTGATCGGCGAGCTGGCGGGTGAGCTGCGAGAGCAGCGTCTTGACGAAGGAGACGCGCGCCTCGTTGTGCGGCTTGCGGGTGTCGCGCGCGCGGGTGATCGCGCGCTCCACGTCCTGCGGCTCCAGACGGAGCTTCTCGCCGTTGACGTCGAGCACCTGGGTCTCGGCCGGGACGGTCTGGCGGGAGCGGACCGCGCGCTTGAGCAGCTCCGCCATCCGCGCCGAGCCCTTCACGCGGGCGACCGCGGGCACGTCCTCCTCGACGAGGTCGAGGCCCGGGTAGAGCTGGCCGAGCGTCGAGAGGACGACACCCGTCTCGCCGAGCGAGGGCAGCACCGCCTCGATGTAGCGGAGGAAGGAGCGTGAGGGGCCGACCACGAGCACGCCGGAGGAGGCGATGCGGTCGCGGTAGGAGTAGAGGAGGTAGGCGGCCCGGTGCAGGGCGACCGCGGTCTTGCCGGTGCCCGGCCCGCCCTGCACGACGAGCACGCCGCGCAGCTCGGACCGGATGATGCGGTCCTGCTCGCTCTGGATGGTCGCGACGATGTCGTGCATCCGGCCGGTGCGCTGCGCACCGAGGGCCGCCATGAGCGCGCCCTCGCCCTGCAGCACGGTGCCCTCGCGCAGCAGCTCCTCGTCGAAGACCTCGTCCTCGAAGCGGAGGACCTCGCGGCCCCGAGTGGTGAGGTGGCGCCGGGCGCGCGTCCCCATCGGCCGGGCGGCGGTGGCCTGGTAGAACGCGGCCGACTGCGGGGCGCGCCAGTCGAGCAGCAGCGTGTCCTGCTCCTCGTCGCGCAGGCCGATCCGGCCGATGTAGCGGTGCTCGGCGTCGGCGTCCGCGAGCGTCAGCCGGCCGAAGGCGAGCCGGTCGTCGGCGCCGGTGAGCGAGCGGATGCGGTCCTCGTAGAGCCGCGCGTAGGCGTCGCGCTCGGAGCGGCTCTGGTGGTTGCCGCCGACGCTCTCGATGCGGACCGTGTCCAGAGCCTCGCGGGCCTGGGCGATCAGCTCTTCGAGGCGGGCGTAGAGCGCCGCCACGTAGTCGCGCTCCCGAGAGAGCTCGGTGGCCTGCACAGTGCTGCCGTCCGTCATCGTCCGCCTTCCGAGGGTCCGCCGCCGCGGGCCGGGAGGCGCGGGATGCGCTCCGGGGGCCGCGGGAAAACAGGCGGTCCAGTCTACCGAGCGATCCGAAGCGGGCCGTGCCGACAGCGGGATCCGGATGCCTCTTGCGCTCGGCGCCGCGGAGGAGCATCCTCTCTCTCACGAAGAGCTCGACGCCCCGTCCGAGCAGCCGGCCCTGCCGCTGCCGCAGGGCGTCGAGCGCTTTCTCGCGGGTGTCCGTCCTCCGTCCGGTCATCGACCGGGAAGAGAACCGGACGGCCCCGCGTTGCACGCCCCATGGCCACTCCGAGCAGCAGCGTCACCGCCCCCTCCCGCGCCTCGATCGACCTCACGGAGTCGGCACGCGCCGGCTGGGAGTCGTGGCTCGCCCGACGCGTCGAGCGCGTCACCGGACCCCGGGGCGATCTCGCCCTCGTCGAGACGCGCTGGCTCGAGCCCGGCGAGAGCGTCGACGACGAGCAGGCGCTGGCCGGCTACGGCCCCTCGGCGACCCTGACGCGGATGCGCCGCGAGAACCTCGACACCGGCGAGCCCGAGTACGGCTACCGCGTCTGGGACGCGGCCTCCGACGGCATCCGGTCCTTCGACGCCATCGAGACCTTCCCGTTCGACGCCGCCTGGGTGCTCGAGGCGTGGTTCGAGCCGGTCGCCGAGGACCGCACGGTCCCGTTCGAGCACCTGCGCGACAACGGCGCCACCCGCGAGCTCGTCGTGCCCGGCGACATCACCTTCTCGCTCGTGGACGACGGGCGCGCCCGCGAGTACACGGTCGCGGCGTTCGACGACGGCGGCACGCTCCTCGTCCCGTTCGGCGATCCGACCAACCGCAGCGACGACCCGGAGCTCGCGAGCTACCCCGTCGGCCGCTTCCTCGTCGTGCAGCGGATCGGCGGCGCGGCCGACGCGGGCACCCCCGCTCCGGTGCTCCTGGACTTCAACCGGGCGTACATCCCGCCGTGCGGCTTCTCGCCCCACTACAACTGCCCGCTGCCGCCCGCGCAGAACCGGCTCGGCGTGCCCGTGACGGCCGGCGAGCGCCGCGTGCGCAGCGCCTCCGCCTAGCGCGCCGGGGCTGAGCGGGGGCGGCCCCGGCTCAGCGGGTGAGCACCGCCCGGCGGGCGACGAGTTCGTCGAGCAGGACCTGCTCGTCGACCGCTCCGGTGCGTCCGCCGCGGCTGAGCAGGAGGTGCTGCCGGTGGTGCGCGAGCCGCGTCGCCGAGCGGAGGAAGTCCCGCATCGCCCGCGGCCGGTCCCCTCCCGCGCTCCGGGCCCAGCGAGCGGCGGTGCGGCGCCCCTCCGCGGTGCCGATCATCCGCACCTCGGCCGGCGAGAGCCAGCCGGCGACGGCGTAGTCGTCGAGCCGCTGGAGCGTCACGCGCCGCTCCTGCCGGCGCAGCAGCACCACCACGACCACGGCGACCGCGAACAGCGGCACCTGGACCACGCCGTAGAAGCCGAACCAGTCGGACACCAGGAACGACGAGCCGTTCCAGAGCGCGTGCAGGAACGCGGCGAGCGCCAGCCCGAGCAGGGCGATGGGCAGCCGCGCGACGGCGGGCCGGTTCGAGGCGAAGCCGAGGGCCGCGCCCGTGCAGGCGGTGAAGAGCACGTGCGCGAAGGGCGAGAGCACCCCGCGGAGGAAGAAGGTCACGGCGAGCGAGCCGAGACCGCCCTCCACCAGCGCGCTGCCGAAGTAGAGGATGTTCTCGACGAAGGCGAACCCGGAGGCGACGACGGCCGCGTAGACGATGCCGTCGACGGGCCCGTCGAAGGTCCGGCGCCAGATCAGCAGGACGAGGAGGACGCCGATCCCCTTGGCCGTCTCCTCGACCAGCGGCGCCTGGATCACGGCGCCGACGAAGTCGGATCCGCTCGGCTGCTGCCCGGACGCGTAGACGGCGATCTGCACGCCGAGGTCGACCAGGAGCGCGATCGCGACGGACCCGGCCGCGCCCCAGAGGAACGCGAACCACAGGCCCAGCGCTGGCTCCGGCTCCCACCGGTCGACCCAGCGGACGCCCAGCAGGACCACGGTCAGCGGGACGAGGGCGATGACCGCGCAGATCCCCGCGGCGCTGACGCCGAGTCCGAGAACCACGTAGGCGAGCACGAGCAGCAGCAGGATCCCGAGGAGCGCCACGCCGATCGAGCCGAGCACGGTCGGCACGACGGAGGGGCGGGCGGTGGCGGGCGGTGCGGGCGGCGGATAGGCGCTCATGGGGCCGACAGTAGGGCACGGGCGGGGTGCGCTGTCGGCGGTTGACACGCGCCGGGCGCTTGGAGGAGGGCCGGGGTGCGGACGCCCGTGTCCGATTCCCGCTCCTGCTCGACGTCGCCGCGTGCGAGGCTCGAGGCGTGCCCGACTCCGATCCGCTCTTCGAGGAGCGCTACCGCGCCGTCGCCTCCCGCGACTCCCGGTTCGACGGGCGGTTCCTGACCGGCGTGCACTCCACCGGCATCTACTGCCGTCCGAGCTGCCCCGCCATCACGCCGCGGCGCGCGAACGTGCGCTTCTACCCGACGGCCGCCGCAGCGCACGAGGCGGGGCTCCGCGCCTGCAAGCGCTGCCTGCCGGACGCTGTCCCCGGCTCCCCCGAGTGGAACCTGCGCGACGACACGGCGGCGCGCGCCATGCGTTTGATCGCCGACGGAGTGGTCGACCGCGAGGGGGTCGAGGGGCTGGCCGCCCGGCTCGGCTACGGCGCGCGCCACCTCGGCCGCATCCTGCGCGAGGAGCTGGGCGCGCCTCCGCTGGCCCTCGCTCGCGCCCAGCGCGCCCAGACCGCCCGGCTCCTGCTCACGAGCACCGACCTGCCCGTGTCCGACGTCGCCTTCGCCGCCGGCTTCACGAGCATCCGGCAGTTCAACGCGACCCTGGCGGAGGTGTACGAGCGGACCCCGACGGCCCTGCGCGCCTCGGCCCGCGGCACGCGCTCCGAGGCGAGCGTCCACGACGGCGCGACCACGCTGGAGCTCCGGCTGGCAGTGCGGGCTCCGTTCGATCCCGGGGTGCTCGACGTGCTCGGCGGCACCGCGCTCCCGGGCATCGAGGAGGCGTCCCCCGGCGGCTACGCGCGCTCGCTCGTCCTGCCCGGGGGCGCGGCGCTGATCCGGCTGGCGGCGGACGGGGAGAGCGTCCGCTGCAGCGCGACGCTCGTCTCCGTCGCCGACGTCGGGCCGCTGGTCGCCCGGGTGAGGCGGCTGCTCGACCTGGACGCGGACGCCCGCGCCGTGGACGAGGCCCTCGCGGCCGATCCCGCACTCGCTCCGAGCGTCGCCGCCCGCCCCGGTGTCCGCGTGCCCGGCTCCGTCGACCCGGCCGAGACGCTGGTGCGCGCGCTGCTCGGCCGGCGGGAGGCCGCACGGCTGGTCGCGGCGCTCGGCGCGACGCTCCCGGAGTCCGTGGCGAGCGGATCGATCGCACGCGCCTTCCCCTCCCCCGCGGTGATCGCCGAGCACGCCGCCGACGTGCTCCGCGGATCCGCCGACGTGCTGGTGCGGACCTGCACGATGCTCGCCGAGGGAGCCCTGCGGCTCGACGCCGACCGGGAGGAGCTCGCCGAGCAGCTGCTGGCGGTCCCCGGGATCGACGCGGCCACGGCGGCCGAGGTGGCACAGCGGGCGACCGGAGATCCCGACGTCCTGCTCACAGGGGATCCCGTGCTCCGGCGGGGCGCGGCGGCGCGCGGCCTGCCCGCCGGCGAGCGCGGGCTGGCCGAGGCCGGGCGCCGCTGGGCGCCCTGGCGCAGCTACGCCGGGGCGCGCCTCGCGGCCGCGGTCACGCCTCCGGCGCGGGGTCGATGATCGGGAGCGCCGCGGTCATCGCCTCGATGCCCGAGAGCCGCGCCGGCGAGATCAGCCGCATGACCTCCTCGCGGGACATCAGCCCCGCCTCGACCACCAGGTCGGCGATGTTGCGGCCGGTCGCGAGGGCGGCCTTCGCGAGGGCGGCGGACGCGGTGTAGCCGATGCTCGGCGTGAGCGCCGTCACGACCCCGACCGAGGAGGCGACCATGGCCTCGAGCCGGTCGACGTTCGCGGTGATGCCGTCGATGCAGTTCTCGCGGAGCGTCCTGCAGGCCTGCGTCATCCAGGTGATGCTCTGCAGCAGCGAGTGCGCGATCACCGGCTCGAAGGCGTTGAGCTGGAGCTGACCCGCCTCGGCCGCCATCGTGACCGTGACGTCGGCCCCGGCCACCGAGTAGGCGACCTGGTTGACCACCTCGGGGATGACCGGGTTCACCTTGCCGGGCATGATGCTGGATCCCGCCTGGCGCGGAGGCAGGTTGATCTCGCCGAAGCCGGCCTGAGGGCCCGAGGAGAGGAGTCTCAGGTCGTTGCAGATCTTGGACAGCTTGATCGCCGAGCGCTTGAGCGCGCTCGAGAACGACATGAAGACGCCGGTGTCGCTCGTCGCCTCGACGAGGTCCTGCGCCATCTCGAGGTCGAGATCGGTGATCTCGTTGAGGTGGCGGACAGCAGCCGCGCCGTAGCGCGGATCGGCGGTGATGCCTGTGCCGATCGCGGTGGCTCCGATGTTGACCTCGGCGAGCAGCCAGATGGTCTCGGAGAGGCGGGCGTGGTCCTCGCCGAGGGTCGTCGCGAAGCCGTGGAACTCCTGGCCGAGCGTCATCGGCACCGCGTCCTGCAGCTGCGTGCGGCCGACCTTCAGGACGCTGCCGAACTCGACCGCCTTGCGGGAGAACGACTCGCGCAGCAGCGCCAGCTCGTCGAGCAGGCGGCGCAGCGACCAGGTCATCGCGATCTTGATCGCGGTCGGGTAGACGTCGTTGGTGGACTGGCTGCGGTTGACGTCGTCGAGGGGGTGCAGGTGCGCGTAGTCGCCCCGCTCGAAGCCGCCGATCTCGAGTGCGACGTTGGCGACGACCTCGTTCGCGTTCATGTTCGTCGAGGTGCCGGCGCCGCCCTGGATCACCCCGACCACGAACTGGTCGTGGAACTCGCCGTCGATGATGCGGCGGCACGCGGCCTCGATCAGCTCGGCCTTGGCGGGGGCGAGGGTGCCGAGCTCGGTGTTGGCCCGGGCGGCCGCGAGCTTGACCGTCGCGAGGGACCGGACGAGATCGGGGTAGATCGAGATGGGGCGCTTCGAGATCGGGAAGTTGTCGAGGGCCCGCGCCGTGTGGATGCCCCAGTAGGCCTCGGCGGGGATCTCCATCGAGCCGAGGGAGTCGCTCTCGGTGCGCGTGGCGGGGGTCTCGGTGTCGTCCAGGGCTCTGCCTTCCGGGTCGCGGTCGGGGAGGGTGCTCGGTGCGAGGGTCACGTCCAGCTCCGTTGCTGTCGTCGTGCGGCCCCGGAGGGTGCAGGGGGCTCGCGAACTGCGCGGCCAGCCTATCGCCGGGGCACGGGGCGGCGGCGGACGCGGGCGCGGAGCGTCCGCTCGGCGGGCGCGGAAGTCCCGCGCCTCCCGCCGCCGGAGCGGACAGGAGGCGCGGGACGCGGGAAGCGGCGGATCAGCGGTAGTCGCTGCCCGACGCGAGGGCCGCGAGCGGCACGAGCACGACCACGACGAGCACGGCGAGCGCGAACAGCAGGACGAGGCCGAGCATGACGGAGTTGAGCACGATGCCCCAGATCGAGAGCGTGCGGCCGGTCGGCTCCCTCCGCAGGCCCAGGATGCCGAAGACCAGGCCCGCGGCCGGAGCGATCACGGTCAGTCCGAAGAAGACGGAGGTGACGCCGAGGATCAGGCTCGTGAGCGAGAACGGGGTCGAGGGCGCCGGGGCGAGCGCCGCGGGCGGGACGGCGGGAGTGCCGTAGGGGGCGCGGGCCTGCTGCGAGGAGGCGGACTCCTCGGCGGCGGGGCGCTCTCCGGCGGACGGCCGCTCCTCGGTGAGGACGGCGGTCGCGCCCAGGTCCACGGTCGGCTGCTCGTCGGCGGGGGTGGAGAGGCGGGCGGTGCGGTCGTCGGTGGTCACGGTGTGCTCCTTCTCGGGTGCCGGTCGCCCGGCGGGATGCGGTGCCGCCGGGCGGGCCGGCGGTGCTGCCGGTGTGCTCCGGCGATGCCTCCACGCTACGGACGCGCCCGGACCCGCCCCATCCGGGGAACCCCCGGAACTCGGGGGCGATCCCCCGCCTCGACGCGGGGGCGGGTGCGAGACTGGTCCCGGCGCGAGGAGGCGGCGATGGACGACGACGAGCTGCGGCACCGCACCCGGGACCGCAAGGGCGCCCGGGCCGTCTGGTTCGCCGGGCTCTCGGCGCTCGCCGGCTTCGTGGTGATCTCCCCTGTGATCTCCCTCACGGCGACCGTGATGGTGTGGGGGTCGCGGCGGCGGATCGGCACCCTCAGCGACCGGAACGGCCTGGTCGCCGTCAACTGGCAGCTCACCTACCTCGCACTCCAGCTGATGCTGGTCCCGCTGCACCTCGCGCTGGTGTCGGTGCGCGACTCGCTCGGCGCCGACTGGCCGCTCGCGACGATCTCGGCGATCCTCGCGCTGGCCGTGCTCAACCTCGTGCTGTGCGTCGTCCTCGGGATCCGGTCCGGCCAGGGACGCACCGTGCGCCTCTGGATCGCCGTGCCCTTCGCCCGCTCCACCCGTCCGCCGCGCTGACCGTTCGGGGACACCGGGCACGGCGGCTCTCCGCTCCTGGGACTCCGCCCGGCGTGTCCGCGGCGCGGTGCCCCCTCGACCCCGCGGCGGCGGGCAGGGTGGTGAAGTGATCGCCTTCCCTCCGCCCGTGTACGTCGTGGCCGACGACGGAGTGAGACTGGCCACCTACTCCGTCGGCGAGGAGAGCGCCCCGACCGTCCTCGCCGTGCACGGCTTCGCCTCCCACGCCGTGCTCAACTGGGAGACGTCGGGCTGGCTGCGGACGCTGCACCGGGCCGGGTACCGCGTCGTGGCGCTCGACCAGCGCGGGCACGGCGCGAGCGAGAAGCCGCACCACTCCGACTCCTACAGCGTGGACGCCATGGTGGCCGACCTGGTGCGGGTGCTCGACTCCTACGACCTCGACGCGCCCCACGTCCTCGGCTACTCCCTCGGCGCCCGGATGAGCTGGGTGCTGGGGCTCGAGCACCCGGAGCGGCTCGCATCGCTGAGCCTCGGCGGGCTGACGGTGGGCGAGCCCCTCCGCTCCTTCGACGCGGAGGCGGCCCGGGCCCGCGTCGCCTCCGGCGGCGAGATCGACGACGGCTTCACCCGCGCCTTCATCGGCATGGCGGAGGGCGTGCAGGGCAATGACCTCGCGGCGCTGGTGGCGGTGGCCGACGGCGTCCGTGGCGGGGCGCACCCGGAGCACGGGCGGCACCCCGGCCTGCCGACGCTGCTCGTGACCGGCGGCGCGGATCCGATCGCTCCCGGCGGTGAGCTGCTGGCGGCGGAGGCGGGGGCGCGGTTCGTGAGCGTCCCCGGCCGCGACCACACCAGCACCGTGCCCGCGCGGGGCTTCAAGGACGCGGTGCTGGCGTTCCTGGCGGAGCAGCGCTGAGCCGGCCCCGCGCCGGACGGGAGCACCGCGAGCGCCGAGGCCCGCGGCGTAGCATCCCCCTCATGCAGGCGATCCGCATCGAGAACCCCGGCCCCGACTCCCGACTCGTGCTGGAGGAGGTGCCGACGCCCTCCCCCGGACCCGGCGAGGTCCTCGTCCGCGTCGCGGCCGCCGGCGTCAACCGCGCCGACCTCGGCCAGCGCGGCGGGGTCTACCCGCCGCCGCCCGGCGCCTCCGAGATCCTCGGGATGGAGGTGTCCGGCACGGTCGTCGCGCTCGGCGAGGACGCGACCGGGTTCGCGGAGGGCGACGAGGTCTGCGCGCTGCTCTCCGGCGGCGGCTACGCCGAGTACGTCGCGGTCGACGCGGGCCTGGTGCTGCCGGTGCCGGACGGCGTCGGCCTCGTCTCGGCCGCCGCCCTCCCGGAGACGACGTCCACCGTCTGGTCGAACCTCGTGATGGTGGCCGGGCTCGGATCCGGCGACACCGTCCTCCTCCACGGCGGCGGGAGCGGGATCGGGACCACGGGCATCCAGATCGCCGCCGCCCTCGGCGCCCGCGTCGCCGTCACGGCCGGCAGCGCCCGCAAGCTCGAGGCGTGCCGCGCGCTCGGCGCCGACGTCCTGATCGACTACCGCGAGGAGGACTTCGTCGAGCGGATCCGCGAGGCGACCGGCGGGCTCGGCGTCGACGTGATCCTCGACCCCGTCGGCGGCGACTACCTGGCGCGAGACCTGGAGGCGCTGGCCGTGGGCGGGCGCGTGGTGTTCATCGGCAACCAGTCCGGTGCGCTGGGCTCGCTCGATCTCGGGGTGCTGATGCGCAAGCGCGGGGCGGTGCACGCCACGACCCTCCGCGCCCGGCCCCTGGAGGAGCGGCGCGCGATCGTCGCGCAGGTGCGCGCGGAGGTCTGGCCGCTGGTCGCCGCCGGGACGGTGCGACCGGTGGTGGACGAGGTGGTCCCGCTCGCCGAGGCCGAGCGGGCGCACGACGTGATGCGCTCCTCCGGCCACATCGGCAAGCTGCTGCTCACCCTGTGACGCCCCGCACCGGAGGAGGCCCCCGCCGCCCGCGGTGAGCGGGAGCGGGGCCTCCTCCGGTGATGCCCTCCGGCGGGGCGTCAGACCGCGGAGCGCAGGAGTCCGAGCGAGCGGTTGATGCCGTCGACGTCGACCGCGGCCGGATCGAACGAGGCTCCGGCGGCGAGGCCGAGAGCCTCGAGCGCCTCCGCGTGGTCGGCCGAGGACGGGTCCGTCGCCGCCCGCACCGTGTCGGCCCAGGCCGCGGGGCCTCCCGGCACGTCGAGCGGAGCCGCGCCGCGCGCGCCCGTGCAGCGCGGCAGAGCCGACGACAGCGGCGCGATCGACTCCAGACGGATGACGTGGCGCCACTCGTCCTCGAGGTCGTAGACGTAGAAGAGCTCGTCCTGCTCCTGCTCGAGCACCTCGGCGAGCGCGACGCCCGCCTCGTCCACGAGGTCGGCGCCGAACTCCTCCGCGTCGGACGGCGAGCCGATCGGAGCCTGCTCCTCGTCGGGCACGCCGACGCTGAAGTAGTGCGGCTGCGCGTCGGTCCAGCCCAGCGAGAGCTGGAGCGCGAGGTGCAGATCGCGCAGCGACGACTCGGAGGAGAGCTCGAGGCGCCGCCAGACGACGGGCTTGGTCCCGAGCAGGGCGACGTGGAGCGCGTAGGCCGTCGCCGTGTCCTGGGTCGCCTCGTCGAGGATCTCGAGGCGGGTGGCCTCGCGCTCGCCGAGGAGGACGACCGTCGCGCGGACGACGGAGGCGAGGACGGGCGCGAGGCCCTCCGGCACCGCGTAGCCGAACTCGGGCGAGTGCAGCAGCAGCCCGAGCTCGGCGGTGTCGTCGAGCATCCGCTCGGCCGTGCCGACCATGCGCTCGCGCTCGTCGAGGGCCTCGTCGAGCGAGACTCCGGAGTCGGCTGCCAGCTCGTCGACCAGCTCGCCGACGACCAGGCCCGGGTGGATCTCGGCCTGGCAGGCGACCGCGATGCGGACCAGCACGGCGTCGGTGGTGGTGACCGCGCGCTCCTCCGGGGAGAAGGCGCCGTCCTCGGTGTCGGCGGCCGCCAGCGCGGTCTGGGCGCTGAGGATCCACTGCTCGAGGAAGCGGGCGACGTAGGCGATGCGCTCGGCGGCGGCCTCGTGCGCGTCGGAGCTGCGCCAGAGCACGGCGGCCTCGCCGAGACCTGCGGCGGATCCTTCCTGCTCGAGCACGGCCGAGCCGACCAGCGCGTCCCACCAGGCCGAGACCGGGATGCGGACGGAGTCGTCGCTCGGGGTGGATCCCGCGGAGGAGATGCCCGCCTCGACCGCGATCTCGCGGGCGGCGCGCTCGGTGAGGGTCGCGCCGTCGTCGGCGGCGAGGTGCTCGACCACGACGTCGGCGGCGTGCACGAGAGCGGTGGCGCGCACGGCGGAGAGCTGCTCCTCGGCCGGGACCTCGTCGAGCTCGGCGAGGTCGTCGAGCACGGCCTCCACGAAGGAGCCGGCGAGGTCGAGGACCTCGTCGAGGACGGCCTGGCACTCGTCCAGCTCCTCGTCGGTGCCGGTCCAGAGGTCCTCGTCGGTGAGGAAGTCGAGGAAGTGCTCGACGACCTCGGCGACGGTGAAGAGGGTGTCGTCGAGGTCGGCCTCGCTCTCCTCCCCCGACAGGTCTGCCTCGATCTGGTCGAAGACGGCCTC